>CAYMRB010000074.1:0-28282 GCA_964392615.1 uncultured Planctomycetia bacterium | reverse complement strand
GTGCCGCCGTCGGTCAAGAAGTACATCGACCTCAATGCCGGAAACGACCGCGGTCGCATCTACCGGATCGCTCCCACCGGATTCAGGCCGCCGCGGCGGGAACGGCTCGGCGCGTTGTCGAGCGAGAAGCTGGTCGAGCTGCTCGCGCATCCCAACGGCTGGCATCGCCGCACGGCCAGTCGTCTGCTGTACGAGCGACAGGATTCGGCGGTGATCGAGCGGCTCGCGAAGCTATCCGCGTCGTCGTCGTCACCCCTCGGTCGCATGCACGCGCTGTACGCGTTGGCCGCGCAGGGCGGGCTTGCGCCGGAGGTCGCCGTCGCCGCGCTCGGCGACGAGCATCCGCGCGTTCGAGAGCATGCGGTGCGCCTGTCGGAAGGGGTGCTCGACGGCGCGTACGCGTTGCAGGCGGGACTTTGCGCGTTGGCCTCGGACGACGACGTCGGGGTCCGTCACCAGCTCGCGTACACGCTCGGCGAAATCGCGAGCCCATCGGCCACGGCAGCGCTGGCCTCCATCGCCGAACGAGACGCTGGCAACCGCTGGATCCGCTTGGCCGTCCTCAGCTCGACGATGGGGCGCGCCGGCGATCTGTTCGCTCTCATGATCGCGAAGCCCGCGTGGCGATCGAGCGGACCGGGTCGGGCGCTGCTCGAGGCCCTCGCCGAACAAGCGGGGCGGCAGGGTCGAAGCGACCAGGTGGCGACCGTGTTCAAGACCCTGGACGCGGTCCCGTCGACGGAGAGCGCAGCGGTGCGCGGCGTCGTCCGTGGCCTGAGCAAGGGCCTCGAGGCATCCGGCAGCCCGCTTCTCGCGCAGCTCAGCGGCGGGAACATGGCCGACGTGCTCGCCGACCTCCTAGTCCAGGCGAAGAAGACGGCCGCGAACGCTGCGCAGCCGGTCGACAAACGCGTGGGCGCCATTCGATCGCTGGCCTCGGCGCCGTTCGACGAGGTGCGCGAAGTCCTGTCGTCACTCCTCGACAGTCGAGAGCCGGGCGCGGTGCAGGCGGCGGCGCTGCAGGCTCTCGGGAGGTTCGAATCGGACAAGATAGCTGCCGTGATCATCGACGCGTGGGACGGATTCAGCCCCGCGGTACGCGGCGAGGCGACCGAGGCGCTGTTCGCGCGCGGTGATCGTCTGCCGGCGCTGCTGGGGGCGATCGAGGACGAGCGAATCGTCGCCTCCCAGCTCGATCCCGCGCGGCTCCGGGTCCTGCTGGGGCATCCGAACGAGAAGATCTCGGAACGCGCCGCCGAGCTCTTCGGCGACAGGCGGATCGGCAATCGCAAGGAAGTCGTCGACGCGTACCGCGACGTTCTCGCGATGCCGGGCGACAAGACGCGCGGCAAGGAGGTGTTCAAGAAGATCTGCGCGACGTGTCACAAGCTCGAGGGCGTGGGTTACGATCTCGGCCTGCCGTTGGCGTCGATCAAGAACCGCGGTCGGGAGACGATCCTCCTGAGCCTCCTCGATCCGAATCGCGAGGTGAACCCCCAGTACCTGAGCTACACGCTGATGACGAAGAAGGGCGTGTTGATCACCGGCATGATCACCGCGGAGACGGCCACCAGCGTCACGCTGCAGCGAGGCGAAGGACTGAGCGATACCGTGCTTCGCGCCGACATCCAATTCCTCGAGTCGAGTGACATGTCGATCATGCCGGAGGCGCTCGAGGATCAGATGACGAAGGACGAGATGGCAGGGCTGATCGAGTACTTGATGTCGATCAGGTGAGCTGATGGATACCGACGACGAACAGCACTTCCAGCGTATGATCGACGGCTTGCGCGGCGGCGACGATGCCGTCGTGCGCGAGTTCTGCGATCGGTACAGCGACGCGTTGGAGCGCATCGCGGGGAAGCACCTCGCCCGTCCGTTGCGCCGTCGCCTCGATCCGCAGGACATCGTGCAGTCCGCGTTCCGGACGTTCCTGCGGCGCGTCGCTGGTGGTCAGTTCCAGCTGGCAGGAAGCGAGAGCCTGTGGCGCCTGCTGTGTACGATCACGCTGACGAAAGTGCGCGAACAGGCGCGCTTCCACCTGCGCAAGAAGCGCGGCCTCGATCGCGAGGTCGACGCCGCGCCGGTCCTCGACGAGAGCGGCACGTTCTTCTACGATCCCGTCGATCGCGCTCCGACGCCCGAGGCAGCCGTCGAGTTCGCGGAGCAGTTTCGCAAGCTCCTCCAGTCCCTCGGCCCCGAGGAGCAGCGGGTCGTCGAGCTGCGCCTGCAGGACGCGAAGCAGGAGGAGATCGCGGCCGAGCTGCAGTGCTCGGAGCGGACCGTGCGTCGATTGCTCGAGCGCGTGCGCGCGAGGTTGGAGAGCGCCGCTTCGTAGGTACTCCGGACTCAGTCGCCGCCTGCGCCGCGCTTCATGCGCTCGGCGATGAACGCCTTGAACTCCTCGCGAGCGCGTAGCGACCCGAGGTCGGCTGCGACCATCCAATCGAGCATGTCGGCCTTCCCTCGCTCGGCGGCCGCGCGTAGCATCGCGACCGCGTCGGCGGCGTAGTCCCGCATCGCCGCGTCGCGATCGTCCGCCGACAGCGCGCCGTCCTTCCGCGCGAGGCCGATGCACTGCGCGAGGAAGCCGGCCGCCAGCCGATGGGCGCTCGCGCTGTCCGGCAAGAAGGTCGGCAGTCGCCGCGCGACCTCTGCCGCGCGTCGGTGGTGGCCGATCTCGACGAGCGACTCGCCGAGCGCCGAATGGTGGTTGCGCAGATTGAATCGATACGCGGCCTCGGTCGCACGCGCCCGGTGCGCCGCCAATTGGTAGCGAATCGCATCGTCGAGAAGCTCGACGGCGCGCCGGTGGTCGGCGGCTCGTATCGCGAGCTCGGCGCGGTTGTGGAGCGTGATGCCGACCGCGGACTGGTAGTCGACCACCGACGGGAAGTCGGCGGCCAGAGATCGTCCGTACTCGAGCGCCTTGCCGTACGCTTCGTCCGCCTCTGACGCGCGCCTGCGATCGGCGAGCAGGATGCCGAGCGTGTTGTAGGTACTGCCGAGCCCCGCGCGATACTCCGGCACCTCGGGGAACTCCGCGACGAGCTCGCTCTGGAGAGCGGCCGCCCGCCGAAGGAGCGGCTCCGCCTCGTCGAAACGCTCGAAGTTGCGCAACAGGAGGCCGAGATTCGCACTCGTTCGAGCGAGCTGCTTGCGGAGCACCGCTGCGGCATCGGGCGAAGCGAGTCTTTCGAGAATCTCCAGCCCGCGCCGCAGCTCGACCTCGGCCTCGTCCGAGCGCCCGCGGTCCGAGAAGAACGTCCCGAGCCCGTGGTGGAACTCCCCGAGCCGGAGCAGGATCTCCCCGCGCGCACCGAACCGCTCGACCAGCTCGTTCGAGATCGTGATCGCGCGACGAAACGCCGTCTCCGCCGCTTCGTGTCGTCCCGTCGCCGCGAGGAGGAGGCCGACGTTGTTGAGCGAGTCCGCGAGGTCGGTCGCGAGATCGGAACGGTCGGGGAACTCCTCGACGAGCTCCTCCTGCATCGCGATTCCCTCCCGATAGGCCTTCTCGGACGGCTCGCTTCCGCCGAGCTTCATGTGGATATCGCCGACGCGCCGGTACGCGCGGGCCGTGTCGCGGCGAATCTCCTCGCTGTCGCTCTCCTGCGCGAGAAAGCCCTGATAGAACTCGAGAGCGTCTTCGAGCAGCTGTCGCGACACCTGCTCCATACGCGGCGTCTTCGCCAGCGGCCCCTCGGCCACGCGGGTCAGCATGCGATCGACCGCGCCGCGCGCCTTCCCGAGGTTGGCGCGCGCCCACTCGCGCTGCCGCTCCGTCTCCTCGAGCTGCTCCTTCTCGCGTTCGAGAGCGTCGCTGAGCTTCTCGTTGTACCAGAGGCTGCCGGTGAGCAAGCTCAGCCCGGCTGAGACGATGACGAAGATCAGCGCTGCGGCAAGCGGCTTGCGCTTGACCCACTTCGTCGAGCGACCCCACGCGCCCGTCGGTCGCGCGAGAATCGATTCGCCGCGCAGGAACCGTCCGAGGTCTACCGCGAGATCCGCGCTCGTCGCGTAGCGCTTCGCCGGATCTTTTTCGAGGCACTTGAGACAGATCGTGTCGAGGTCGGTCGGGACCGAGGGGCGGACGCGTCGCGGCGAGATCGGCTCCTCGGTCATGAGGAGCGCGACCGAGTCCCACGGCGTCTCGGCGCGGAAGGGCGCGTGGCCGATCATCGCCTCGTAGAGGATCGACCCGAGCGCCCAGATGTCGGCCGCCGGACCGACTTCCTTGGCCTTGCCGGCCGCCTGCTCCGGCGACATATAGCCCGGCGTCCCCATGATGTCGCCGGTCCGCGTGCGCACCGGCGTCGAGCCCGGCGCGCCCTCCAGCCACTTCGCGAGACCGAAGTCGCCGATCTTCGGAGTCCCGTCGGCGCTCAACAGGATGTTCTCGGGCTTCAGGTCGCGGTGGACGATGCCGCCTTCGTGCGCTCGGTGCACGGCGCCGGCGAGGATCTCGACCAACCGAGCCGCCTCGCGAGGGGGCAGAGGCTTGCCCCCGAGACGATCGGCGAGATTGCCCCCTTCGACGTACTCGAGCGATAGGTACGGACAGCCGTCATGCGTGCCGATTTCCCAGATCTGCACGACATTCGGGTGGCGCAAGCGTGCGGCCGCCTCGGCCTCGACGTGGAAGCGCGCGAGCTCTTCCTCGCCGGCGTGCGCGCCAGCGACGAGCATCTTCAACGCGACCGGCCGGTCGAGATCGAGCTGGCGTGCTCGATACACGATGCCCATCGCACCGCGACCGAGGGTGTCCGTGATCTCGTAGCCCGGAACCTGCGGCAAGGTACCGGGTGCTCCGCTGTGCGATCCGCGTTCCGCACCCTCCCAGAGCGGCAGCGTGCCCATCCGCTCCGGCGTGTCGACCAGCGCCGGAAAGCGCTCGCAGTACTCCTCTCGCTGCGGCCGATCGCCGTAGCGATGACGCACGAGAAACTCCTCGCGCAGGAGGCGCATCAATACGGCGCCCTCGCGCAGGCGTTCGAACCGCAGGAGGTACTCCTCGACGCGCGCTGGTCGCTTCGCGCCGGGACGCTGCTCGCCCCACGCCTTCCATCCGAATTCGAGCTCGATCGCGACGAGCTCTTCGAGAGTCGCCAGGTGGTCGGCGTGGGACGTCGGCGGCAGGAACGACTCGATCGGCGCCGGACGGCCGCCGCTCCACGCGCGCTCGTACTCCCGACGTGCTTCTTCGTCGATGCGGCCCGGCTCGGATTCGTCCGCTTGCATGACACCTCCGGGACTGTTTGCGGCGTGCGGTACTGAAGCTACCACCGCGCGCGATGACGAGCAACGCGGCGGCGAGGGGTTCATCGCCGTCGTCGGATTTCCTGTCCGGTTCCCGCGTCAAACGGCAATTCACAGATCAGTCGGACGAATGACTCGGGAAGCACGACCCCGCACCGTCGCGAACGCCCACCGCCTCAATCGACCGGGCCGCCGCGGCGGATAGCCAAGCGAGACGGAGACAGACCATGTCCAGGAAGCGCCAGAGTTCTGCGTGTGTAGGTGCCCTTTTCGTGTACTCGTTGTGTGCGGTCACGCTGCTCGTCGTCGCGAGCGGGTGTGGTGGCGGTGGTGGTGGCGGCGGTGTTCCGGCGGCCGGCGGCGGCGCCGGCAACCAACAGCAGGTCGATCCCGCGATTGACACGGTTCTGAGCTCGGGCACCGTCTCGCCGAAGGCCGGCGGTCTCGTCGCCGTCGACAGCGCCGACGACGAGCTCGACGGTGCGTCGATCAGCTTGCCGGCCGGAGCGGTCGACGAGACGTTGACGATGTCGATCGGTACGATCGATCAGCTGCCGGCCGGATCGCCGTTCGGTCAGCAGCCTGTCGGGAAGACCTTCGGCATCGAGCCCACGGGCACGATGTTCATCGAGGAAGTCGACCTGACGCTGCCGATCCCGCCGGGCGTCGCGGCGGAGAATCTCTACATCGGGCGGTGGAATCCGACGGAGGGCGTGTGGGAAGACCTCGGCGGCACGATCGACGGCGATTACATCTCGACGACGATCGACCACCTGTCCGTCTACGGCGTCTTCTACCGTGGGAAATCGCGAGTGCGCGTACTCAACAGCGCCGATCCGACCATCGCCGATCTCGGGATCGAGCTGCGCTACGTGAGCGGGCCGGCCGTGCCTCCAGACGTCGCGCTCGATAGCCCGTACCCCGCGTACCGTCCGCTGCCCGAGGGTGGCGTCGATCTCGATCCGGGAGCCTCGACGACGATGACGCTCCTGCCGGGGCGCTACCACTTCATCGTCAGCTATCCCCATCCGCAGCCCGGCGTCGCGAACGGCCTGTTCTTCACGATCCCGCGCATCGAAGAGGGCGCCGACGACCCGTTCATCGATCAGACGATCACGATCACGCTCGACGGTGCCGAGAGCACGGATCTCGAGACGACCGATCCGTCGATCGTCTTCTCGGGTGCTCGGATCCTGCCCGGGTCGAATGTGCGGCCGATCATCACCGCGACCGCGTTTGCGCCGGAGGGCGTCGCGGTCGTCGATGCGCTCGACGGACAGGCCCCCGACAACCTGACGCGCATCGTCAACGTCGGGCCGATCAAGGTCGAGCAGCTCACCCCTCTCGGTGCGTTGACGCTGGCCGGAACGCCGCACGATCCGGAGAACGGCAATCTCGACCTCTTCTGGACATTCACGTCGGGCGGCCTGCCGATCTACGAGCCCGGCGCGTCGGACGTCGAAGCGAGTCGGGGGTGGCTGCCGTTCCCGCTGCGCGGCGGGCGATACACCGTCTATCTGACCGTCTACGACGAGCTCGGCCTGTTCGACGAGTGCCGCTGGAACATCGAGGTCGTTCCGAACACGAAGCCGACGATCGATGTCGTCGTCGACGACATGATCATCGACTTCGGGCGGCTCGACGAGAAGCGGCGTCCGCTCGGTGCCGCGCCATTCTCCGCTGCGGCGGCGCTGTGCTCGTACGTCGACGCCCTCGTGATCGACGGCATTCCCGACACGACCGTGCTGAAGACGCTGGCGACGTCGCCCGGCGACCACGCGAACCCGGACCAGCATCCGGACGGCATGACGTGCATCTTCGCTATCGTCGACGACGCGGACGGCGACGACCTGTCCGGAGGATTCACGTTGCCCACCCCGCTGTTCGGTCGGGGCAACTTCTACGCGGCGCTCGCCGTGCCGCCGACCGACGATGTCCCCGACGGACTCGACGTCGGCGAGATCATCGACACGTACGACGAGATGGACGCGTACAACGACTACGTGCTGTCGCTTGCGAATGCCGGTTCGCTGCCGGTGACCGCGCCGCTCGCGTCGCCGTCCGCGACCGCGCAAGCGCTGCCGATCATCTGGGAAGCGCCGGACGATCCGGACGTCAGCGGCACCACGCACGACTGCGTTACGCACATCGGTCCACCGGAGTGCTCGATCCGCCGCGGCGGCACCGTCAACGTGCTCGCCGACGTGACGGACGGCTTCAGCAAGGAGCAGCGCGACTACGGCACGATCGGCTTCCCGAACAGAGATATCTTCCCGGACAACTTCACGATCGCGAGCATCACGCCGCACCCGGCCGATCCGGCCCCCGGTCAGAGCGTGACCGTGACGGCGACGATCTTCCCGGCCGAGGCCGGTGTGACCGTCGAGTTCTCGATCGTCGGGACGGATGGCTACTCGAACGCGGAGTCGGTCGTCACCGACGAGAACGGCCAGGCGAGCTTCTTCATCCCGGGTGCCGCAGAGGACGTCGTTGACGTGGTGACCGTGCGCGTCGGTGAGACGGAAGCGGAGGTGACGTACCGGTTCTGACGACTACTTCGCTGCCGGACGAAGATCGATCACCGCGAGGCCCTCGCCGTCGAGCCCCAGGCTGCAGACGGCGCGGGCCTCGCGCTTTCGTTCCTCGAGAGCGCGCCACGCGACCTTGCGCGTCGACACGAGGTCGATGCACGACGCCGCCGGCCGATCGGCGAGCCGGATGTCGACGGCGACGCGCTCGGTGGCGTGGTTGAACACCGTCAGGTAGCGATCGCCGAAGCGCTCGACCGTAACGCGCGGATCGCTCGACCACGCTCCGGTGATCGGTCGCCAGCCGGCCTCCGCGATGCGCGTGCAGATCGGCACGTACTTCTTGAAGAGCGGTCGATCGCGCTCGTAGAGATCAGGGCGTCGGAAGTACTGACCGGTCGACGCGTCGGCGCTGAAGAAGCCCGGGAACATGCCGTACGCGACGGCGCGCTTCATGTACTTTTCGACGAGCTCGTGCGAGAACGCGTCGAAGTTCGTGTTCATCAGGAAGCAGTACGGCTTCGGGCCGCACAGCGACCGTCGGTAGAGCAGGTCGGCGTCCGACATCGGCCGCCACGTGCCGCCGGGATTCCAATTCGTCTCCGTTCCCATGACGTCGAGCCACGGCGCGAGCCAGCAGAGGCGGATCGGGGTCGAGTTCGCCATCATCAGCTTGCCCATGCCGTGGACGTCGTCGGCCATCGCGCGAACGTACTCGTACGCGATCAGGCCGCGGAAGATCGCGGGGCGGCGGCTCTCCCACGAGAACGTCAGCGGTGTCTTTGCGGTCACGAAGTGGTCGCGGCAGAAATCGAGCTGCGCGGTGACGTAACCTTCGCTCGAGTCGACGTACTCGCCGTCGAGGTCTCCCTTGCGACTCGGGCCGTACAGACGTTCGCGAATCTGCGCGTTCCACTTCGCTTTGAAGTCGGTGATGGGCGCGACGATGCCCGGCATCGAGTTCTGGCTCCAGACGACGCCATCGCACCACGGCGTGTCGCGGAACAGGCCGACGAGCTGGCCGTTCTCATCGCGATAGCCGCTCGCGAGAAGCGCGCGGGCGCGTTCGCGGTCCGATGGCGACCCGTTCTCGGCGAGGTGTCTCACTCGCGCGTTCGCGGCCTCCATCGTGCGCGGCGTGCCCTTCGGGAGGCGCATCCACCAGGTCATCGGCTCCGTGTAGCGGAACGTCACGATGTCGTGCGCATCGTCCCAGGCTGTCTCGCCCGTGCCCTCCTTGAATCGGAAGCCGAAGTCCTGCCAGCCGGCGACCTCGCTGATCGGCGCGAAGGGCATCCACAAGCCTTGCTTTGGTGTGCGGCAGCGGAAGTGCTCGGGGAACAGTCGGTGGTATCGGTCGAGCGCGGCGCGGAAGCCCCACGCGGGGTCGAAGTCGAAGACGCAGAACCGCAGGCGCGCGCGCGGCTGCTCGTACGTCAGGCCGATGTCCCACGCGATGAACAGCTCGCCGGAACCGGCGTTGTATCCGACGCGGAAGAACGCCGGGTGCGTCATGTCGATGCCTAGCGCGCGACCGCCGTCGGGTGTCGTGACCGCGGCGAACGGGTACTTCGACAGCCGGCCGTTGGCCCCGGCGCGGAACGTGCCGGCGTTGACGTACTCGCGCCCGGGGCGCACCGGCTCCGCGCGCCGCGGATCCTCCAGCCACTCGCACCCGGTCGCGGCGATCGGTAGGGTCCATACGAGCGTCACGGCGCGATCGGCACGCTGGAGAGACCGGACATCGACGCGGAAGAAACGCGCGCCATCGCGGTGCCTCGGACCGCCCGTGACGCGGACTCCGAGCGCATTTCCGTTGCCGTTCGGACGCACGAAGTCGGAGTTCGCCGCGACGTCGCGCAGCTGGAAACCCTCGACCGGCTTCGACCCGACCGATACGGCGACACCGTCGAACGAGATGGCACCGTCGGGGACGGCGATCTGCGACAGCGATGCATCGCGGAAGCTCGCGCGCCCGGCGTGCCGTCGCAGGAGCAGATTCACGGTCACGCTGCGCACGGGCTTCTTCGGCACGACGAGCACCTTGCGACGTTGCCAATCGTGCGTGCCGACCGCGAACGTCGCGACTTGACCCCACAGCGGCGTGCCGTCGGCATACACGAGGTCGAGGTAGAGCGAGTAGTCCGAGTTCGGCGCGCCCGACACGCCCATGGCACGACTCGATACGATCGCGACGATCGGCGTCGGGACGGTCTGGTCGAGCACTACCGTCTGCGACGCACCGCGTTGAACCTTCGCGTCCGTGCCGTTGTCGCAGACGAAGGCTCCTTCCTTCGTCGTCTCGAAGCCTTCGCCCCAGGCGCGCCACCGATCCGCGCGCAGCAGGTTCTTCGCGCCGGGGGCCTCTCGCACGACCTTCTTGGCGACCGTTTCGCGTGCGTAGACATCGTACGTCGCGAGGGTGAGCACGGAGCAGATCGCGAGCGCGATCGCCGGATGCATCGGACGGCGGTCGATGAGGTGTCGCATGGTCATCGTCCTCGGTGAGATCGTGAAGGGGCGACTAGGGTTCGAACACGAATCGATAGCGCCCCGACTCCAGCCGGAACGTCGCGAGCCCGTCGCGCTCGGCGAGTTTCGTCACGCCCGTCGCATCGGCCGCGGGGCGCCCGTTCTCGGCGAGCTCGCCCGCCCCGGGCAGAATCAGCGTGGCGGACGTGCTTACCGGTATCACGAGCTCCAGGGCGACGCGGTCGCCCTTTCGAGTCCAATTGCAGGTGATGGGGCCTCGAATTGATCGATGCGTGCAACGCACCCAGTCCAGCCCCTTCAGGAACTGCGGCTGCAAAGAGAAGCTGTCGAACGCGACGGCATCCTCGCTCGGCTCGATGCCTCCGAGCCAGTTGTAGAACCACTGGCTGACGGATCCGAACATCGGGTGATTGTGGCTGAAGGTGTTGTCGCTGAACTTCCAGTGCTCCCATAGCGTGGTGGCGCCCTGCTCCAGCATGTTTCCCCAGCCCGGGAAACTTCGGAGATTGACCATGTCACGGACGACGTCTGCGCGTCGTTCGCGGCTCAGGACATCCAGCATGAATCTCGTGCCAAAGATTCCCGTCGTCAGATGGCCATCGTGCTCGTGGACGATGTCTCTCACGAGGTGCTCCAAGGCCGCCGATCGTTGGGCCGCCGGCATCATGTCCAGATACAGGGCGAACGCCTGGGCGCTTTGAATGCCCGAGGCCACGACGCCATCGCCCTGGGAAAGGAAGCGGTCGACATACGCCTTGCGGATCGCGTCGGCGAGTCGGGCGTAGTCTCTCGCCTCGTCCTCCTTGCCGAGTATCCGCGCCAAGCTGGACAGCATGCGCGCGGACTCGCAATAGAGCGGCGTGACCATCGGTGGCGTCTTCTCCTTCTCCAGAGCCTCGTGGTCGTGGAGTCCGCGCTTGACGACGTGATCCGGGTTCGCGGCACGCACCAGCTCCAGCCACCGCTTGCTGGTGGCGTACTGCTCCTCGATGATGCGCCGGTCGCCGTAGTAGCGGTAGAGCTGTGCCTGGAGGTGTGGGTGGGCCATGGCCCAGCCGACACCGCAATACTGAATGCCCACCGAAGGCGCGGTGTCGGTCAGCATGCCGTCCGGCAGCGCGCTGTCATGCCAGTCGCGGGTCGCCTTGGCGTAGAAGCCCGCCATATCGTAGTTGAGCATGAAGGCGTCCGAGGTCGTGACCAGATCGCCGCCGTATCCGAACCGCTCCCGGTGCGGACAATCGGACTGCACACCGAACAGATTGCTGAGAAACGTCCACTGGCACATCGTCTGGATGCGGTTGAACAGCTCGTTCGAGCACGAGAACGATCCGGCCGGCTCCACGGCACAGTTCATGCGAAGTCCCTCGATGTCCTCGAGGGAGGGGCGGGTCGGGAGGCCGGTGATCTCGACGTACCGAAAGGCGTGGAACGTGAAGCGAGGCGTGTAGGTCTCCGGGCCGCCACCGCGAGCGATGTACGTGTCTCCCTGCCACGCGACGGCCGGTGAACCGTTCGCGGGCGGCTCCTTGCGCTTGATCTGGCCGCACACGCTGGTCATCGGGTTGAGCATGCCGTCCGGGTACAGCAGCTCGCCATACCGCATGCCGATCTCTGTTCCCGCGGGGACGTCGAAGGTGAAGCGCGCCCAGCCGCCGAAGTTCTGGCCCATGTCGACGATGTAGACGCCGTCGGCAGGTTCGGTGACTCGGACGGGCTTGACGGATGCCGTGATCCGGATGGGTGGCAGTGGCTGGGCCTGCAGCGGACCCTCGGGTGCCGGCGCCGTCACCGCGGAGGCCCACGTGCTATCGTCCAGGCCCGGCTCGTCCCAGCCGGACACGACCTTGCGGGCGTCGACCTTCTCTCCGAGGTAGATGCTGTTGCGGAGAACCGGCCCCGAAGCGTGTTTCCAGGAGGCATCGCTGACGAGTTGTTTGCGGGAGCCGTCGGCGTACTCGATCCGGAGTTGGAGGAGAAACTGCGGCCGTCCCACCGGCAGGCGTTCGCGCAGATTCACACGTCCCCACATCCGCAGTGGCCGGGGGTTGTACCAGCCGTTGCCGAGAGTCACGCCCAGGCAGTTCGCGCCCTGTGCGAGGTGCCCGGTCACATCGTGGACGCTGTAGAACACGCGCTTGTTCGGGAGGGTCCAGAGCGGCTCCAGATGTCGGTCGCCGATGGCTCGGCCATTCAATCGCGCATGGACGTATCCCAGCGCGCTGACATAGAGCCGCGCGCTGCGGATCGGCCCGGAGGCCGTGAACTCCTTGCGGAACAGAGGGGCGGGGTCGTCCTTGAAGAACTCCGACTCCTGCGTCGGCAGCGGCTTGCCGTCGCCGATCCACTGTCCCTTCCAGTCGTCGGCCTTCAGAAGGCCCATCTCCCAGGACGACGGAGCGCTCCAGTCGGAACGCCTGCCGTCTCGATCCCACACCGCGACCTTCCAGTGACAGGCCTGACCAGAAGCGAGCGCGCTTCCCGCGTACGGGACGTTCACGCTCCGGCTCGATGCCGTCTTGCCGCTGTCCCAGAGATCGCCGCGATTCGCCCGCAGCGTTGCGGGAGTTCGCGCTACCAGAACGCGATACGCGGTTTGCTTCTGACCGCGAGCGGACGACTCGAGCGTCCAGCTCAAGCGGGGCACCAGGTGATCGATGCCCAGCGGCCGGCTCTGATACTCGCAGCGCAGAAGCTGCACACGGACTCCTTCGGCCGCCTTCTCCGCGATCGTTTCGGCCGCCGTCGCACCGCCGGCGGACAAGCTGATGGCGAGCAGCCATCCGCCCGCGATAACTCGCATGAATCTCATGGCTGGGCTCCTCGTATGATCCCTGGCGTCAGTCTGCCTACGCGTCGGGGACGATGCAACGGCCTCCACGGTTCGGGAGAGTCGATTCCGCTGGACCGGCGGGGCGCGAGCGTGCTTTCCTGCCACCAAGACCTGCGTACGAGCTGGAGCACCGCGATGAACGTCAACGACCGCGTCTCGATCTTTGCTCGGCGAGCACTCGTCGCAGCCTCCGTCGTCGTGATCGCGACGGCTGCCACTGCTTCTGCCGCTGAGCACGACGTGACCTTCGAGTCGCTCCTGCGGGAGATGGTCGATCGCGACCGACTGGCGCGGCTGCCGTCGCCGACCTACAAGACCGGCCAGGCGAGCAGCTACGAGCGACTGTCCGTGCGCCCGGACCGTCCGGGGTGGTTCGCGAATCACGATTGGTCCCACTTCGTCCGTGCGGAGAAGCACGACGGTCGGACGGAGTGGGTGATGCTCGATACCGACGGCCCCGGCGCGGTCGTGCGGATCTGGATGGGCGCGCCGCGTCCCGACAAGGGGCCGATCGGCACGCTGCGCTTCTATCTGGACGGGTCGGACACGCCGGCGATCACGGCGCGCGCTGACGACCTCCTCGCCGGGCGATCGTTCGTCGAGCCGCCGCTCTCCGCCGTCCGGTCGATCGGCCGCAACCTGTATCTGCCGATTCCGTACGCGCGCGGCTGCAAGGTGACCTACGACGTGCCGAACTACTGGCAGAGTCGCGACGGCATGCACCGCACCTGGTACGTGATCGAGCACCGCTCGTACGCGAGCGGCACGCGCGTCGAGTCGTTCAGCGACGACGTGCTCGAGCGATCGCGCGGTGCGCTGCTGCGCGTCGGTGCGCTGCTGCTCGAACCCGCTGCGGCAAATGTCACCGCCGACGCGAAGCCGAAGACCGCGCGTCTCGAACGCGGTCAGACGCTCGCGGAGGACGTCGCGGGTTCGGGTGCCGTCCGTCGGATCACGGTACGACTCGAGGCTGACGACATGGAGCGCGCACTGCGCGCGACGATCGTCAAGGTCGCGTTCGACGGCGACGAGACGGTCTGGTGTCCGGCCGGCGACTTCTTCGGCAGCGGTGTCGGGCTCAACCCGTATCGCGGCTGGTGGCGCCCCCTCGCGCGCGCCGGGGGGGGGGCGGGGGATTGGGTGAAGCCCGTGGCGCGCGACGGTGCGATGACGTGCTATTGGGTCATGCCGTTCGCGACGTCGTGCAAGGTCGAGCTCGAGAACCTCGACGGCGCGGCCGTGAACGCGTCGCTCGCGGTAGTCGTCGACCCGAGCTGGAGCTGGGACGATCGCTCGATGTACTTCCATGCCAGGTGGCGCCAGCAGCAACCGTTCTGGTCGAAGAAGGCGGACGGCTTCGACTGGAATTACGTCGAGATTCGCGGCGAGGGCGTCTACGTCGGCGACACGCTCGCGATGCGCAACGGCGTTCCCGCGTGGTGGGGGGAGGGCGACGAGAAGATCTTCGTCGACGGCGAGACATTTCCGACGCACTTCGGCACGGGCACCGAAGACTACTACGGCTACTCGTTCGGCGATCGCGGCGTGTTCTTCGAGGCGCCGTTTCACTCGCAGCCGCGACCTGATGGCAACAACCAGCCGGGCTGGGTCACCGTGACGCGTTCGCGCAGCCTCGATGCGATTCCGTTCCGCTCGTCGCTGCGGTTCGACATGGAGGTCTGGCACTGGGCGCGCTCGGCGTTGGCCTACGCGGCCACGACGTACTGGTACGCGCGGCCCGGCGCCATCAGCAACCGGCCGCCGGATCCGTACGAGGCAATCCAGCCGATTCCCGGCACGCCGCGGCGTGTGCCCGGAGCGATCGAGGGAGAGACGATGCGCGTCGTCCGCAAGTCGGCCGGCATCGTCGAGGTGCAGACCGACTCGCGCTGGAGCGACGACAAGCACCTCTGGTGGCGCGACGCGAAGCCCGGCGACCGGCTGGCACTTCTCTTGCCGGTCGAGAGGGCGGGCCGCTATCGCATCGCGATGAACGGCACGCGAGCGTTCGACTACGGCATCTTCCGCTTCTGGCTCGACGGCAAGGAGCTAGCCGGACCGATCGACCTGTACAGCCGCGAGAACACCGTTCGCAAGGTCGCGCTGGGGACGCGGGACCTCGAAGCCGGTGGGCACTCTCTCGAGATCGAGATCACCGGCACGAATCCCGACGCCAAGCCGCGCCACATGATCGGCATCGACTACTTCGCGCTCGAGACCGTGAAGTAGGCGGGAACGCAGGCGCACCTGCGACGGTCTCGAGGGCCTCGCACGGCACGCGCAGGGCGAACGGTGATCGCCCCACGCGTGCCGGCGGACTAGGGTCAACCCTGGCAGGCGCACTTGGCGTTGGCGTCACCCGAACAGTGAGCGCAGGTGCAACCCGAGGGGCACTTGCACTCGGCGGCAGCGCCTTCGGCGGGACCGGTTTCGGGCGGCGCCGTGCAGCCCCATGCGGCGACACACAGGACGGCGGCGGCGACGATGAATCGTGCGAACTTCATGATTCGTGCTCCCTGTTGAATCGAAACAGCAGTCCATTCTTCAATGGAGAACAGGCTCCGCGCGTTGAAGCTCGAAGTCAAGGAGCTGGTTCGCGAGGTGTTCTGGTATCGTTACCCTGCGAACGGTTCGAGTTGTCGGTCGTGGCTCTGGGCGCTTGTCGTCTCTCGCGCGTCACGGACACCTACTACGGAGAAGAGGAAGCATGCGGTCGAACGATCCCCTCCGCGACGCGGTCTTCAGCCGCCGCGACGCGATGCGCTACGCGGCCCTCCTCGGCACATCGATGGCCGGTGCCGGTCTCACGTCGTGCGCAACCGGCGATATCTATCCGGACGCCGAGAACGGCGACTCAGCTGCGTCGGTAACTGCCGGTGGCACCGAGCTCGCGCGCTCCGCGAAGCGCTACGACATGAAGAAGTCGATCAATCTGTGGGCGTTTCCGTACCCGCAGCGTATGAACCTCGAGGAATGCTTCCAGCTAGCGAAGCGCGCCGGGTTCGACGCGGTCGAGGTCAACTACGATCTCGAGAACGACTTGTCCGACAAGGCGGGCGATAAGGAGCTCGACGCGATCCGCGCGATGGCCGAGCGAGTCGGCATAGAGATCAGCGGCGTGTGCTCGTTCCTGTTCTGGCCGTACCCGTTCAGCGCGAACAAGAAGGCGACGCGGGAGCGCGCCGTGGAGTTGGCGAGCCGCATGGTCGTCGCGGCGAAGCGTCTCGGCACCGAGAACCTGCTCGTCGTGCCCGGCGCGGTTTACATCCCGTGGCTGCAGGACTCGGAGGAGGTGCCGTACAAGCTGTGCGACGAACGCGCGCGCGAGGCCGTGAAACGGCTCCTGCCGCTCGCGGAGAAGCACGAGGTGTATCTCAACATCGAGAACATCTTCTTCAACGCGTACCTGATGAGCCCACCGGACATGATCGAGTTCGTCGACAGCTTCGACAGCCCGTGGGTGCGCGTGCACTTCGACACCGGCAATATCATGCCGTTCCAATTCCCGGAGCACTGGATCCCGCTCCTCGGCAAGCGGACGAAGAACATCCACTTCAAGGAGTACACGAAGAAGGGCACGGACTTCTCGATCGAGAGCTTCCGGCCGCTCCTGGACGGCACGACGAACTGGCCGGCGGTGATGGAGGCCCTCGACGCCGTCGAGTACCGCGGCTACCTGACGTTCGAGTACTTCCACCCGTTCCCGCACTATCCGGAGGCGCTGGTGGTCCAGGCGTCGGACGCGCTGGACCGGATGCTCGGACGGCCGGCGTCGTGACTCGTTTCGCTTGCTCGTCTGGGGCTCCCTCTCTTCTTTGCGAGCCGCAGCTCGACCTCTCCGCCGGGGCTCATTCTGAGCAGGAGACTGCCGTCCTTCACGCGGAGCGTGTTCGGCGGCCCGGCGATGATCGCGAAGCGGGTTCGCTTGCCGGCGAACGGATCCTCGACGCGGCACTCGCCGCCGCGCTCCGAGCGGATGCGTAGGCTCTTCGTGACGCCGTCCTCACGCGTCGCCGACACGAGGAACGCGCCCTCAGCGCGCAGCGTCTTGAACGAGACGTCCTTCCACGCGGCCGGGATCGCCGGGAAGACGCGGATCGTGCCGCTATAGCTCTGCAGCAGCATCTCCTGCAGCCCGGCGGCCATCGCGAAGTTGCCTTCGAGCGTGAACGGGCGGTAGCGGAACCTCGAGTGTCCCTTGCCGCTCTGGTCGCCGTTGCAGTGGAAGCCGTTGCGCAGGCAGAACGCGGTCGAGAAGAGCTCGAGCGCGCGCGCCGCCGTTTCGCCGTCGCGAGCGCGCGCTGCGACGTTCGCGTGCCACGAGAAGCTGTAGCCCGTCCACCACGACGTGCCGAGCCGCTCGAGCTCGGCGAGCGCGGCACGGATCGTCTTGCGGTCGTCCTCGCCGTTCTCCCAGCGGATCAAGCCGAGCGGGTGGATGGCCATCAGGTGCGAGAAGTGTCGATGCGACGCGTGCAGAGGGTGCCCCTTCGCGACGAGCAATCTGCGGTCACCCGGATCGAGCGCGAGCTCCGGCATCTCCGCGAGCGCTTTCCGCCAGCGCGCTTCGTCGTCCTTCTTCTCGAGCTTCGCGGCGAGGTCGGCAGCCGTCCCGAATGCCCAGCGAATCAGCGCGAGGTCGTAGTTCGTGATCGTCGGGAACCACGCCGCGAGGCGGTTGTCGTGGGTCTCCGGCGACGAGCTGAGCGGCAGCACGCGCTTGCCGTCGGCGCCCTTCTCGGTCACCGCATCGAGGAACACCGCGACGTCGCGCAGATAGGGGTAGAGGCGATCGCGCAGGAACGCGTCGTCGCCGCTGTGTCGCCAGTGCAGCCAGAAGTGGTGCGCCAGCCACGCGGCGGTCGTCGACGAGTGCGTGTACTGGTGCCAGCCGCCGATCTGTCGTCCGGCCAGGTCGGCTGTCATCGGCACGTTGAAGCCCGGCATGTCGAAGAACCGACGGGTCCACGCCTTCGCCGTGTCGCGCGTCTTCCAGAGCCAGTCGACGAAGCCGCGACCGCCGTCGAGGTGGTTGCCGGAGTAGCACGGCCAGTAGCAGAGCTCGGTATTGAGATCGTGATGGTAGTCGCCCTTCCACGGCGGGATGCGCCCGTTGTCCGCGGTCCACGGTCCCTGCAGCGTGATCGGCGGCGTGTCCGCTCGTGCGGCGGCGCCGAATTTGTACGTTTCGAGGTACCACTGCCGCTCGATCGCCGCGTTCGGCACACTGACGGACGATTGACTCCAATAGCGCGACCACCACTGCTGGTGCGACCGTCGCATCGCAGCGAAGCCCGCGTCGAGCGCGCGTTCGCAGCGCTTGCGGGCCAGCCCGAGCGGATCGTCCGAGTCTTGCGACGTCGCGATCGACCACGCGCCGAGCCAGCGCTCCGATTCTCCCCCGACGCGTCGCCAACCGAGCCAGACCGCGAAGCGGAAGCCCTTCCAACCGGTCTGCACGAATCCACTGTGCCCTTGCCCCTTCGTCTCGACGGGCGCGGGGTAGCCGAGCGATGCGAGGTCGCCGGCGCTGATCTTGCCCGGCCCGGCGGGATCCTTCACGTCGCCGGCGAACGGTGGGGCGGCGACGCGCGCGTCGATCGCCGCGTTCGTATCGATCTCGATCAAGCCGACGGGCTCGACGGCGTGCACGAGAACGCGTGCCGATGTGTTGCCGGCAAGACGCACGGTCGCGACGGCGCCGGCGAGATCGAGCGTCGTGTCGACGAACGCAGGCTTGCCATCGATGCGCAGCTCGATGCGACCGGCCGGGATCTTCGTCGGCCCCGCGTGGCCGTACGGATTGTCGTAGAGCCGATGCAGATCGCGCAGGCGCTTTTCGCGCACCCACTGGCGCATGAGCGCGTACGAGTACTCCTCGCTGTGGAACTCGGGAACGAGGCGGAGATCCCAGAGGTCCGTGCGATCGAGCGAGATGCGCAGCGGCTGTCCGTCTCCCCACACGAGTGCGCCGAGGAGGCCGTTGCCGAGCGGCAGCGCTTCGTCCCACACCGTGACGGGCGTCGTGAAGTGAAGCCCGTGCCGCGGCTCGGGGCCGGCGAAGGTGGTGACGGTCGACGTCACGACGAACGTGCATAGCGTCGTCGCGAGAGCACGGACAAACCACGAGCGGAACAAAGGCCTCGTCATGACAAGCTCCTACGATCGAGACCGGAAATACGCAAAGGGACCGGCAGACTAACCGCGCGCCGCAGCGCGAGCCGTGATCGCCGTCACTGCGGTGGCGTCGTCGTGCTACTCGGCGAGCGCGCGCTCGAGGTCGTCGAGCAGATCCTCCGGATCCTCGAGACCGATCGACAAGCGCACGAGCTCCGGGACGATACCGCACGCGAGGCGCGCGTCCTCGTCCATCGACGCGTGGCTCATCAGGCTCGGCAGCTCGATCAACGACGCCGTGCCGCCGAGCGACTCGGTCAGCTTGAACAGCTTTGTCGAGGTGGCCGCCTGACGGGCGAGGTCCTCGCTCTCCGCCTCGAAGCTCAGCATGCCGGGGAAGCCGCTCATCTGTCGCTTCGCGACATCGTGTCCGGGGTGGTCCTCGAAACCCGGGAACCACACCTTGCGCACGCGGCAGTGGGCCTTCAGGTACCGCGCGATCGCGAACGCGCCGGCTTCGTGCGCCTTCATGCGCAGCGCCAGCGTCTTGACGCCGCGCAGCACGAGCCACGAGTCGAACGGCGCTTGTGCGAGGCCGAGGGCGTTGTTCTGGTACTCGATCTCTTCGAGAAGCTCGGGCGTGCGAGCGACGACGGCGCCGCCGATGACGTCGGAGTGCCCGTTGAGGTACTTCGTCGTCGAGTGAACGACCAGATCGCAGCCGAGCTCGAGCGGCCGCTGGAAGTACGGGGACGCGAACGTGTTGTCGACGACCGTGCGCAGACCGTTTGCCGCCGCGATCTCGACGAGCGCCGGGATGTCGAAGATCCGCAGCAGCGGGTTCGATGGCGTCTCGATCCACAGGAGGCGCGTTTCGGGGCGCAGTGCACCGCGCACCGCGTCGAGGTCCGTCATGCGAACGAAGTCGACGTCGAGCTTCCAGCGCTCCTGGAGGACCTTCGTCATCAACCGGTGCGTGCCGCCGTACAGATCGTCGGGCGCGATGATGTGATCGCCGGCCGCGAGCGTCGTCAGCACGAGCGTCTCGGCGGCGATGCCCGTCGCGCAGCACGCGGCGCCGGCGCCGCCTTCGAGAGCGGCGAGACTCTCGGCGAGGGCCTGGCGCGTCGGGTTGCCGCTGCGCGTGTAGTCGTACTGCGGCGGCTCCTCGGGCGACTCGAAGCGGAAGATGGACGTCTGGTAGATCGGGGTCGAGACCGCGCGGTACGCGCTGTCCTTGTCGACGCCGGTGTGCACGGAGCGAGTGCGGAATCGCATGATCGTCCTCCCTGGACGCGGGTGACGCAACAGTGTGCGCGGGATCCGCTTGCGAGGCAAGGTAGGAGGTTCGCGGCCGTGTCGGAATTCTGCGCAGCCGCGCCGGGTGGGGCGCCTGCGGGCCCACCTATTGCCGTTTCGATCGTCGGTACGCCTTCCACGCGGCCAGCTGCTTCTCGAGAGCGAAGAGCGGG
Organism: uncultured Planctomycetia bacterium; assembly: GCA_964392615.1. GTDB lineage: Bacteria > Planctomycetota > UBA8108 > UBA8108 > UBA8108 > CAYMRB01. The sequence continues at coordinate 7,580 of CAYMRB010000074.1, read as the reverse complement.
TAGATGTCGCCAGCGAGGTGCATGCCGAAGCAGGCGGCGAGGCCGAGGGGCGAGAACAGCAACGCGATGCTGCAGAGGTAGAAGAGGGCGTGGAACGGCAAGTTGGCACGACCTTGATAGGCGTGTGCTGCGAGGCAGAGGGCGAGACCCAGGGCACAGCAGAGAGCCGTCTGGCCTGTGAGCCTCGACAGGAAGAGCACAGCGAAGCCCCGGTAGATGAACTCCTCGGTAAACGGATTCAACGCCAGGGCGAGGCGCAGCTTGTTGCGCTCGGTCCGCGACCGCGGCCAAAGCGTCCTCATGCCGAGGTACGCGCGGGCCGTCTGGAGCTCCTTCTGCCCCAGGAGGCGGAGTGCCGTGTCACAGGCGATGATCATGATCGCGTAAGCCGGGATGCCGGCGAGGAACGCGAGGAGCCACGGGCTGTCGGGGTAGATGCCGAACCGACTCCAGCGATAGCTGCCGTCGAGGATCCAGAGCACCGCAAGCAGGAGGAGTACGGAGATCTGAAAGAACAGGAGTCTGTCGCCCTCGGGCTTCCTCGGCCGAGGCGATAAGGGAGCGCTCAGCTTCCGTGGCTGCTCCGGCTTCGAGAGGTGGTGCAGCGACGTCGCGACTTGCGTCACGATGACCACGATGCAGAAGGCGGTCAGCATCGGCTCGGTCCGCTGACGAGGAGAGGTTCGAAACGCGATCGCCCCGAGCCTGCACGAAGTGACGGATTCCGCATCTGCCTCTCGATTCTCTCAGAGCTTCGGCAGCTCGATCGGCGTCACGATCGAGCGCCTCTCAGGCGGCACGACGGACGCGAGTGCGCGCAGGGCGGCGCGGGAATCGAGCACGAGGCGAACCTCCTCGGATCGCGTCACGACATCGCATTCCAGCCGCGTATCGCCCTTGCCGGTCTGACGAAAGACCACACGAATCACGTCCGGCGTACGCACGGCTGCGACGATGCGGAGAATCGTCCGGTAGCGCAACTCGAACGAGTTGATCGTCACGTAGCGCCGACGGGCAGCGAAGATGATCAAGCAGATCGGTACTGGGCTGAGGAACATGGCCCAGAATGCGGCTGCTCCACCGACGTGCGGATCGTCGAGGAACGCGAGGGGGACGAGAACGAACGCTGCGACGATGACCACGCTCGCCAGCAAACACGCCGTGGCGACGCTGCGTCCGGCAACGATCGTCGCGTCGCCGAGCTCTCCTGAGGGGCGGAAGGGTACGTCTCGGGTCAGATTCAGCGAGGTGGAGCGGAAGCCCACGATCCGCGCGACGATGAAGGGGCTGAGGATCGCGAGCGCGAACGGGGCCACCCACTTGAAGAGAAACTCGACGTCCATGACCGGCAGGCCCTCCTGCTGTCGACAGTTCGGCTCGTACTTCGCCATGGTACCTCGAGACGTGCTCTCGAGTCCCGGCGGTCTCTCGGGAGCGCAGGCTCCTAGAGCGTCCAGCCACTCTGCAGTCTTCGCCAGGGCCAGTTCGTCTGCGCGCCGAAGACGGGGCGAGTCGGTGTCGACCCTCTCGCCACTGGAATTCCCCGCCCCTCACCGCGTACGGTATCGGCTCGGCCGCCCGTCCCGGAGCTCGAGCGTCGACTCGGGGCGCGAGCGGTCTCGTCGCTCGAAAGGAGTCGCGATGTTCGGGCGCCGCCCTGATGCCACGCCGGTTCGCAATCTCTCGACATTGCGCCGGTTCATGCCGTTCATCTCGCCGCGGCGCAGCGAGTCGCTCGTCCTCTTCGATACCGAGATCGAGGTCGACGCCGCGCTGCGCTTTCTCGCGGCGCGGAATCGGGGTGTGCCGCGCGACCAGCGCACTACGCTGTTCCACCTCCTGCTTCACGCGATCTCGAGAGCGCTTCATACGCGGCCGAACATGAACCGCTTCACGGCCGGAGGACGGCTTTGGCAGCGCAAGGGCGTGTGGATCACGTTCTGCGCCAAGCAGGAGCTGCGCGATGAGTCGCCGATCCTGACCGTCAAGCGCGAGTTTCCGCCGGACGAGACGCTCGACGACATCGTGACCGGCGTGCGCGAGCGGCTGACGGCGCGACGCGGTGGCGAGCGCTCCGGCGCGGATCGCGAGATGTCCCTCGCGCTGTACCTCCCGGCGTTCGTCATCCGCCTCGGGGTCCTCGCGCTGCGTGCGGCGAACTCGATCGGCCTTCTGCCGCGTGCGATGATCGACGACGATCCGCTGTTCGCGTCGGTCTTCGTCGCCAACCTCGGCTCCGTCGGGCTCGACGCCGGCTACCACCATCTGTGGGAGTACGGCACGTGTCCGATCTTCGCGGTTCTCGGCCGCGTACGGCGCCGCGAGGATGGCAAGCGCGTCGTGCACGTCAAGTACAGCTTCGACGAACGCGTCGAGGATGGACTGTACGCTGCGATCTCCCTGCAGGGCGTCAAGGATTGTCTCGAGAGTCCCGAGCAGCTGACGGCGTGCCCGCCACCGCCGTCCTCGGATCCGGAGGAGCTTGCATGACCAGGACCATCCGCGCCGGCGTCATAGGCACCGGCTTCATCGGCCCGGCCCATGTCGAAGCGGCTCGTCGCCTCGGCTGCGTCGAGTTCGTCGCGCTGGCGGAAGCGAACGAGGATCTCGCACGTCAGAAAGCCGACGAGCTCTCCATTCCGCGTGCGTACGGCGACTACCGCGAGCTGCTCGCCGATCCCGACGTCGAGGTCGTCCACAACTGCACGCCGAATCACCTTCACTTCGAAGCGAACTGCGCGGCGCTCGATGCCGGCAAGCACGTGATCAGCGAGAAGCCCCTCGCGACGACGACAGCACAGAGCGCGGAGCTCGTCGCGCGGGCGAAGCAGTCCGGCCTCGTCCACGCGGTGAACTTCAACTGCCGCTGCTACCCGCTCGTGCAGCATGCACGCCTCATGGTCGAGAAGGGCGAGCTCGGCGATGTGTTCGCGGTGCACGGATCGTACCTGCAGGACTGGCTGTTCCTCCCGACCGACTGGAACTGGCGGCTCGTGCCCGAGCTTTCCGGAGAGAGTCGCGCGGTCGCCGATATCGGCAGCCACTGGTGCGATCTGATCCAGCATGTCACCGGTCAGTCGATCGTCCGGGTCTTCGCCGATCTGCGCACGGTGCACAAGACCCGCATGAAGCCGACGAAGGAAGTCGAGACGTACACGGGCAAGATTCTGTCACCGAGCGATTACGAGCCGCAACCGATCGACACCGAGGACTACGCATCCGTGCTGTTCGAATTGGAGCGGGGCGCGCACGGCGTGTTCACGGTGAGCCAGGTCGCTGCGGGCAGGAAGAACCGGCTCCACTTCGAGATCGACGGCTCGAGGTGCGCGCTGTCGTGGCATCAGGAGCGCCCGAACGAGATGTGGATCGGACGGCGCGACCGCCCGAACGAGCTGCTGCTCAAGGACCCGTCGCTCCTGCACGAGGAGGCGAGGGAGTACGCGGCTTATCCCGGCGGTCACCCCGAGGGATACCCGGACGGCCCGAAGAACTTGTTCCGTCACGTCTACCGCGCGGTCGCGGCAGGTGCCATGCCGGAGGTGCCGAGCTGGAGCACGTTCGAGGACGGACACGCCGAGGTCGCCGTCTGCGCTGCGGTGCTCGAGAGCCACCGCACACAGAGCTGGGTCGACGTACGCTGCTGATGCAGCCGTCGCGTGCCGCCGGGCTGTCAGCGGAGCGCGGCGGGGCGTGGCGTCATTTGGTCGAGGGCGGCCATCAGGCCGGTCGTGTCACGATCGAACACGTCGCCGACGAAGCAATCGACGAGCGCCGCTCGATGCTCGGGGAAGTCGTCGACGAACCGCCGGAAGCTGAACGCCGGGTCGTAGAACGCGTGAATCAGTCGGTGCACGACGGTCAGCCCGCCGAGGTAGTCCGGCACGAAGGCTTCGAGCTTCGCTCCGCTGAGATCGCCGCTCTCCAGCGCGTCGGCGGCGCACGTCGCCGCCATCTCGGCGGACGCCAGCGCGAGGAGCGTGCCGGCCGAGTACATCGGGTCGAGGAACGCGATCGCGTCCCCGACCAGCATCCAACCGTTGCCGGCTGCAGAGCGGTTCCTGTACGCGAGCTCGGGCAAGCCTCGCACGCGGTCGGCTCGGTCCGCTCGCGTCAGTCGGTCTGCCAACGGCGCGCAGCGTCGGATCTCGTCGCCGTAGACAGCCTCGAAGTCCAGCGACTTGTCGAAGAGGTAGTCCGGCGACGCGACCAGACCGACGCTGACGAGGTCGTCCGGCAGCGGGACGTACCAGAACCAGCCGCGATCCGGCAGCATGAAGACCGTCGTCTCGCCGCCGGAACCGTTCTGTCGCTCACCGCCGCGGAAGTAGCTCCAGATCGCCGCCTTGCGCAGATCGGAAATGCTCTCGTGCAGGCCGAGCTGCTTTCCGAGCACCGCAGCGCGCCCCGACGCATCGATGACGACGCGCGCCCGGATCTCGAGGGTCTCGGCGTCGGCGTCCTCGGTCACGTAGGTTACGCCGCTCGCGTGGCCGTCCTCGAAGTTGACACGTCGCACCCAAGCGCCCGTGCGCACGTCGGCGCCGTTGCGACGCGCGTTGTCGAGACACATCGCGTCGAAGCGGGCGCGATCGACCTGCCACGTCCGCGCTCGCTCGCCCTCGATCGTCTCGGAGAAATGGAACGACAGGCTGTCCTCGCCCGACGGCGGCACGAAGCGCAGGCCATGCTTTTGCGGAAAGCCGGCGATGCGGATTCCGGGAAGGAGTCCGAGACGGTCCAGCACGCCGAACGAGTCCGGGATCAGCGACTCGCCGATGTGGTAGCGTGGAAACGTCTCGAATTCCAGCACGACGCAATCGTAGCCGCGCCGTGCGAGAACCGTTGCCGCCGTCGCGCCGGCGGGGCCGCCACCGATGACGACCACGTCGTGACTCTCGGGTCCCGAGTCCATCCCGTCTGTTCTTCAACGAAGTGTGCGTTCCCCCGCGAGCGGACGCTACTCGCGGTCCGGCTACCTGTATGTGACCCGAGTCACGTCGCGGAGTCCAGCTCTGGATCGGCGAAGTTTTCGCATCGGCGCGGCGCGCTCGACCGCCTCTGTCGGCCCGGATTTCGTGCTGAAGCTCGGTTCGGACCGCCGTTACAATGACCGCCGGTCAGCAGTCAGTCTCCAGCCCGAACATCTCGCTTGACACATGCACACCATGATGACGGATCGTCGTTTCCGAGCCTCGCTTTTCGGCGCTTTCTTCTGTGCGGGCATCTGTGCGAGCGCGGTAGCGCTTCAGGGTGCGGAGGAGTGGGAGGTCGTCCTCAGGGCGAACATCGGGTCCGAGTACAGCAAGACGCGGCACGACGCGCTCGTGCAGGTCGACACGAACTCGAAGGCGGGCTTGCGCGCCATCTGGAGCGTGCTCGACAAGATCGCGCCGAAGGATCCGCTGCGTTACGACTGGTACGTGCGTCAGGGCGCGTACGAGGCGCTGTCGAAGGCCGAGGGCGAGGAAGCCGAGGCCGAGATCGACAAGGTTCTCGCGCACAAGTCCTACGGGAACGCGAAGGAAGCGGTCATCCACTCGATCATCTGGAAGATCCGCGAGCAATTCGAGCAGGATCGAGGAGGCAACGACGAGCGCAAGGTCGAGCACTACAAGGAGCTCCTGCGCAGATCGCGCGGCGTCGAATACTTCGCGCTCGTCCTGCCGACGCTTCGCAAGCTCGATCCGGAGAAGAAGAAGCTCGACTGGATCCACAAGGCCTTCGGCGATCGCAGCTCCCGTGTGCGTCTGGCGGCGATCGAGGGGATGATCGCGTATCCGGACAAGTCGAGCGTCGAGCTCCTCATCGAGAACCTCCAGAAGCTCGAGAAGAAGAAGTCCAAGAGCTACAAGGAGTGGGTCTTCACGCGCTTCGCTCTCGAGACGCTGACCGGTCAGTACTACCGCGACGACGTCAAGACGTGGCTCAAGTGGTGGGAGAACGCGAAGAGCCACTTCTCGATCGGCAAGCGCGTCGAGGACGAGACCGACGAAGAGGGCAAGACGAAGAAGAAGAAACGCACCAAGGTCGTCGATGCGGGCGGCATCACGGTGACGCTCAACATGAAGGTCGCCGGAAACGGCTACCCGCTGCTCGTCCTGCCGAGCCGCGGTCTGGATCCGGACTACTTCCGACCGTTCTTCCACGGTATCGAGGAGTTCTGCCGCACCTACTACGTGCAGATGCCGTTGATCCAGGACTTCAAGGGCCTGGCGCGGACGAAGGACAGCAACCTCGTCATCTACCCGACCGAGATCCTGGCGGAAGCGCTCGGCAAGATGATGAAGGATGACGGCCCGGAGGAGTTCGCGATCCTCGGCCATGGCCCGGCGTCGTCGACGCTGGCGATGTACATCGCGTCGAAGTTCCCGAAGCGCGTGTCGCACCTCCTGATGATCAATCCGTCTCCGGCCGGCAACGTGTACGGCGAGGCGATCCAGAACGTCGAGAACGAGGGGCGCCGACGCAAGAACGACGAGATCGTCAACGGCGCCAAGAGCATCCAGATCGGGCAGGACGGCAAGCCGACGTACGAGGCGCAGGACGACGCCGAGAGGGGTGGAAACAGCCGGGCGATCGGCAACCTTCACTTCGCCGATCCGACGTCACCCGAGATCAGCAAGCGGCGATACCTCTACGCGATCTCCGGCGATCCGCAGGTCATGAACGACTCGAAGTGGAGCATGCAGAATATCTTCGGCAGCAGGGGGCCGCGCTTGAAGACCTGCGTCCTCGTCGGCGAGAAGGACCCGTGGTCGCCCATCCGGCACGTTTCGAAGGTCGCGACGTTCTTCAAGGCCTACACGGCCAAGTTCAAGAGCTCGGCGCAGAACCCCTTCATGGTGGAGACGTACCGCTTCACGAAGGAGGTCGAGAAGTTCCTCGGCGTCGCGAAGAAGAAGAAGAAATCGCGCCCGTCGAAGAGCCGCTGATCACGAGCTATCCGCGCAGACTCAGCTTGTACGTCCGCGTCAGCCCGTCGAGCATCATCATGACGAGCGTGGCGCACATGCAGTAGTCCGGGACCCCGAGCGGTTTCCCCGAGACCGAGTCGTAGTGCTCGCTGATGCCGTTCTTGATCGCGTTGGCGACGGTCTTGTCGGCGATGCCCGCGGCGAGTTCCGTATGCCCGTAGTCGGCCAGCCCGCTCGCGATCTGGTAGTTGGTCGGCGGCCAGACGTCGCCGCGCCAGAAGCGACTGGACTTCCAGCGCTTGTCCGTCCGGTCCACGGTCGGAACCGGCAGCGGGGTCTGCCAGGCCGGTGAGCGCAGGACTTCGGCCATGCGTCGGGCCATCGCCTTCGTGGCGACGCCTGCCGTCAATGGCATCCAGCTGCTGATCGTCGCGACCGGGATCTTCTCCAACGTGTCCCGGTGGACCGACAGAAAAGTCCCCGCCTTCTCATCCCACATGTGCGTGCGCATGGCCTCGACGGCCTTCTCGATGCGGGGCTTGCGCCGAGCCGCCATCGCCTTGTCGCCGACGATCTCCGCCAGCCGCACGAGGCTCCTCTCGGCGAGGACGAGGTACGACGTGTTGCCGGTCACGCAGAGGTTCCCGTACCAGGCGCCTTCGTTCT
>CAYMRB010000073.1:0-28370 GCA_964392615.1 uncultured Planctomycetia bacterium | reverse complement strand
GGAGTCGGAGTCGGAGTCGGTGTCGGTGTCGGTGTCGGTGTCGGTGTCGGAGTCGGTGTCGGCGTCGGCGTCGGCGTTGGAGTCGGACGCCGCGAAGCAGTGCACGGCTCCGTCGTCCGTTGACACGAACAGCCGCCCTCTTGCCGCTGCGAGCCCGTGTGCGTTGCCGCTGACCGTTCCCGTCCAGACGGGACTGCCGCTGCGCGTGTCGCGTGCGACGACCGCGCCTGCGCCGCCGGTGTACACCTTGTCGCCGGCGAGGATCATCGCGAGCGGCTCGTCACACGGCACGCGCCAGTGGAAGCAGGCGGCCATCTCTCGGGACAGCCGATCGATCTCGAGCTGGGCTGCGCCGACCTCTTTGCGCCAGGCAGCGATCGCCTCGTCGCGCTCCGACGCTGCTAGCTTGGCGTTCTTGCGAAGCTTGTCGATGCGTTTCTCGGCGTCGTTCTTGCGCCTCGCTTGGGCGGTGCGCTGGGCGTAGAGCTCGAGGTACGTCGAGCGGTCGAGGCTCGACAGGCGCGTGTCGCCGAGCAGGAACGACGCGTCGCGCGTGACGATCATGTGGTGGCCCTTGAAGCTCGCGAGTTGGTCCTTGCTCGCCGCGCGGTAGACGCTGAGCTCGCCGGTCTTGCCGGGGCCGTAGACGAGCACGTCGTCCGTGATGAGCGCGTAGGTGCCGCCACCCCCGCCGCCGACCTGGTAGAGCCTCTTGCCCGTCGCCCGATCGAAGATGACGGGGCGTTCGCGACCGGTCGTCACGTAGAGCTTGCTGCTCGACGCGAGTAGGTAGCCCTGCGCTGGCAGATCGCCCATGCGATGTTTCCAGACCGGCTCGCCCGTCGCAGCGTCGAGCGCGCACAGGAACACGCCCTCCCATGGGAAGACGCCGGCGCAGCAGTACGCCTTGCCGTCGAGGACCGCGACGGAGGTGCGGACCGGCCAGAGCGAGACGACGCGTTCGTTGCCGGGGACGCGCAGATCCCGCGGACCGACGCGGTGACGCCAGACGAGACTTCCCGTCCGCGCGTCCAGGCAGTACACGAGGCCGTCGTCCGATCCGAAGTACACCCGGCCGGGGCTGACGGTCGGTGCGTGGCGCACGGGGCCCTCCGTGGCGAAGCTCCAGCGCTCCGCCCCGGTCGCCGCGTCGAGACAGTAGACCTTGTCGTCGACCGACGAGCCTAGCCACACGCTGTTCCCGACGACCGCGACGTGAAAGACGCGATCGAAGACCATGCGGTCGGACAGGTCGCGGATCTTGTGCCAGCCGTCCCACTTCGCCGGACCCGGCCAGGCCTGGTGCGGTCGCGTACGCGATCGCCACACCCAGGCGCGTTCGAGGGAAGTCGGCAACGGGCGCAGGCTGATCGCGCTGCGCGCGTCATCGTGTTGATACGTCGGCCAATCGTCCTCGGCGGCGCGCGACGCCGGGGACCCGGCGACAACGATGATCCATACCGCGAGCATCGTCGCGAGCGATCGAACCGTCATCGGCGTCCTCTCTTCTCCGCGAAAGCTTGCAGACCGGTCTCGATGAGCGTCTCACCGTACCAGAGGCCGTTGGCGCTCGCGAGGCGCGACGGTAACATTCCTCCCATGATCGATGTGACCATTCGCGACATCGCCGCCGCGATCTCCGACCGCGGCGGCCGCGCGCTTCTCGTCGGTGGATACGTGCGTGATCGGATCCTCGGCCGCGAGTCGAAGGATCTCGACGTCGAGGTCTACGGGCTGGCGCTGGCCGAGGTCGAGGCCGTTCTCGGACGGTTCGGGGAGGTCATCGCGATCGGTCGCGCTTTCGGCGTGCTGCGCGTCAAGGGCCTCGACTGCGACTTCTCGCTGCCGCGGCGCGACAACAAGGTCGGCGCAGGGCACCGCGGCTTCGTCGTCGAGCTCGATCCGGACCTCGACTTCACGACGGCGGCGCGGCGCCGCGATCTGACGATCAACAGCATCGGCTTCGACATCGTCAGCGGCGAGACGCTCGACCCGCACGGCGGCCGCGAGGACCTCGCCGCCGGCGCTCTCCGCGCGACCGACGCGACGCATTTCTCCGAGGATCCGCTGCGCGCTCTGCGCGTCGCCCAATTCGCGGCGCGCTTCGAGATGGCGCCCGACGAGGAGCTGCGCGAGCTGTGCGCGCAGCTCGACTTGTCGGAACTGCCGGGCGAGCGGCTCCAGGAGGAGTTTCGCAAGCTCCTGCTCAAGGGCATCAAGCCATCGATCGGCCTGGAGATCCTTCGCGAGACCGAGCTTCTGCGGTTCTTTCCGGAGCTCGAAGCGATGGTGGACGTGCCGCAGGATCCCGAGTGGCACCCCGAGGGGACGGTTTGGGAGCACACGCTGCTCGTCGTCGACGAAGCCGCCGCCGCGCGCACCGGTGACGCGGACGAGGACTTCGTCGTGCTGCTGGCCGCGCTGCTCCACGACGTCGGCAAGCCTGCGGTGACCATCGAGGAGGGCGGCCGCATCCGGTCGCCGGATCACGAGCGCCAGGGCGTGGGGCCGTCCAAGGCCTTTCTCGAACGACTGCGCGCTCCGAGCGATGTCGTCACAGCGGTCTGCTCGCTCGTGCATCATCACCTCGCGCCGGCGCATTTCATCCCCGGGCGCGCGGGACCGAAGGCGTATCGTCGCCTGGCTCGTCGCCTGGGTGCCGCCGGTGTCAACGCGCGGATTCTCTACCGGCTCGCGCAGGCCGATCACTTCGGTCGCACGACGCCCGACGCGCTCGCGCGCGAGTTTCCGGCCGGCGATCTCTTTCTCCGCCGGGCCGAAGAGCTGCACGTTGAGGAAGAGGCGACTCCCGATATCGTCATGGGGCGCCACCTGATCGCGCGCGGAATGCATCCCGGACCGACGTTCGGTCCTATTCTGGCGCGCTGCCGTGACGTCCAGGACGAGACCGGCTGGGACGATCCGGAGCGCATCCTCGACGCGGCGTTGGAGCCGGAGGGGGCGGAGGAGTGACGGCTCGGACTACCGGTTGACTTTCCACTCCTTCTCGCGCATCCGGGAGGGTGAAAGGAGGCACCCATGCACGCTTCTCGTTGGACGTTGCACCTGTCGTCGTTCGTCCTCGCTCTGTCGATCGCGTCGTTGACTAGCACTGCCGTCGCGGCGGATCGCGATGCTCCTCCGCCGAAGGAGAAGGTCCCGGTCATCTACGACTCCGACATCGGCGACGACATCGACGACACCTGGGCGTTGGCGCTCCTGTTGAAGTCGCCGGAGCTCGACCTGAAGCTCGTCGTCGGCGACAAGCAGAAGCCGCTCTACCGCGCGCGGTTGTTCGGCAAGTTCCTCGAGACGGCCGGCAGGACCGACGTGGCGATCGGCATCGGCGTCGGGAAGCGGAACGAGAACGAAGGCGGTCGACAGGCCGCTTGGATCAAGGGCTACGATCTGAAGAAGTATCCCGGCAAGGTGCACGACGACGGCGTCCAGGCGATGATCGACACGATCATGAAGTCGCGGAAACCGGTGACGCTGATCGCCGTCGGGCCGGTGCCCAATCTCGCCGTGGCGCTCGAGCGCGAGCCGCGCATCGCCGAGCGGGTGCGATTCGTCGGCATGCACGGCAGCGTGCGCAAGGGCTACGGTGGCAGCGCGAAGGTCTCCGCTGAGTACAACGTGCGCGCCGACGCGAAGGCGTGTCAGAAGGTCTTCACTGCGCCGTGGAACATGACGATCACGCCGCTCGACACGTGCGGGCTGGTGCACCTGACAGGCGGCAAGTACCGCAAGGTGCGGGACTCCGACGATCCGGTCGCACGCGCTGTCATCGAGAACTATCGCGCCTGGGCCGCCGCGCGCAAGCAGGCGAAGATGGCCGACTCGCGCAGCAGCACGCTGTTCGACACCGTCGCGATCTACCTCGCCTTCCAGGACGATCTGGTGCGCATGGAGAGACTCGGTATCCGGGTCACCGACAAGGGGTTCACGGTCGTCGACCCGAAGGCCAAGCACATGCGCGTCGCGACGGAGTGGCGCGATATGGGCGCGTTCGAGGATCTCCTGGTCGAGCGCCTGACGCGGGCGCCGCCGCTGCCGGCCTCGAAGGGGTGACCGCGTCTCGCGACGTCAATCATCGCTCGACTTGGCCACCGCGATGCGGGAGGATGGCGTCGGCCATCGATGGACTTCGATCTGAGGGAACGCCATGAAAGTGCTCTGCGCCGCTCTCATCCTGAGTCTAGTCACGTGCTGCACGCCGTGTTTTGGCCGGCTTGCCCCTCCGGGCGACAACTTCCGGCGCGCCGACATGAACGTCGACGGTTCGGTGGACCTGAGCGATGCGGTCGGCACGTTCACGTGGCTCTTTCTCGGTGGCGACGAGCCATCGTGTGTCGATGCGGCCGACAGCAACGATGACGGCGCCGTCGACCTCAGCGACGGCGTCTTCACGCTGAACTACCTGTTCGCCGGCGGCGAACAGGTACCTGCGCCCGGGACGGACCGCTGCGGGCCGGACAGGACTCCCGATCAGATCGGCTGTGAGAGCTTCGATCTCTGTCGCTGCGACGGCGTCGCGAACCTCGAGTGCAGCGACGGCGAGTTCTGCGACCTCGAGCCCGGATCGTGTGCCGCCGGCAGCCCGCCGGGGATGTGCGTCGCCGTTCCGGATGCTTGTCCGCGTCTCTGGGATCCGGTCTGCGGCTGTGACGGCGAGACGTACGCCAACGACTGCGAGCGCATCCGCGCGGGAGCGCAGTTGGACTACGTCGGCGAGTGCGAGGCATCGAACGTCTGCGGCGGCATCGCCGGAGTTCCCTGCGACCGAGGCGAGCTCTGCGACCTGCCCCCGGGCTCGTGCGGCGCCGCGGACTTGCAGGGCGTGTGCGTGCCGATTCCCGAGGTGTGTCCCGACGTCTGGGATCCGGTGTGCGGGTGCGACGGTCGGACGTACGGGAATGACTGTGAGCGCCTTGCAGCCGGAGTGCAGCTGGACCACGTCGGCGAGTGCGAATCGCCGAACGTCTGCGGCGGGTTCGCCGGAACGCCCTGCGACGAGGGCCAGTTCTGCGATCTGCCGCCGGGCTTGTGCGGGGGCGCCGATCTGCCGGGGGATTGCGTGCCGATTCCCGATATCTGCCCGCGGCTGTGGGATCCGGTGTGCGGCTGCGACGGACGAACGTACGCGAACGATTGCGAGCGCATCCGCGCGGGAGTGCAGCTGGACCACGTCGGCGAGTGCGAATCGCCGAACGTCTGCGGCGGGTTCGCCGGAACGCCCTGCGACGAGGGCCAGTTCTGCGATCTGCCGCCGGGCTTGTGCGGCGGCGCCGACCTGCAGGGAGAATGCGTGCCGATTCCCGACTTGTGTCCGGATCTCTGGGACCCGGTGTGCGGGTGCGACGGTCGGACGTACGCGAACGACTGCGAGCGCATTCGCGCTGGCGTGCAGAAGGACCATGACGGGTCGTGTGACGGCGATCCGAGGTGAAGGGACGCGACTCGACGATGACGGGATCGATTCTCGCGCGGGCCGTAGGTGGGGCGATTGTCGCCGTGGCTCTGACGTTGCCGCTGACGGCCTTCGCGGACGAATCCTGGCCGCAGTTCCGCGGTCCGCGAGGCGACGGTTCGTCCGACTCGACCGGCGTGCCGCGCACGTGGAGCGAGACGAAGAACGTCCGCTGGAAGACCGCCATCCACGATCGCGGCTGGTCGTCGCCCGTCGTGCTCGGCAACCAGGTGTGGTTGACGACGGCCACACCGGACGGCAAGAAGCTGTATGCGGTCTGCGTCGCGCGCGATACCGGCGCGATCGTTCATGATCTCGAGCTCTTTCAGGTCGAGACACCGGATGAGATTCACACGACGAACAGCTACGCGTCGCCGTCGCCCGTGCTCGAAGGAGACCACGTCTGGGTCAGCTTCGGCACGTACGGAACGGCATGTCTCGAGCGGCGAACGGGCAAGACCGTGTGGACGCGACGCGACCTGCCGTGTAACCACTGGCGCGGCCCCGGCTCGTCGCCGATCCTGTGGAAGCACCTCTACATCTGCCACTACGACGGCTACGACTATCAGTACGTCGTGGCGCTCGACAAGCGCACGGGCGACACCGTCTGGAAGACGAATCGCTCGAACGACTACGGCACCGACGACGGCGACTTCAAGAAGGCGTACTCGACACCGATCGTCATCGAGGCCGCGGGGCGCACGCAGATGATCAGCGCCGGGTCGAAGGCGGCATTCTCCTATGACCCGTTGACCGGCGAAGAGAGCTGGCAGGTGCGCTTCTCGCGCTTTTCGAGCACCGCGCGGCCGCTGTGGGGGCACGGACTCGTCATCGTCAACACCGGCTTCGGCAAGGGCGAGCTGCTCGCGGTCCGACCGGACGGCAAGGGCGACGTCACGAAGAGCCACGTCGAGTGGCACGTCACGCGCGGCGTCGGGTCGAAGACCTCGAGCCTGTTGATCGGCGACCTGATCTACAGCGTCGTCGACCGCGGCGGCATCGTGTCGTGTCTCGACGCGAAGACCGGCGAGCAGGTTTGGACCGGTCGGCTCGGAGGCAACTTCTCGGCGTCTCCGATCGTCGTCGACGGGGCGATGGTCTTCTGCGACGAGGCGGGCAAGACGGCGTTGCTCGCTCCGGGACGCGAGTTTCGCAAGCTCGGTGTCAATCAGCTCGACGAGGGCTGCATGTCGTCGCCGGCGGTCGCGGGAAAGGCGATCTTCCTGCGCACGCGGACGCACCTGTATCGGCTCGAGAAGCGCTGATCCGCTGTTTCGAATCCCCGCGCGGCGCGGGATCCGCACTGCGCATCCCACCCACGAGATCGCAGGTAGGACCATGAAGACCGCATGGCATGTCCTTGTCGCCTTGGTGGTGCTCGCCCCGATCACGGCCTCGATGCGGGCGGAAGAGACGCTGTCGACGCCATCCTGGACGACACCGGCGCCGTATCTCGCCACGGCGAACCAGACTGGTGACTTCGCCTGGCCGGAGGAGCGCGCCGAGGCGAGACCGGGCGCGTACTGGTGGTGGCCGGACAGCGCCGTCACCGAGGCCGACCTGACGTGGAACATGGAGACGTACCGCGCGGCGGGATTCGGCAACCTCGGCACGATCGGCATCTACGGCGTGCGCGGTCAGGAGCACCGCGCGATCGAGCTCTTCTCGGCGCAGTGGTTCGCGATGTTCAACCACGCGGTGCGCGAGGGGCGGCGCCTCGGGATCCACATCGACCTGACGCCGGGCGGCGGTTGGCGCATGGGTGGGCCACACGTGACCGAGAGCCACTCGGAGATGCAGATCGCCGGTGCCGACGAGAACGGCCGTCTGAAGATCCGGCGACAGGGGACGAGGGTCAAGCGCGGGGGCAAGGGCGGCACGGGCCTGGCGATCAACCCGTACTCACGAGCTGCCGTCGCCTTCCATCTGGAGCACATCGACCGGAAGTTCGCCGCGGGCAAGGGCCTCTCCCCGCGCGCGTTCTACTACGACTCGTTCGAGAACACCGGCAATTGGTGCCCCGAGTTCCTCGTGGAATTCCAGAAGCGGCGTGGCTACGACCTCGAAGCGTACGGCGCGGTGTTCGCGAATCGTGGCGACGCCGGCGTGATCAAGCGCGTCCTCTGCGACTACCGCGAGACACTGTCGGATGTCCTTCTCGACAGCGTCGAGATGATCGTCGCCTGGGGCGAGGGGCGCGGCAGCAAGCTGCGCATGCAGGCGCACGGCGCCCCGGCGAACCTGCTGGACATGTACGCGGCCGCGGCGATTCCCGAGACCGAGGTGTTCGGTGCGAGCAAGTTCGACATCCCCGGCTTCCGGCGCGACCCGCAGAACATTCGCGCCGACCATCAGAGCGACGGAATCAACCGCTTCGCGTCGTCGGCCGCGCATGTCGCCGGACACACGCTCGTCGTGTCGGAGAGCTTCACCTGGCTGCGCAACCACTACAACGCCGCGCTGTCGCAGATCAAGGCCGAGGCGGATCGGCTGATGCTGAACGGGATCAACGGCATCTACTACCACGGCGCGTGTTTCTCGCCGCAGCGTGCGATGTGGCCGGGGTGGCTGTTCTACGCGTCGACCCAGGCGAATCCGCGCAACTCGATCTTCCGCGACATCCTCGCGCTCAACACCTACATCGCCCGTTGCCAGAGCGTGCTGCAGAGCGGCCGTCCCCACAACGACGTGCTGCTCTACTGGCCGGTCTACGACTTGTGGTCCGTTCCGGGACGCGCAGATCCCCGGTTCACCGTTCACCACCCGGCGTGGCTCGACGACACCGACTGCGGGCGAGCGGGGCAGTGGATGGCCGACCGTGGGTATGCGTTCGATTTCGTGTCGGACAAGCAGCTCGAAGGTGTAAAGAACGACGGAAGACAGCTCGAGACGGGCGGGGCGAGGTATCGCTGCGTTCTCGTTCCGAACGCGGCGGCGATGAAGACGAGCACTGTCGAGCGTCTCGTCGAGCTGGCGGAGCAGGGCGCGACGATCCTCGTCTGGAAAGACCTGCCCCGAGAGGTTCCCGGTCTGCACCGCAGCGCGGAGCGTGCGAAGGCACTGCGAGATCTGCTGGGACGCTTGCAGCCGAGCGATGGCTGCGTGACCGCGGTCGGAAAGGGCCGGTTCGTCGTGGGCGATGATCTCGGGCAGCTACTCGAGGACGCGCGCATCGCCCGCGAGTCGATGGTCGACCGGGAGCTTCAGTTCATTCGCCGTCGTGTGGGGGACGACGTGCACTACTTCATCGCCAACCACTCCGCGCGTGCGGTGGACGGTTGGGTCCGGATCGCCACGACCGCGAAGTCGGTCATCCTCATGGACCCGATGACCGGGGCGGCCGGAGTCGCTCGAACTCGCGGCGACGTCGCTACCGAAGTTCTGCTGCAATTGGCGCCGGGCGAGACGCGGATTCTCCGCGCGCTCACCGGCAGACGCATTGATGGCGCGGCGTGGCCGGTGCGCTTCGAGCTCGACGCGTCGTTCCCGCTGGCGGGCGAGTGGCGCATCGAGTTCGTCGAGGGCGGTCCGACCTTGCCGCCGGCCATCACCACCCGAGAGCTGAAGTCGTGGACCGATCTCGGCGGGGACGAGGCGAAGCGCTTCGCCGGCGCGGCGCGGTGTCGCATCCGTTTCGATCTGGCGGACGTCAAGGAAGGTCACTGGCTCCTCGATCTCGGCGACGTTCGCGAGAGCGCGCGCGTGAGCGTGAACGGCAAGCCGGTCGGCATCGTGGTCGCGCATCCGTTCCGACTCGAGATCGGTCCGTACCTTCGACGCGGGACGAACGAGCTGGTCGTCGAGGTCACGAATCTGTCGGCGAACCGCATCCGAGACCTCGACGTCCGCGGCGTCGCGTGGAAGCGGTTCCATGACATCAACTTCGTCAACCACCTCTACCAGAAGTTCGACGCGTCGAAGTGGGAGCTGCGACCGTCCGGCTTGCTCGGCCCGGTGACGCTCCAGTCGTGGCGGTGAGACTCGGCAGGAGGACGTCCCTGCTCGGTATCGGTTCGGGCTCTTCCAGCGCGGCCGTTCACGGCGTTGGCACCTCTCCGTCGATCCGCTCCAGCGCCTTGCGATAGGTTCGTCGTATCGCCCAGTCCTTCTCTGATTCGATAGAGCGGTGGAGCTCGTCTCGCAGCGCCGCCTGGTCGATCTCGATGAGACGCTCGATCAGCACCTCCTTGTACGAGCGACTCGCCGCCGCACGGAACTCCCCCAGAAGATACGCGCTGGTGTCCCCGCCCGTGACTACCGCGGGAATGCGCTTTCCCGCGGCGGAGCCGAGAGCCGCCGCTCGAACGCTCTCCTCGGGCGCTGAAAACGCTGCCGTGACGAGCGCCGCCGCGCGCTCGTCCTCGACGTGCGCCAGCCCGCGGATCGCCGTCTCCCGGCACGTCGCCGCGGAGTCGAATTCGTACACATGAGCGAGTATGCTCCAGGTCTCGGCGAGGAGCTCGCGATTGGACGCGACCGCATCGACGGCGAGCTGCCTGACCACCTCGTGCTCGTCGGTCTGAGCCAGGCTGGCGAAGTGGCCCATGCGCGATGAGCTCAGAGTCGGGCTGTAGGCGAAGAATCGCAGCAGCGCCATTCGCTTCTCCGGCGACTCCTCCGTTTCGTACAGCTCCCAAATCCCCTCGTGGAGCTCGGTGTCTGCCAGGATGCGCTTCTGGAATCCGGTTCCCGCCAGCGGGAGGTGGTGCATCACCGCCTCGAGGAATGCGGCGTCGGTTTCCTCCTCCCACAGCCCGAGAAGCTCGTCGAGCGCCTCCTCCGCCTCGAGGGGGAACTCCGCGAGCTCTGCGAGCCGACGGCCGACGCCTTGCCAGCCCTTGCGACCGCCCTCGCCAAAGAGTTCGCGCAGCTCCTCGATGGTGGCACGGACCCAGGTTCTCGCTTCGCTCTGCGCCGGTGCGAGACCGGGAGGGCCCTCGTCATCGGCGGCTCGACGGGCTTCGACGCCCTCGGTGCGGTTCGCTCCCGAAGGGGCCAACGCGGTGGGTTCTGCCGGGCTCGCCGATCCGTCGATCGCGCCCGGCCACTCGCCGCTGTGACCGCGCTCGGCCGTCCCCGACCGATGCTCGGTCTTGGCGGCGATTCTGTCGGACTCGAGGTTCGTTCCTGCGCGGCTCGCCACCGTCCGTTCCTGCCCACCGTCTCTCGATGATTCATAGAGAGCCGCGCCGACGGCCGCTGCGATCGCGACCGACAGACACACGGAGGTCGTCACAGCCTTCACACTCATCGAGCACACTCCGGCCTTCGCGGCACAAGATCCGGCCGCACTCCTCGAGAGTCCGTCCGCTCGCGCGGCGGCGGACGCGGCGGACGCGGCGGTCGAAGGGAATACGAGAGACGCGATCAAAACGATCCACGTCTCGGGAGCTCCGTACGCGCGCGTCAGTCGTTCGCGCAGGAGCTGGAGCGCCCGCGAGGAACGCGTCTTGACGGTACCCACCGGAACGCCCTGGAGCTCCGCGACGCGGTCGACGCGCATCTCTTCGAGGAAGCGCAGCACGATCGTGGACCGATACGGCTCTCGCAGGGCGAGGACCGCCTCGAGCACGCGGCGTCGGAGCTCCGCCCTCTCGAGCGCTTCAGCGGGTGACGCGGCCACTCGCTCTGCTCTCGCGACCGAGCGCTCGCGGATCCGACGCCGACTCTCCTCTCGCTGACGCTTCCGCGCGAAGTTGGCGACGACCCGGGCCAACCACGAACGCGGGCGTCTCAGCTCCTGTGGCGCGGACTCGAGCGCGGCCAGTCCGGCTTCCTGCAACACGTCGTCCGCGTCCGCATCTGCGGCGACGAGTCGTCGGGCGAGTCTTCGGAAGCTCCGGTCGTCACGGAGCAGCTTCTGCAGGTCGGCCGTGTTCGAGGACGTGGGCATTCTCTTCGCTCCCTCAGCAGGAACGATCCCACGGACGGCAGGAGGGTTTCAAGTTTCTCTCGCCGAATCGGCAGCCGCCCTCGCGGGCATGCGAGATCGTGGCATTCGAGCGGCAGCGACGGGGACCGGCGCCCTGTGACGCGACGAGGACTGCTACCGCGCGCACACGTCGCGACACCCATCGATCCGCACGCAGCTCGCGCCCAACGCGGGTGGCGGTCCCTGCAGGAACAGGTACTCGAGCGTGAAGATCGGGTCGCTCAGGTCGAGGTTGCCGTCGCCGTTGATGTCGAGCAGCGTCAGGCTGGCGCCCTCGTTCACGGCATCGCCGTCGCACGGCAGCGGATCGACGACGCCGCGGAACAGGCGATCGAGGACGAAGACGGCGTCGGCCAGCGTCAGCGTGCCGTCCTGATCGCCGTCGCCCGGCGTCTGCAGTCCGCCGCGCACCGCGTCTTCGACCGCGATCGTCGCGCTCGCGCGCCCGACGGCGCCGCGGTCGTCGGTGGCGGTCAGCGTGACGTCGTACTCGCCGCCCAGATCGTAGACGTGTGCGACGACGGGGCCGGTGGCGCTCGTCTCGTCGCCGAAGTCCCACCGGAAGGCGACGACATCGCCGTCGACATCGCGAGACGTTGACGCATCGAAACGCACTTCGAGAGGCGCCGGGCCGGAATCGATTTCGACGATGAACGCCGCGTTCGGCGGCTCGTTGCCCGGCTCGGGGCTGACCGAGTTGCGTCGACCCGGCGTTCCGTTCGGCGCGCCGGACGCCTCCCAATTGCGCGCTTCGTTGCCGTACTCGGCGGCCAGGACGCGTTCGAGCGACGGGCCGTCACCGTCGGCGGCGCTCGGCCACGGCGACGCGTCGTCGTACCGAACGTGGTCGACCTCTCGGTACGGCACCTCTTCCGCCTCTTCCGGCATTGGCGCGAGCAGTCGCAGCATCTCGCCGCCGTTATCGAGCCGGCCCGCGGCGCCGACGATCGGCACGTCATCGGGCACCGCGTAGCGAGCGCGGAAGAACTCGGGGTCGCCGGCGACGACGAGCAGATAGCCACGCGTTTCGATGCGAGCCCCGGGGCGGAACTCGAAGCGGCCATCGTCAGCGCGCTGCGACACACCGCGCAGTCGCCAGCCTCGCCCCGACGCCGGGTCGAAGAGCTCGACGGGCGCGTCGGAGACGTTGTAGAGCTCGACGAACTCCTGTTCCTCGCGTCGCGGGTGATAGGAGATCTCGTTGATGACGACCGGGCCGACGGCCGGCGCGGCGTTGGCCAGCCCGGGGCCCGTGCGGAACTCCTCGACGCTCGTCGGCACGTCCGCGCCGAATGTCGGCGCGCTCAAGGCCGCGACATCGACGCCGGCGCTCGTGAACACGAGCCCGTACGATGCGTTCTCTCGCGTACCACGGAATCGCAGGCCGGTGATGTACCCCGTCAGATCGCGATTCGCGTCGGCAGACGACAGATAGACATCATCGCCCGCGCCGTCGAGCGCGAAGCTCCGCGGGTCACCCGGCGTCGCGTCGAGTTCGTTCTCGTAGAACACGCGGAAGCCGCCGGGCTCGATCACCGTGCCGTCGGGGATGCGGAACTTCGTGAGCGTCGCGAGGTCCTGACGGTCGTCGCTGAGGAACCAGCCGCCGATGTCGACCGGGGCGTCGGTCGGATTCCAGAGCTCGATCGCGTCCTCGAACGGCGTCGTGCTGCGCGCGAGGATCTCGCTGACGACGACCTCGCCCCACGGCGGGGCGGGATCGACCGCGCCGGGCGACCCGTGCAGCTCCGCGCTCCCCCGCCACGTGGTGGCCGCGCTCGGATCACCGTCGGCGTCCGCGAGCACGAGCGAGTGTGCGAAGCCGTCCGGAGACAGCGGCCAGAACCCCTCGTCGTCGTACGCGACGGTCTCGACCAGCCGTCCACGGGCATCCTCGATCGTCAACCGCTCGCCGCCGTTCGCGAGCTGACCGGCGTACACGCCTCCGAAGACGACGTCGGGATAGCGGCGCATGAAGGCCTCCGCGTCGGCCGCGATGACGAAGAACTCACCGGGAGCGAGCGTCACGTCGTCCGGGAACGCGAACTCGATGCCGTCCGTGAAGCGCATCCCGGAGAGGTCGATGATGTCGTCACCGAGGTTGCCAAGCTCGACGAACTCGTAAGCCGGACCGCTCGGCGTGTTGTACAGGATCTCGGTGATGCGCAGGCCGTAGTAGACCCTCGGAACGGTGAAGATGGCTTCCTCGAGCGCGCTCCACGTCGTATCCGAGAGGACGCGGGCTCGTACGGTCAAGTTCGTCCAGATAGCGATCGGCTCGGCAGATGGCATCGCGGTCGCCGAAACGTCGCCCGTTCCGTAGACGCGCGGATCGCTACCGTCGAGCGTAAACCAGATCGTTCCTTCGGTGTCGGGCGGCAGCTCCATCGTCAGCTCGAAGCCGCCAGGCACGACGCCGCCGCGCCGGTTCAGCGTCGGAGCCGCAACGCGCGGGAAGAGGCCGGTGCGACGGAATTGCTCGAGAACCGTCGGCGAGCGGCTCGGGAAGTAGGTTCGCAGCAAACGGTCTAGCTCGCGCTGAAACTCGCCGTCGCGCGTGTAGGGGCGCGCGCGGCGGTAGTCGCCCCAGCGGGCCGACTCGAGAAGAATCGCCGTGTCGACCTCGTCGATACGCTCCATGTAGCTCGCCGCCGGGCGGTTGCGATGCGAATTGTTCGGATCCCACGACGGCTCGTCGGCGTCGACCCAGTACTGCCCGCCCGCGAAGAAGTGCCGCTGCACGCGATCCGCGAACCGCAGGCGGTACTCGGGGTTCGTGCGCAGGCGGGAGTAGATCTCCGCCGGGCTGCCGCCGTCCGCGACGCTCGTGCGATTCTCCCCCGGCGACTTCAGCACGTGCTCCGCGTCCCAGCTGAAGAACCGCCAACGCGCTCCTTCGACGCGTCGACGACCGACATACCAATTGTGTCGTGCCCAGTCGGTGTTGCCGGCCCAGAGGTTGGCGATCATGTAGTCGATGTGGTCGTCGATGTCGATGTGATCCTCCAACGCGAGGAGACGATCCGGATCGGCACCGACGGCTCGCATCAGACCGAGAACCTCCTGCCACGCCCTCGAATCGCCGTCGACCACATTGGTGGCTGCGTGCCGAATGGCGTCGTACTCCAACTTGTGCCCGCCGAAGTACTCGGCGAGAAACGACGCGTCCGGTTTCTCGTGCAAGTCGTAGAGGCCCCAGAAGAGCCCGTTGACGTACAGATTGACGAACACGCCGTGGGGCGCGACCCAGCCGGCGGCGATTTGTCGGTCGGCGATGAACTGATCGCGGACATACTGCGCCTGGACTTGCTGATCGGCGCCCGGATGGTGCCACGTGAGGTTCAGACCCGCGTCGAGGACGAGCGTGTCGAATCGCGACACCGCGGCATCTGGAAACAGGTCGTGTTCGAGCTTCGCGGCGCCGTAGTCGCCCTTGAACAGCAGACGCAGCGACAGCTTCGGCGACTTCCAGTCCCGCGTGCTGCTGCCGCCCTGGATGCGAAGCCCGGCATCGATCTGGAATCCCTCCTTGCCTGACGGATAGATGAGCTCCGCGGAGCATCCGCGCTCCCACGCGATGCCCTCGGAAGCGGCGTTCGAGTAGATGCCGCGGGTCGGGTCGAACAGGTCCTCCAGCGGCATCACGATGCTCAGCGTCGGTATCGACACGAGACCGTCTTGCGCGCGTGCGACGACGTCGGGATTCGCCAGGACTTCCGGATCCATCTCGTAGTCGCCGAGAATGCGTCGAGCGTTGCCCCACGTGGACGGGAAGCCCGCGGGGGCGTTCGGTTGATCGAGGACGCGTTCGGGGAAGACGTACGTGAACGTGCTCGTGCGGGACGGCAGGAATCGGTCGCGATAGGCCACCGCGCGCACGGTGACGACGGCCCGCTCGGGAGTGCCGGCGACCGTGAACGGGGCGACGTACGGCGTGCCCCCGTCGGGCGTCGGCACGCTGCCGTCGAGCGTGTAGTAGATCGCTGCGTCGGCCGGAGTCGAGGCGAGCGCGAGAGAGAATGCCGTCGTGAAGAAACCGTGCTCCACAGACGCGCTCGGCGCTGCGACGATGCCCGCGAACACGGTCGCGGCGGCATTCTCGGCGCCTGGCGTCGGCGTGTCAAAATACGCCAGGTCACCGTCGAGCGTCTGTCCAAACGACACATCGCCGCGTTGCGGCGGGTACGCCGGGTCGAATCCCGACGCCAGCTCCCGAGGCGAGCCCGGCGTGAACAGACCGAGGAACTCGCCCTCGCCGGCGAGCTGGAAATTCGTGTGCAGCTCTCGACCGTCGCCGACCTCGCGGCGGTCCGCGCCGGACGCGAAGAGGACGAGATACTCGCCCGGCGCGATCGTCACATCGGGGAAAATCCACTTCTCCGAATCGAGCGGATCGTCGGAGAGCGACCAGCCCCCCAGATCGACCGGCTCTGCGCCGAGGTTGGCGATCTCGATCCAGTCCGGCGTCAGGCCGTCCTCATCGATGAGCGAGTCGTAGTTGACCGCGACGATCTCGTTGATCTGGATCGGGTCCGGAGCGTCTGCGTCGATCGAGTACGTCCATGCGCCGCCTCCGAACGCATTGCGCGTGCGCGCGAGATCGACGATGTCATGATCCGCGGACCACGCGACGTTCACCGCGCCGAACGGAACGGAGGGGAACGAGAACACGTACGGCCCGGCGCCGGAACCGGCGACGGCGACGGCGGAGTTGCCGCCGATGAGCAAGTCCGACGCGTCGACGCCCGTGACGCCTTCATCGAACGCGACCTGAATCGACGTCAGCTCGCGCACCCTCGCACCCGGGCGCGGCGCGATCGAGCGAACGACGGGTGGGGTGACGTCCGGCCCGAACGGGTCGACGAGATCGAGGTCGATCTTGAAGTCGTTACTGCTGACGCTGACGTTGAGCGCGTGGACGGCGAGGACGTTCCGCCCCGGAACGAGAACGCTCGACGGATCCGCGATGATGAACTCTTCGTATTCGCCCGATTCGCGTCCGCGGCGCGCGCCGCCGTCGAAGGGGACGTGCTCGCCGGGCTCGCCGTCGACGTTGACGCGCAAGACCTCGACGCCGTTGATCCACACGACGAAGCCGTCGTCGTAGTCGGCATGGACGCGAAGCTCGCGTACCTCCGGGGGATTGTCGATCGCGAAGTCGTGGCGCAGGTAGATCGAGGAGTACGCGCGTCGCATCGGCGGATCGAAGGTCGCGAGGTCGGTGCCGAACGGTCCGTCGTTGAATCCGAACGGAGCGGGCAGCTCTTCCCAGCCGCTGTCGGTGAACTCGATCTCGCGCCAAGCGCCGAGCGGCTCGGACGGTTCGGCGCGACCGGCGAGGAACCGCCACGTCGAGCTGCGGGGAATGAGGAGGTCCTCCTGCGCGAGCAGCTCGCCGCAGAGCAGCCACACGGCGCCGAAGGCCGCGAACCGCAGCGCTCGACGATTCCTACCCGTCCCGTCCATGTTCGACCTCGCTCCAGAACTCGCGAGACCTCCGACGACCTCCCGTCGGCGCATCGAGCGTCGACACCGCCGACTGGCACTTACGTATCGTATTCTCCTGGCGCCTCGATCTCGAACGAAACGTCTCGCTTCCGCACTCGGAGTCTTTCTTGCAGACGGACTGCTACTCGTCGCGGGAAGCGAGTGTCGAGTCCAGCACCTCGCGCACGCGGCGGACGAAGTCCGATGGCAGGAAGGGCTTGCGGAGAAGCGGAGCGAGAGCCGGTTCACGGCCGGCGCGCCGGCCGACGGGGCCGTCGTAGCCCGTGATGAAGAGCACGGGGAGGTCGGGATTCTCCTCTCGGAGGCGGTCGGCGAGCTCACGGCCGTCCATTCCGGGCATGACGACGTCGCTGACGAGAATGTCGATCTCGACGTCGTCCTGCGCCACCACGTCGAGCGCCTCGAAGGAATCGCGCGCTGTCAGCACGCTGTATCCGACCTCGCGGAGCACTTCGGACAGGACGCAGAGGATCTGGCCGTCGTCGTCCGCGATCAGAATCGTCTCGCTCCCGCGCGGTCCGGGCGCGTCGTTGCCCTCTCGCTGACGAGAAGCCGGAAGATCCGACGTGCGCGGGAGGAGCACGCGGAAGGTCGTCCCGCCGGAGTCGGGGCTCTCGACGGCGACCTCGCCGCCCCACGCCGTTACGATCGCATAGACCGTCGCCAGTCCGAGCCCTCGCGCTCGCGCGCGGCTCTTCGTGGTAAAGAACGGCTCGAAGATCTTCGGCACGATCTCGCGGTCGATTCCCGGACCGCTGTCGCTGACCTCGAGAAGCACGTAGTCGCCGGGGTTCGGAGCATCGGCCTCGCTGTCCGGAGCGACCCGCAGGCCTCGCACGGCGATGCGGAGGTCCCCTCCGTCCGGCATCGCATCGCATGCGTTGACGACGAGGTTGAGGAGGACCCTCTCGAGCTGCTCCTGATCGATGGACACGCAGCAGCCATCGGCCAGTTCGCGTGTCAGCTCGATGACGCCGCCGAGCGCCGGGTCGATCATCGGAGCCAATCCGTTGACGACGGCGCGGACGTCCACGACCTGCGCCCGCGCGATGGGGCTGGAGCCCAAGACTTGTAGCTGCTCGGTCAACCGACTCGCGCGAGCGCTGGCCTCGAGGATCGACTGAAGGCCGGTCTTCAGCGCCGCGCGATCGCCGAGGCGCTCCGCGAGCAGAGTCCCGTATCCGGAGATGATCGTCAGGACATTGTTGAAGTCGTGCGCGACTCCCGCGGCGACCCGGCCGATGGCCTCCATCTTCCGGCTCTGCTGGACCCGCTCCTCGAGACGTTTCTGTCTCGTGACATCCCGCAGGAAGAGCTGGTATCCCGGGCTCTCGGTCGTCGTGGCATCGTCGTCGTCCTCGCGTTCTCTACGGGAGCTCGCCGACAAGATCACATCGCGGACTTCGTCGCCGGACCCGCGAACCCTGGTCGTCACATCGCGGACGCGACCGCCGCGGAAGAGCTCGTCCAATGCCGGACGCACGTCGCGCTCGTCGACGAAGAGCTCGGCGATGTCGTGCCCCCTGACCTCGTCGCCGCAGATGCCGAGGGTCTGCTCGGCGGTATCGTTGCAGTCCTCGATCCGTCCCTGGGCATCGAGGAGGAAGACCGCGCCGTCGGAATGGCGGAACAGGCTGTGGTACTTCCGCTCGCTCGCGCGCAGATCGCGTGTGCGGCTTGCGACGGTCTGTTCGAGGCGGACAGCGTGGCCGGCGATGCGGCGGCGTCGGATCACGCTGATCAGCAGCAGGATGATCAGGGGGACCAGCAGCGCGCCGACGCCAGGAGCGAACCACCAGCGCAGCTGGACCGGAACGGGGATGACATCGAAAGTCACGACCGCCGGCGTCGCATCGACATCCTCTCCCTCGTCGCGCACTCGGACGAACAGCTGGTGCTTTCCGATCGCAAGGTCGGACAGCGTGATCTCTCCCGATCCGAGCGGGCGGAACCCCGACCAGCTGCCCTGGTCGAGTCGCGTCGAGACGCCGAAGCTGCGCGACGACTCGCTCGACACGAACCGCTCGACGGCTCGCACGACGACCGTGAGGCTGTCGCCATCGACGACCGTCTCGTCAGCAGCCGTCACGATGGTCTCCGGACGCTCGCCGTCGGGTCGGTATCGGGCGACGCGCGGCCCGAGGCGCATCCACAGCGCTCCGGTGCCGTCGCTGACGACTGCGTCCGAGCGGTAGTCGCCGGGAACATACAGGCGCCTCGGCATGCTGTCAGGCTGTCCGTCGACGACGCAAAGGTGATTGCCGTAGCTGACATACCCCCGCTCGCCGAACTCCAGGCCCGTGAAGTGCGTCGACGGGTAGTCGAACACGTCCCGTTGCCCGCCGTGATAGCGTACGAGGCCCGAGCTTCCGCCCATCACGCCGTCGCACGCGATCCAGAGCGACTCTCCGCATGCGAGTCCGAAGATCGCGCGGCGTCCGGGAAGTGTCTCGATGGGACGCCAATCGATACCAAGTCGGCCGCGCGTGCCGCGGCTCGCCCCGAACCGCCCCCAGGTACACAGCGAGCCTGCGCCATCGACCAGGAATCCCGGTCGTCGCTTCCAGCCGGCGGCCATGTCGAGCGGAATCGCCTCCATGCCGTCGTCCGCGACGCGCAGGACGCGATAGGTTCGCGACCGTCCCTCGCCCGCGCCGGCGACGCACCACATGCCGCTCGCCGGGTCCGGAACGGCACTGACGATCGTCTCTCGCGGCAACAGCGGCGGTGCCTCGAGCTCGATCCACTCCGCGTCGGCCAGGCGCAGAATCCGCGCCGAGCTTTTCGTGATGATCCAGAGCTTGCCCTCGGCGTCGCAGCGGTAGAGCTCGTCGGTTTCCCGGAGGCCGTCCGGCAGCGCGTGGACGACGGGTTTTCCGTCGACGGCCCGCGCGACGCCGCCTGGCGCGAGCAGCCAGAGGTCGCCGCGCGGTCCAGCGGCGAGGAACGACGTGTACTGCGGCTGGACGTGAACCACGTCGCCCGCGGTGCGAGCCACTCGGTAGCCGCCGGCCATCCAGATGCCGCCGTGACCGTCCCGCACGCGGGGAGCGGGAGCGTTCTCGTACACGATCCACTCGCC
This sequence comes from uncultured Planctomycetia bacterium, assembly GCA_964392615.1. Lineage (GTDB taxonomy): Bacteria > Planctomycetota > UBA8108 > UBA8108 > UBA8108 > CAYMRB01. The sequence goes on along the minus strand of CAYMRB010000073.1, from coordinate 8,378 downwards.
GCCGAGGCGTTCCCAGCGCACCAGGAAGTTGTAGCCCGCGGCCCAGACCGCGCCGTCCGGAGCTTCGGCGAGCACGTTGAGCGAGCCCACGAAGCCCGGGATCGCATCGCTGGCGTCGACGATTCGATCGCCGACCAGCTCGACAAACCGCGCGTACGGCGCGTTCGTGCACGACAGCACCGAGCCGTCGTTCGTAGAGATCAGGTGGACCGGGCGCTCGCTGTCGAGAGCGGGGAGCTTTTCCCACGAGCCCGCTCGATGGACGTAGTAGCCGTTCGAGCAGGCGACGACGAGACCCGCGCGCGGTCCTTCCGCCATCGACCAGACGACGTCGTCGTGATCCGCCAAACCCGCTTCCTCGAGGGGATCGACCCACCGGCCGTCACGACGCTCCGCGAGGCCCTTTTCCGTGAGGACGTAGGTGCGACCGCGTGAGTCGGTGTACCGATCTTGGACGTGATCGGTAGGCAAGCCGTCCGCCTCGCGCCACGTCTCGCAACGACCGCCTCGCAACGATGTCAGGCCCGCCGTGACGAGACGGTCCGGCCAGTGATCGCACGCGAACCAGAGCGTACCGTCATCGTCCTCCCGAATCGCGCGCACGCTCGGCCCGGCGAGCTGACCGGAGGCCCCGCCGACCGGATCGTAGCGCGTCGGCTCGTCACGCCAGTGGAAGACGCCGGCGCCGCGATCGGTGCCGACCCAGAGTCGCCCGTCGCTGGCGACCAGCACGGCGCGGACGAAGTTGCTCGGCAGGCCATCCTCGATCGTGTAGCGCTGCCAGCGGTAGCCGTCGTAGCGGTACAAGCCGTCCGACGCTGCGATCCATACCGTGCCGTCGACGAGGAAGTCGAGCCCGAAGACCGCTCGGTCCTGCAGGCCGGAGTCACCGAGCAAGTTCTGCATGCGCCAGGACTGCGTGTTCGGAAGCGGGCTCTGGGCGACGGCGAGCCGAGTTCCAATCAGGCACCAAGCGAACAGCAGGCCGGCGATTAGACGCGTGATTTTGGTATTGGCTGGCAAGGAAACTGGACTCCGAAATCACGGCATCCATCGATCGGTCCCACCACTTTGGCCGGCCGCCGCGACAATATCAACGGCTTGCTCGAAGAACGGTCGGGAGGCTACGCTGCCTGCCACGTTCGTTGTTCAGCGCGAAACGTCTCGATACGAGAAGAGCATGGGTCTGCGTCGTTCCATCTTTCGCTGGCTTCTCGGGCGGCGGCTTCCCGTCGTCGACGGCACGCTGTCGCTGGATGGCGCGTCCGGGACGATCGAGATCGCGCGCGATCGATGGGGCGTTCCGCATATCGAAGCCGGCTGCGAGAGCGATGCATGGTTTGCGCTCGGCTTCTGCCATGGACAGGATCGCGGTTTCCAGCTCGAGGGTTGGCAGCGGCTCGCACGCGGCACTGTTGCGGCATGGGTCGGCGCGCGTGCCGTGTCGATCGATCGGCTGACTCGCCGCATCGGCTTCCACGGGGCGGCGAAGCGGCGCCTCGAAGCGCAACCGCCGCACCTCAGAGAGCTTCTCGAGTCGTACGTGCGCGGCGTCAATCACGGTCGCGACGCCGGATTGCGCGGGCGTCGCTGTCACGAACTCGTGCTCATGAGGGGCGTGTGGACGCCGTATGAGCCGAGCGACGCGGTCGCGATTCTGTCGCTGATGTCCTTTCTGCTCGCGTCGAACTGGGACGTCGAGCTTGCCCGGTGGCGTATCCGCGAGCTCGACGGCGACGAAGCGCTGCGCGACCTCGATCCCGCGTCGTGTTCTCCGGGCGCGCCGCTGTCGGGAGACGGTGAGCCGTCGGAGCGCGCAGCGATCGATGCGCTCGGCGAAGACCTTGCCGCGCTCGGGCGCTTCGTCGCTCCCGGCGGGGCGTCGAACAATTGGGTCCTCGACGCGACGCGCACCGAGACCGGACGGCCGCTTCTCGCGAACGATCCACATCTCGCGCCGACACTCCCGTCGCCATGGTATCTGGCCCACGTGACGACGCCGGAGTTCAGCGCCGCCGGGGCGACATTCATCGGCGGTCCCGGATTCAGTGCCGGTCACAACGAATTCGGCGCGTGGGGGATGACGGCTGGGCTTACGGACAACGCCGATCTGTTCCTCGAGGAAGTCGACGTCGATGGGCTGCGTGTACGCGAGGCCGAAGGATTCGTTCCGGCGGGGCTGCGCGAGGAGCGCATCGAGGTTCGGCGCGGTGAGGACGTCGTCGAGCGCGTGATCGAGACACGGCGTGGACCCATCATCTCGCCGGCTCTTCACGGTGTGACACGCGCGATCTCGATGCGGGCCGTATGGCTCGATCCGCTGCCGATCGAGGGACTGATGTGCGCGCACCATGCGCGGAGCCTCGAGGACTTCCGCGCGTATTTCCGCGCGTGGCCGGCTCTCCCGCTCAACCTCGTGTGGGGTGACGCGGGTGGGCGTATCGCGTGGCACCTCGTCGGCGAGGTGCCGCGTCGTCGCGGCGGACACGGCACGCTTCCGACGGTCGGTCGCGATCCCGACGCGGGCTGGACGGACGAGCGCGTGCCGCTCGAGGCGATGCCGTGGCGAGAGGGATCGCCCGAGGGCTTCCTCGCGACCGCGAACACGGCGCCGCGCGACCCGGCGGCTGCGTGCGCCGAGGACGACGTGTTTCTCGGAGTGGACTTCCTCGATGGGTTTCGGCTCGAGCGTATCGAGGAGATGCTCCGTGCGCGCAGCGATTGGGATGTCGATGCGACGCTCGCGGCGCAGCTCGATGTGCGATCGTTGCCGTGGCGCGCGATGCGCGACGATGTGCTCGCGGCGTGCCGCGGTGCAGGTCCTGGCGACGACGCCGAAGCGGGTGTCGCGGCCGCCACGGATCTCCTCGAGCGGTGGGACGGCGAGATGGCGGTCGATTCCCCTGCGGCGGCGGTCTTCGAGTTCTTCCTCGCCGCGCTGTGTCGGCGCGTCGCGCGGGCAAGGGCGCCACGGGGTGCCGATTGGGCGCTCGGTCGCAGCTGTGCGGACATCCTGCCCGGGACGTTGTTCGGAGCGCGTCGCGTCAGTCACCTGTTGCGGCTATTGCGCGAGCGACCGGCGGGGTGGTTCGAGGCGGGCGATTGGGACGAAGCGATCGTCGCGGCGCTTCGCGACGCGACGCAGACGCTGTCGACGCGACACGGCAAGGATCCGCGCGGTTGGGCGTGGGGCGCAATTCGCGCGGTGCGGTTTCGGCATCCCCTCGGCCAGGTGAAGCTGCTCGCGCCGATCTTCGATCGTGGGCCGTATCCAGTCGGCGGCGACACGAACACCGTCGCGCAGGCCGCCGCATCGGTTCTCGACCCGGGAGTCGACGCGCTGTTCGTGGCGTCGATGCGACTCGTCATCGACGTCGGCAATTGGAGCGCGAGCCGCTGGGTCTTGCCGGGCGGGCAGTCGGGCAATCCGCTATCGCCGCACTACGACGATCAGCTCGCGCTGTGGCGGCAGGGGAAGGCCTTCGCGATGCCGTGGACGCGCGAGGAGGTCGATGCGGCCGCGGTGGCGCGGTTGAAGATCGAGCCGGCGGCGGGGGAGTGAACGCTAGCTAGCGCTACGCTACTCGCCGCCGATCACGACCTCCGCTCCGAACGGTACGACGCGCGACTCGACCTGGTCTCCGTGCCGCACGCGGACCTCGCGACCGGCCCATTGTCGACCGGCAACGCGCTTGATCACCGCGCGCACCAGCTTGCCGTCTCGCCACTCGATGTCGACCTCGAGCCCGCCGCGAGCGCGCAGGCCCGTGACCTTTCCGTCGCTCCACCTCTCCGGCAGCGCCGGCAAAAGGTGCACGTCGCCGGCGTGAGACTGCAGCAGCATCTCTGCGACGGCTGCGGTGACGCCGAAGTTGCCGTCGATCTGGAAGACCCGGCCCGGCCAACAAGCGTTGATGAGGTTCGGATACGCGTTGCGGGCGACCTGGCGGCGGAAGTACATGTACGCGCGTTCGCGGTCGAGCAGACGTGCCCACAGCGCGGCCTTCCATGCGTTCGCCCAGCCGACGTCTGTTCCGAAGCCGCGCGCCTCGAGCGACTTCTTCGCGGCCGCCGCGAGCTTCGGCGTCACCGTCGGCGAGATCTGTCGCCCCGGGAACACCGCGAACATGTGCGACACGTGCCGGTGGTGGTCGTTCGGGTCGTCCTCGGTGATCATCCACTCCCTGAGCTGGCCCCACGACCCGATCTGCGGTTCGAGCAGGCGATCCCGTTTCGCCGCGAGCTGCTCGCGGTACTCGTCGTCGGCGCCGAGCGCGGCGGCCGCCGCGATCGTGCTCGTGAAGAGATCCCACAAGATCTGTTGATCGTGCGCGACGCCGTCTTCGTGTGGCCCGTGCTCCGGCGACCAACCGTTCGGCGAGACCAACGTGCCATCGGGCAGCGCCTTCAGGCGGTCCTCCCAGTACTGGCAGACCTCCTTCATCATCGGATACGCCGTCTCGCGCAGGTACTTCACGTCACCGTGGAACGCGTAGTGCTCCCAGAGGTGCTGGCAGTACCACGCGCTCGCCGGCGGATACCAGCGCCAGCCCAGGCCGCCGAAGATGTTGTGCGAGTAGCGGTACGTGAAGCCGCGCACGTCGCCGTATTCCTGGCGCGTCGCCTCGCGTGCCGGTGCGCGGATCGCGTCCATCAGCGACACGAACGGCTCGAAGCACTCGCCGAGATTCGTCGTTTCCGCAAGCCAGTAGCACATCTGAATGTTGATGTCCGCGTGGTAGTCGCTGTGCCACGGCGGATTGTTCCTGTGGTTCCAGATGCCCTGCAGGTTCGCGGGCAGCGTGCCTGGCCGCGAGCTTCCGATGAGCAGGTACCGACCGAACTGGGTGAACAGCTCTTCGAGGTCGGGATCGGCCTCGCCCTTGCCGTAGGCCTCGAGGCGCTTGTCGAGCGGCAGGCGAGCGCGATCGGCAGCGGTCTTGCCGACGTCGAGCATCACGCGGCCGAACAGCGCCGCGTGGTCCGCGACGTGTCGCTCGATGAGCGCGTCGTGTGTCTTCGCCGCCGCCGCGTTGAGCTGTGCGCTGAGCCGCTCGTGCGGGTGCTCTCCACGCCAGCTCGAAGCGAGGTCCATCGCGTAGTCCGTGTCCGCTGCCAGGAAGAGACGCAGGCTGTCGCACTTCTCGAAGACCAGCGCGTCGCCGTCGGCGCGCACGGTGCCACCGCGATGTCGGAGGAGGATCTGCGCCTCGTAGTGCAGACCGTTGGCCAGCTCGCCCGAGCACACGAGCCGATCACGTACGGCCCGCGGCGTGGCTCCGTGCGCATCTTCGATCGTAACGCGCCCGGAGTAGGAACCGGGAGCCTCGGCGGTCCAGGACGACACGACCACCTCGTCGGGCCGGCTCGCGAACGTCTCGCGTTCAAACCGAACGCCGCCCGCGGAATAGCGCACGCGATGGACCGCGGTCGCGAGGTCGAGCTCGCGCCGATAGCCGTCCGCGCCGGCTGCGCTCCCGAACTCGACGCCGGCGAGCTCGATCTCGGAGAGCTGGTAGTGCGTGTTGCCGTGATTCTTCAACAGCGTCAGGCGGTAGAAGCGGAAGGCCGTCGTGTTAGCACACGAGAACGTCTTGCGCTGGTGGCGCTCGAATCGCGGTTCGTCCCGGCGGTGATCGAGGATCGTCCACGCCTTGCCGTCATTCGAGCCCTCGAGCTTCCACTCGGTCGGATCGCGGTCGGGCACGTCCTCGGCCGCGGTGAGCGCGTACTCGCGTACAGTGACGGCGGCCTCGGCGGGCAGCTCGACCTGCCAGACGAGCGGTCGGCCCTTGTGGATGATGCACCACTTCGTGTCGACGTTGCCGTCGACGCTTTCCGCGATGGTCTGCTGCCCCCGCTGGTACGGCTTGTGACCGCTCGAACACGAGAGCCGCGGCGCGTCAGGCGTTGCGCCGGCGAGCTCGACGACCACGCTGCCGAAGTTCTGATAGGAGCCCATGGTCCCGTACTTGCCCGACGGGTTCGCGTCGCCGGTCCACAGGCTGTCGACGTTGAATTGGACCTCCTCGCGCGCCACACCGCCGAAGACCGCGCAGCCGATCCGGCCGTTGCCCTGGAAGAACGTGTGACGTTCCCAATCGCGCGCCGGGGCGTCGTGCCAGAGTACCTGGCTCCCGGCCGCGTCGGGTCCAGGCGGCGCGTCGGCTCGCACGAACGAGGTCGACAGCAGGGTGGCGAAACACGCAGCTACGGCGCCTCTTGCGCGCATGTTCATCTCCTCACTTGCCCTCGGACGGTTTCGCCGCAGGGCGGATTCGGTGGTCGGCCGGCCGGATCGACAGCGGTCGCGGCCGGGGCTTGAGCGAGTAGAACGTCGGGTGATACTCGCCGACGTAGTCGACGTTCGCCTTCGCAGGCGTGCGATTTTCGATGCCGGTGCCCCAGAAGCACGCGTTGACCATGAGTCGACGCAGGCCCTCGCTCTCGAAGTCGACCGACGCGCCGATCGACGTGTAGAGCACGCGCGCGGGCTTGCCCGACGGCCCCGTGTAGGTGCGCGTCCAGACGAGCGGCATCATCGGGTCGTTCTTCTTGCCGACGACGGGCGGGTCGGTCGGCTTCATACCGGTGAGTACCTGACCGTGCATCAGCACCCGCGAGTCGCTCGGAAGCTTGCCGATGCGGTAGACATCCGACGGTCCCCAGACGTCGGTCACCCCGCGCAGGACCGGATGGCCTTTCGCGGCGGGCGCGACCACGCCGCGCGTGCTCTCGCGTCCGTGCGCGCCGTGGTGTGCGACCCACGTCTCGCCGAAGACCTGCTTCGCGAAGCCGCCGGGCCACTTCTTGCTTCGGAAAGACCAGTGCGAGTACGAGCTCTTGCTGTCCTTCTGAAAGCGGAATCCGGCGATGACCGGACGGATGCCCAGGATGCTCTTGCCGGAGTCGATGTACCTCGCGAGATGCGCCATCTGGTCGTCGGGCAGCTCGCGGAAGCGCGTGAAGATGACCATCGCGTCGGCCTTGGCGAGCAGGTGGAGACCGGGGATGTTCGTCCGTTCCCACGGATCGATGTTGCCGGTCGCGCGGTCGATGGCGAATAGGACCGTGCACTTGAAGCCGTGGCGCTCCGCGAGGATCTTCGCGAGCATCGGACACGCTTCCTCGGAGCGATACTCCTCGTCGCCGCCGACGAAGACGATGTACTTTCCGTTGCCTGGACCGGGCTTGCCCTCGTATGTGATCCACGGATCCTCGGCGATAGCGCCAGTGGCGACGAACAGACAACACGCGATGCGTAGCACATAGCGGACGGTGTGCATGGGTGGGGGCCTCTCTCACTGGGGCGTGAATCTCGTCCATCATGATACGCGGATGCGCATCCGATACGGCGAGAACCGTTTGGAGACGATATCGGATGCTCCGCCGCAGGACGAGGCCGTATCTGCCTGCGACTTGCAGGTTTCATATTGCACTCTCCTTCCTGCGTCGATAACGGGTACAGATGAGGGCGGCGGTTGGCTCCTCCTCTCTGAACGATCGGCGGCCTTGGTCGATTGGCCGCTCTTGAAACGTCTCGGGCGCACTCGAGATCTCTGTGGCGAGTGCACCCTGGGCCTTGAACAGAAAATCCAGAAGGGTAGCGGCCACTCATGTCAACGAGTACAGGCGATGCGCGAAACGGCAGCAACCGGATCAGTGCTCGATTGCTGTTCGCCGTAGCGGCTGTCGCGACGATCGCAGTCGTCGTTCAGACGATAGCAGAACCCTCCTGGAACAACGCCTTCGCCCTTCTTGCGGTGACCGTCGTAGTGCTCACGTTCGTCGCTGTCATTCCCCTCGTGCGACGGGTCGCAGAGGCTTCGGGTCAGTCCACCGGACTCCTTTCCGGCTGCCCGGACGCCACATTGGTCGTGAACTCCAGCGGTGTCATCGAGGAGGCCAACGATCAGGTCACGCTCGTACTCGGATACAACGTTTCGGAGCTCGTAGGGGAGAAGATCGAAGTTCTCCTCGACGAGAGCCTCCGGGAGCGTCACGTCTTCTTGAGAGACGCCTACTTCGAGAATCCGGCTCCCAGGATGATGAGCGGATCTCTCGAGCTCACCGCGCGGTGCAAGGACGGTCGTGAGATTCCCGTTGACGTCTCGCTCGCTCCCTTCTACGCCGGACGTACGCTCAAGGTGGGCTGTTGCATACGGGACATGAGCGCACGGGTGGAAAGGGAGCGCGAGCTCGTGAGGCTCAAGGAGGATGCGGAGTCTGCGAATCAGGCCAAGAGCGATTTTCTCGCGAATATGAGCCACGAGATCCGCACTCCCATGAACGGACTTCTCGGCATGGCCGAGATTCTCTGTGAAACCGACTTGGACGCCGAGCAGGGGGAGTGTGTCGAGACCATTAACCGCTGCGGC
>CAYMRB010000072.1:0-28839 GCA_964392615.1 uncultured Planctomycetia bacterium | reverse complement strand
GATCCGTTCAAGGACACGTCGGGCCCCTCGCTGAACATCCTGATCAAGCTGATCTCGATCGTCTCGGTCGTCTTCGCCGGACTGGCGGTGAAGTTCGGCTCGCAGATCGCAGCATTGATCGGACTGGGATAGCCTGGCAGCCCACAAGCGCGAACGCGTGTGCTGACGCGAGTCGGCACACGCCGCCAGCCAATGACGAAACGACCGTCGGCCTCCGAACCGGAAGCCGGCGGTCGTTTTCTTTACGGAAAGTACTTGCGATCGAACGCGGTCAGCGGATACAGTCCCTCCGGTCTTTTTGGAAAACATTTTCCGGTCCTCCGAGGGTCATCCGAGCCGCGAGCGACGAGAGGGTGTCGACCGCGCTCGGGAGGGTGGACCGAGGCATGAGACGGGAATGGACGTTCCGACGACCACCGTGGAACGGTTGCTTCTGGATCTTCTCGGCGAGGTTGACGCGCCCTTTCTGACCCGGTCGAGCGCTGGGGAAGCCGCTTGTCATCCTGAAAGCGATGCGGATAGGGTGCAGGACATCCTGTACGTCCAAGGGTGGCCCGATCCCGGGCGGGGATCGGCGCACGGGAGGTCGGTATGAGGGTCTCGATCGGAGGTTGGGCGCTGGGGTTCGTCGTCGCCACGGCAAGCGGTGCGTCCGCGCAGGACGCCCCCCTGCTGTGGGCACCGAGCGAGTTCTTGATCATGCGGTCGTCGCACGAGCAGCTCTCGTTCTGCGTCGCACTCGCTGATCCGGAGACCAGGGAGTCGCTGCGAAGGATCACGCGGAAGTTCGCGCTGCAGAACGCCGAGACTCGTACGGTCGAGGAAGACATCGTGCGAAGGTGTCAGGAGCGAGAAGCGCCGCCGGTCGTCGCCTTCGACCATGCCTTCCTGTTCGGCCCCCGCCTGCCGGGCTCGAGACGCCGCTACTTGAAGGTCTCCCGCGTGTGCCAGCACGAGGACGGCCACCACCACGTCGAGGCGCTCCGCGGTCGCTGGATTCAGCTCCAGAAGGAGGAGCCGGAAGGCGACGCGGCCGGTGAAGGCGAGGAAGGCGAGGAAGACGAAGAAGGCGCCGAGCCTGACGCACCGGACGAAGCCCAGCTCCACACGAGCATCGCGGAGGACCGCCATCTCGCCGATGCGCTCCTGCAGGTCGTGTGCGACCCGTTCGTGCAGCGCGACCTCCGCATGGCGTTGGAGCGCGGCGGACGCGTCAAGAGCATCAGAATTCGCTGGCTCGAGGAACTTGGGGAACTCGAGGAACCGGAGGATCCCGAGCCCGAGCGGCTCGCGGAGATGCAGATCGAGGTGCTCGAGCCCGAGGCTCGCGGCCCGGACGACGAGCCGACGTACTCCTACTCGTACCGCACGGTCCGGTACGACGTGGCGCGTGAGGCCGTGACGCAGATCGGACCGCGTCGCGAATGACGGACTGCCGCGATCGGTGCCGCAAACGGGAATCGATCGCCGCGTGGCGAGAAAGAAATGGGCCAGCCGGTCGCTGAAATCGAACGTCTGATTCTCGCGGGTCACGCCGACGAGGCGTGGAATCTCGTTCTCTCCGGCCTTACCGAGGGTCCGGCCGATGACCGTCTGGAGGAATCGCTGGTCCACGGGGTGTTCTTGGCGATCGCGTTTCAGGATCAAGCGTGGATCGACTCATGGCTCGACGTCTTCGCCAGGGCGGCTGAACGCTCGGCACGGGAGGACTGGCCGCACCTCATCTCCGCGCTGCGGGTCGCGAAGCTCTGGAGCGTGAACGAGTACGACGCGGCCGGAGAGATCGCCGCGACCGTCGATTGGCAACTCGTCGGCGACCGGCGACCGTGGGCGCAGACATTGCGGCTCTACGTCCTGTGCTACGAGGATCGCGTCCGAGAGGCCATCGAGCTCATGCGGCGCTGGCCGCTCCGCGACCTCGAGAAGCCGTACGACATCGGCGGCCGGCTTACCTTCTTGATGTGGCTGTATCAATCGCGACAGCAGCCCCGCCGCTGCATCGAGCTCGGCCGAGCCGCGCTCGCGCAGCTAGCGCGCGCGCCGGGCCTCGTCAGTCGCGTCCGCGAGATCCAGGCACTGGCTCGGCTCGGAGGCATTCACAGCGAGCTAGGCCAGGTCGATGCGGCCGTGTCGTGCTTCGAACGGCTCTTCGCGACCGCCAAGCGCCTGCGCCTGCTGTCCTTCCTGGGCATGTACTGCGAGGTCTTCGCCCTTCTCTACGTCGACCGCGGCCAGTTCGCCAAGGCCACCGACGTGCTCGCGGGCGTGCCGCTGCCCGCGAGCCCCTCGTCACCGCGCGAGGTCATTCAGCACGCGAAGCGTCACCTGTGCCACGCGCAGATCCACCTCGAGGCCGAGGATCCGCGTCGGGCGTTCTGCCACGTGTACCGCGCCTTCGACTTCTTGAAGCGACACGGCCACCGACGTCACTACGGCAACGCCTGCCTGCTGCTCGGTCGCGTGCTCGGACTCACCGGACGTCGACACCTTCGCGACGCGTTCGCCGCACTCGAACGCGCGGAAACCGTCTTCCGAAAGCTCGGCTGCATCGGCACGCAAGGGTTGGTCGCGACCCTGACGTGCCGCGGCGAGCTCTTCCTGAAGCAGAAGGACGTCGCAGCAGCGCTCGACTGCTTCGCGCAGAGCGTCGAGATCACGCGCCTCGAAGATCTTCCGGTCCAGTCGCGCAGCCTCCTCCTGAAGAGTCACCTGCTCGTCGCTGGCGCCTTCGATGAGGACGACGACGGCATCTACGAGGAGATCCTGCGCGAGCTCGGCGTCGTGCGCAGCCGCGCGCTGCTGTTCCGAGTCCTCGCGAACCTCTACGTGTTCTCGTGGCGCCTCGGTCACAAAGACAACGACCTGACGCGCAACCACCTCACGCAGCTCACGAGCATGCGCCAGATCCTCGACGACGACGTCTACTGCCGCTTCTATAACCGCTACGTGCGCAACCCGGTCGGCCGCCGGACGTGCCGCAAGTTCTTCGGCTGCGAACCGTGGGAGCTCATGGACGACATGCCGCCGCCGGACGAGGGCTGAGTGCCGTGTTTCGCAAGTTCCTGTGCATATCGAGCGAGCAGATTCGTTCGCTGGCGCGGCGCGCGAAGGAGTCCATGCCGGAGGCGCATAGTCGACTGAGCGCAACAAAGCCAGCGGGCGTAGATGCCGCTCGTATGCACAGGAACTTGTGAAAGGCGGCACTAGACCCGGGTGATCGGCTGGCGCGTCGCGCTCGGAGTCGGCGCGCTGGCGGTCGTCGTGAGCGGAGTGATCGCTCGCCTCGTTCCCCTGAGCGACTCAAACGACCCACACGCGTCGTCGCAGGCCCCACTCCGCGCCGACGAGCGCGACGAACAGCGCCCACAGCCACCAGCTGCGCTCCGTCCCGAGCTCGACGTGCGTGACGAGACCCGGGTGATCGCGTCGAATCGCGTCCGCGAGCGAACCGGCTTCGGCGAGCGACAGGAATCGGCCGCCACTCTCGGCCGCGAGATCGCGCAGCAGGTCCCAATCCGGTCGGGTGTCTTCGTCCTCGCGCGCGTCGGGATGCACGATCAACACCGTCTCACCGCTCGGCGCGTCGACGGAGGCGGCATCGACGCCGCTCGCTTCGGACGTGGTCGCCGACGCGTCCAGCACCAATCGGTGCACGCCCGATCTCGTCGGCCGGAAGCGTCCGACCCACCGGCCGTCTTCGATCACGCCGGCGATGCGACTCGCGCTGCCCGCGGGATCGATCGCCCTGACCGCAATCGACGTCGCTGCGTCAGCGCCGACCTCGACGACGACCTCCTCGCCGGCACGCACCTCGCGCCGCGACAACTCGAGGCTACCATCCGTCGCTTGCGACACCGCACGTCGCGCAGCCCAGCGCACCATCCGCCCCCACAGGAGCTCGAAGAGCCGCGCGCTCTCGCCTTCGCCGCCCGCCTGCATCACCCAACGCCAGTCGGACTCGGTCAGCCACGCGACGACACGGCCCTCGCCGTACTGTCGCGTGGCGAGAAGAGGGGCCTCTCCCCCACCGTCGCGGCGTCCATCGTCCCCGTTCGCATCGTTGTCCGCATCGTCTCGAGGCCGCGCCGACGTGAGCAGGAGTTCGGCTCCCGGACGCAGCTCGCCGACGCGAAACACCTCGTCGAGCTCGCTCGATCCGCCCTTGCTCGCCGCAGCGAAGAACCGCATCAGCCCGCGCAGGATCGGATGCTCGAGCGATGCGGCAGCCGGCATGATGCGCAACGGACCCTCGATCCGGCTTCCGTCGCCCGGCGCGACGGGCAGCACCTCTCCGAGCGGCGAGCTGCGCAATGCGCGCTGGCTGTCGACGCCGCCAGGCAGGATCAATCCGCCGCCGTCCGTTCCCAACCACGCGACGATGCGACGCGCCGCGTCCGGCGAGAGATCGTCGGCCACGACGTTGCCGAGCACCAGCACGTCGAAGGCCTTCCAGTCCTCGCGCGTCGTCGGCAGGCCCATCTCGAGGTCGACCGGTGCACGCCCCTGCTGCAATAGTCGATCGCCGCTGAGCGTGACGAGGCCCGTCACGTTGACGGCAGGATCGCGCGCCATACCACGCCGAGCGAACTTGTACTGCCAGCGCGCGCCGCCCTCGAAGAACAGGACCTGGATCGGCCGATCCGTCACGTCGAGAACGAGCCAGGTGCGGTTGTTCTCCGTGCTGGACTCGCCCGGGTGCGGATCGATCTGGAGCTCGTAGATCAACCGACCGGCGCGCTGCGGAACAATCGCGAGGTCGATCTCGTTCGTGCCGCGAGCGAGCTCGACGCGACGGCGCTCGATCTCTGCGCTGCCGAGCTTGACGACGACGTCCGTCGCTGCCGCCTCCACGCCCCGCGCCGTCACCGCCGCTCGCACGCGCACTCGGCTTCCCTTCAACACGCTGCGCTCCGCGCTCGCCTTCGTCCACGCGAGATCGACGGGCTCGGGATCGCCGCTGCCGAGACCGACGGCCCAGATTGGCGCCGGCGGCAGCCGAACGTCGGCGCGACGCGTCGACTCCATGCCACCGCTCATGGAGCCGTGATCGCGTCCGTCCGTCAGCAGAAGCACCGCGACGATCGGCCCGCCGGCGGTCGTCAGATCGCTCCACGCAGCTGCCAGGTCGGTGCTCGATCCGTCCGCGACGACGCGCGCGCCCGTCCGCCCGGCTGCGTCGCCGCCGGACTCGCGTCGCGTCGCGATGAGCTCGGCCGCCGGCAGCGCCTCGATCTCGCGCGGCCCCGCGAACGCGCGCAGCTCGACGTGGAACGTCTTCGCGAGCGACGCGAGCGCCTCGCTCTCGAGCACCCGCTGCGCCGAGTCGATTCGAGCCTCGCCGCCGACCGAATCCGCGATCGACATGCTGCGCGAGCGATCGAGCAGCACGATCAACCGCTCCTCGCGACGTTCCGTGACGTCGTAGCGCAGGATCGGACGCAGCAGAAGGATGAGCGCGACTGACAGCGCCGCGAACCGCAACGCGACGAGTGCGAAGACAACCCAGCTCGCACCGTTGCGCAGCGAGCGCCAGTACACGAGCACGCTGACCACCGCAGCCGCGATGACGAGCAAGGCGGCGGTCCACGCGCTGTCGATGGTGCTGAAGCGGAGCTCCAGGCCGCTCATCGCGTCGCCTCCGTCGCCGGTTCGCGCAAGGCGGTGCGATTCGCGAGAAGCGGCTCGACGAGCAGAATGCCGAGCAGCAACACGAGAAGCGCCGTCTTGAGCTCCGATCCAACGGTCAACGGCACGAGACCCGAAAGAGCCTCTCCCGGATGCGAGAACTCGACGACCTCCGCGCCGGGCATGTCGCGCTCGAGCTCGTCCGTCGGCAGCGGCCGGAGATCGCTCTCGTCGATGTCCGTCCGCACCGCGATCCACCGCCGCGCAACGCGCCCTTCGTACGCCTCGCGAACCGCGATGAGCCCCGGCCGCTGCGGCGTGCCGAGATCGAGCGTGACGACATCGCCGGAGGGAACATCGTCGGCACTCACGCGCCGTCGCGCTCCGTCCGGCAAGCGCGCCTCGGCCGCGACGAAAGTGGTCGTGCCGCTCGACGCGAAGCCAGGGGCGGAAGCGGGATCGGCACCGATCGATCCGCTGGACGCCGAGCCCGTACGCGGATAGCTCAACACCAGCGGCGCGCCGACGGGATGCACCTGGTCGCGCCGCGTCCGCGCCGCGAGGTGATCGAGCGTCGAGTGCGCGAACGGTGCGAAGACGAACCGCAGCGGCAGATTGCCCCACGCGTCCGACAGGGTCGACGCGAAGTAGACGACCGTACCGAAGCCGGCCGGCCGCTCGACGAGCGCGGGCGCTTCCGACTCGAACTCCGCAAGCACGCGCGCGCCCCTCGCGGCGGTCACCTCGCGATACGCGAAGAAGCCCGGTACGTCGGGCCGCAACGGAGGCTGCGCGCCGACGAGCGGCGCCCAGATCGCGTGTTCGTCCTGCCAACGACCGAGGTGAACCGGTTGCCGCTCCGACCGCACGACCGGTCCGGACACGACCGGCAGCAGCGGTCCCGCGGCGCTCGCCAGCGTCGCGAACGCATTCCGCTCCTCGAACGGCCCGGTCGATACGAAGAGACCGCCTCCCGCCGTGACGAAGTCCGCGAGCACCTTGCCGGAGCGTGCACCGAGCTTCGCCGGCTCGAGCAAGAAGACCGCGTGATACGGCGACAAGTCGAGATCGCGCAGGCGCGCCGTCGACGTCGCACGCACCTCGAGCACCGCGTTCGCGCGTCGCGGCACGAGAGCTCGCGACAGGTAGAACGCCGGATCGCGCGCTCCGCGAACAGCCGCCGCGTCGCGAACGATCAACACGCGTCGCGTCGCGCTGACCGCGAGGGCGAGCTCGAGCTCGTTGTCGAGCGCGAGGGCGTCGTCGCGAATCTCGAGTCGGGCCCGAACGGCTTCGCGTCCGCCGGCGGAGTCTTGCTCCGGCGCTCGAAACCGCACGATGGCGTCTCCCTGCGCCGCAACGCGCACCGCGCGCTCCTCCACGGGTTTGCCGTCGACCGTGAACGCGATCCGTACGACCGTTTCCTGCGTGCCGAAGGCCCGGACTCGCGCCTGGACGGTCTGGCGGCCGCCGCGATCCTGCCGCACGTCGACAGCGGAGAACGCCGCGTTCGCCCGCGACGGCGCGCGCGAACGCAGCGCGATCAGCCGAATGTCGTCGGGCAGCTTCGGTCGGTCGCCGGCGTCGCGCAAGGCGCTGGCCTGCAAATCGCTCAGCAGGATGATCTCCCGCACCGGATTGTCATCGTCCTCGAGCAAGGCGATAGCGCGGCGCACGGCCTCGACGATCGGCGTCGTGCCATACGTGGGCTCGATCGCGTCGGCGGCCTCTTCGAGATCGCGCTTGCTCTCGGTCAGCGCAGCGACGTGCAACTCGTCCGCGACGAGCGGAATGACAGCGCCACGGTCGGCGGGCTCCATGCGCGCGACGAGCGCCTTGACCACGAGTCGGTAGTGCTCGAGCGCGGCCGAACCTCCGAGCACCGCGGCGCTGCTCATCGAGTTGTCGACGACGAACACGCGCGTCGCGCGACCTCGTCCCAACGAACCGCTATGCAGCACGGGGCGCGCCAGAGCGAACGCGAGAAGCGCCAGCGCCGCCACGCGGAGCGCGAGGACGATCCACTCGTTGACGCGGCTGATGCGCGCGCGGCGATGCTCGATCTCCTGCAGAAACCGCAGGCTCGGAAAGCGCACGACGGCGGCCTTGCGCCGGTTCAGCAGGTGGATCGCGATCGGCACGACCACGCCGAGCAGTCCGGCCAGGAATGCCGCCTGAAGAAAGCTCACAGCGCCACCCTCACGGCTCGGCGAAGGTGGAGGTATCGCGCCAGACCGCGCGCGAACGGCTCGGACGTCTCGAGCTGGACGTACTCGGCGCGGCAAGCGTTCATCGCCTGACGCCGCGACTCGATCCACTGTATGACGCGTTCGCGATACGCATCCCGGAACACCGGGCCGTGCACCTCGATGCGTTCACCGGTTTCGAGATCGACGAAGTCGCGTACCTTGTCGAAGTCGAAGCGCAGCTCCGTCGCATCGAGCAGATGGAATACGACCACCTCGTGACCACAGAAGCGAAAGTGACGGATCGCCTCGTCGATCTCGTCGTCGTCGTCATAGAGGTCGGACAGCAGGACGACGATGCCGCGCCGGCCGATGCCCTCGGCGAGGTCGTGCAGCGCTGGCGCCATGCGCGTCGTCGAGTCCGGATCGAGCCGACCGAGCGCCGAGTAGATCGCCTGCAGGTGCGCCGGGCTGCCCGCCGCCGGAAGATGGTCGCGAACCCCGTCGGCGAGCGTCACGAGGCCGACCGCATCGCGCTGCGCCGCGACGATGTACGCGATGGCGGCCGCCAGACAGCGCGCGTAGTGCAGCTTGGCCGGATCGCCGTACTCCATCGACGCGCTCGCATCGACGACCAGCCAGACGCGCGTGTTCGTCTCGGTGTGCGATTTCTTGATGTAGCTGCGATCGCTGCGGCCGAATGCCTTCCAGTCGAAGAGGCGCAGATCGTCGCCCGGCGCGTATTCGCGATACTCGGCGAACTCTCCGCTGATGCCGTGCGCGCGGCTGCGATGGAGGCCGATGATCGATCCCTCGACGACCCATCGCGCGATCATGCCGAGATCGCCGAGCCCGTCGAGATCCTCCGGGCGCAGCAGCGCGTCGGAGCGACGAGTCTTGGATCGAGGAGCATCGCGCCGTGCACTCATGCCCTCTTGCCCCCGCCGCGCTCGGCCGTCTTCGGGGCGGGCAAGTGGTCGAGCAGTTGCTCGATCACCGCGTCGCTGTTCATCCCTTCGGAGGCCGCCTGGAAGTTCAGCCCGATGCGGTGGCGCAGCACCTGGTGCGCAACGCTGCGGACGTCCTCGGCCGTGACGTTCGCCCGACCGTCGAGCAACGCGCGCGCCTTGGCGCCGAGCGTCAGGTACTGCGCCGCGCGTGGCCCGGCGCCCCACGAGACGAACCGCCGGACGAAATCGGGCGCTTCCGGCTCGTCAGGACGCGTCGCGCGGGCGAGGTCCGCGGCGTAGTAGAGCATGTAGTCGGAGACCGGGAGCTGCCGCACGAGCTTCTGCAGCTCGAGGATGTCGTCCGCTCCGACGACGACCTCCGGCTCGAGATCGCGGTCGAAGATCGTCGCGCGGAGGATGTCGACCTCCTCGTCGCGCGACGGGTAGCCGACGACGATCTTCAGCATGAAGCGGTCGAGCTGCGCCTCGGGAAGCGGGTACGTCCCCTCCTGCTCGATCGGATTCTGCGTCGCGAGCACGTAGAACGGCGGCGTCAGACCGTACGTCGTGCCGGCGCATGTGACGCGGAACTCCTGCATCGCCTCCAGCAGCGCGGCCTGCGTCTTCGGCGGCGTGCGGTTGATCTCGTCGGCGAGCAGGACGTTCGCGAAGATCGGCCCCTTGATGAAGCGATAGGTCCGCTCGCGCGACGCGGGATCCTCCTCGAGCACCTCGGTGCCCGTGATGTCCGCCGGCATGAGGTCGGGCGTGAACTGGATGCGTCGAAACTCGACATCGAGGACGGCTGCGAGCGTGCTGACGAGGAGCGTCTTCGCGAGCCCCGGCACTCCTTCGAGCAGGCAATGCCCGCGGGCGAGCAATCCTATCAAGATGTCCTCGACGACATCAGCCTGGCCGACGACGACCTTGCCCAGCTCGTCGCAGATCCGCTCGCGCGCGTCACGAACCGTGCCGACGAGCCGCTTGATCTCCTCGAGGTCGACCTCGCCGGTGGTGCGAAAGCGACCTGCAACGGCAGCGGGGCGCACGGCCTTCACCGGTCGCGATGCCGGTTTCTTCTTCGCTTTCGGTCGCGGCGCCGGCGCCGCCTTCGGGGTGGGCACATCGGCTGCGGTAATCTCGGCCGTCGCCGCGTCGTCCACGGACTCCGTGCTGACGGGCTCCGCGCGCGGCGCCGGAGTCGGCTCGACGTCGTCGGCGATGAACCGCATCACGGTCTTGCCGATCCGAAGCTCGGTGCCGGTCTCGAGCGGGTGGCTCTCGTAGCGCTCGCCGTTGACGTGGATGCCGTTGCGGCTCCCGAGATCCTCGACGATCCACTCGCCATCGCGCACGACGATGCGCGCGTGCTGCTTCGACACCTTCGTGTCGTGCAGGATCACGTGGCAGCTCTTGCTGCGACCGATGAGGAACTCCTCGGTGTTCCAGCTGTCGGGATCGAGTTCGAACCGATTGCCGGTTCCAGGGCCGCTGACGACGACGAGCTCTTGCATGTCGGTCCTTCGAGAACGCTTGTTCAGTTGGTCAGAGTGTAGATCACCGCGTTGACGCCGATGCGCCGTGCATCGTCGCGGTCGTATCCCGACGCGAACGGATGGTCCTCGCCCTCCCAGCCGTTGCCGAGGTCGAAGCGGCTGTAGATCACCCGCAGCGACCCGTCGATCTCGACGCCCTCGATGAACGGCGTCGCGAGATCCGGGAACGACGCGCGCACCGCGGTGGTGTATCGCACGCCGCGCACCTCGTAGAAGCTCGAGAAGAACGCGTGCTCCGGCGGTAGAGGCCGCAGCTCGTGACCGGGCAGCACGCGAACGAGCTCCCGGCGGAACGAGCTGTCGAAGCTGATATTGCCGCAGCAGCTGTCGGCGAGCAGAACGCCACCCGCCAGCAGGAAGCGGCGCAGGCCGCTGCGTTCCTTGGCCGAGAAGCGCACGTCGTCGTGTCCGGTCAGATACAGGAACGGATGCTCACCGAGCTTCGGCGAGTCCAGCGTGACCATACGGCGCTTGAAGCGCGCCTTGACGCTCGTCTCCGTCATCACGGTCTCGAGAAGCGCGGCGAACGCGGTCGGGTTCGGGTCGAAGTGCCCCGAGTGGCGCACCTGTGCGAACACGAAGTCGCCCTCGTTCACCTGGGGATCCTCGAGCTCGGCCAGTCCCCAACGGCCATAGAACTTGCCGAGCGGATAGTACGCCATCGCGTAGGACACGATGTTCAGGCCGAGCGCGAACGCGTCGTCCCCCTTGACGCCCGGGAACTTGTCCGGCAAGTGGTTCGAATCCCACTCGCAACACAGATCGTAGGGCGACAGGACCATCGCGACGCGACAGCCGATGTACAGACCTTCGAGGTACGGCGCCTCTTGCGGTCGATCCTTCGTGCCGGAGCTGTAGCGCACGCGATCGAGACGCCGGTGCGTGCGATAGATCGGATGGTCCGGCGGCAGCAGACGAAACGGTCGATCCGGAAACAGCTTCGCCGCCTCGGCGCGCACGGAATCGCTGAACGCCTTCGAGCCATGATGCGCGACGGCGAAGAAGAACCCGCCGTGCTGCAGGTACGTCGACAGGTTCTTGCGCTCGTGAGGCTCGAGAGCGAACGGCTTGAGCCCGGACGCGTACAAGATCGGCAGCTCCTCCGGATTCGCGGCGAAGCTCGCGAGCTCGACCTCCTCGGGGCGATACTTCGTCTTCAGCGCTCCGGTGACCGACTCGAGCAGCCGATGCACGTCATTCGGATCGTGGTTCCAATCGGCGTACGGCTTCTCGCGACCGTCCGGCAGCTTCCAGACGAGGTTGCTCCTCCCCCACCGAACCTTGCCGATCAACAGCGGCGGCGCAGGATCGCGCTTGCGTTCCGATCGGCGCAGCGGGGTCGCCGGAAGCGGCAGCGGCGGCACGCCTTCACCGCCCTTGATGCGCTTCGGCTTCGCGCGCGGCGCGATGCCGCACGGCGCATCGTCCGCGTCCGCCTGCGCAGAGACCGGCGCCGGAGCCGCCCAGAGGAGCAGCCCCGCGCAGAGAAGCCAGCGCGTGCCGGAGAATCGCTCGTGTCGTTTCGTGTGCAGGTGCATCGTTCCTTACCGCAGGGCCTCCAGTCGGCTGGCGGCCTCCTCGCTCTCGGGGCGCCGCGGGAACTCCTCGATCAACCGTTCGAGCTTCTCGCGCGCCGCGGTCGCGTTCTTCCTTGCGAGGATCTCGGCCTCGAGCAGCATCACGCGGGGTTTCTCGCGCGTCGCGCCCGCGAGGCGAGCCACCGGCTCCAGCTCGCGTACGGCCTCGTCGTCGCGCCCTCGTGCGAGGAGGTACCGCGCTCGAGCGATCTGCAGCGTACCGCGCAGCAGATCCATCGGAAACTCCCACTCCCAACGTTCGAGGGCCTCACCGGCCTCGCGGAGCTTCTTGCGGCGCAGCAGGTTCTCGAACGCGATACGACGCGAGTTGGCGCTGATCACGCGCGTACCTTCGAACCGACGCATGGTAGCGTCGGTCTCGAAAAGCTCGAGGATCTTGCGGCCCGCGTCCTCCTCGCCGTCGGCGAGCTGAGCCCGGGCAAGATACAAGCCCGCACGTCGCGACGCATCGCCTCGCCCGCCTTGATACAGCTCGCGCAAGGTCGTCTTGGCTCTCGCCCGCGCTACCGGACTCGAGCCTTGCGCCGCGAGCCACGCGAGTCTTGCGCGCGCCTCGTCGCCGACCTCGCGCTTCGGCGCGTCAGCTGCGATCGCCTTCAGGATGTCGCGCGCGCGATCGACCCGCCGTCCGTCGTCGAGCAGCCGAACAGCGCGGCGCAGTCCGAGCTTCGCCAGCTTGCCCTCGCGCGGCGTCAACCCGCGGCGATACCACTCGTCGACGACGGCCCACAGGTCGTCCTCCCAGCGGTAGTCCTTGCCCCGCAGCCACACGAGCGCGACGAGGTGCGGCGGCGGCAGCGCGCGAAGGTCGTACCCTCTCGTGTCGCGATAGTACTTCTCTAGCAGACCGTTGAGGTCGAGCCGCTCGAGCGTCTCGAGCCGCACGACGACGTTGCGAGTCGCCTCGACGCTCTCGCCGCTCGCGAACGTCGCCGATACGCCGACCTCGTACCGCCCGTGAGCGAGGTAGACGTGCTCGGCCTTCATACCTGCACCCGTCTGCCCGTCGCCGAACTTCCACCGCACGCCCGCGAGCTGCCGTCCCTTGGTATCGCCGCGGAAGCGAAACGACAGCTTCGCCATCGCGTGCCGCTCGGCGTCGGAGTTCGTGTCGCTCTCGACGCGCCAGTCGAAGTCTGCGGTGAACGTCCCCTTGCGGTTCTCGAGCGCACCGGTCGTCGCGAACCGCCACGCGTGGTAGTGCTTTGCGGAGATGAGCCGCGCGTTCTTGTCGCCGGGCTCGGCCCATCCGACGAGGTGGACACCGCCGCGACGCGTCGCGACCACGTACTCGATCTCGTGGAGTCCCTCCGCGAGCTTGACGCGCCCCGAATGCTCGCCGCGCTGCGTGACATCGCGCCGACCGCCCGTGCCGTGGAACCCGGGCCAGGACGCGACGAGCTTGCCGTTGACTCGCAGGAACGACGCGCCGTCGGAGACCGTCTCGAACACATGCTCC
Source organism: uncultured Planctomycetia bacterium (assembly GCA_964392615.1). Lineage (GTDB taxonomy): Bacteria > Planctomycetota > UBA8108 > UBA8108 > UBA8108 > CAYMRB01. The sequence continues at coordinate 15,465 of CAYMRB010000072.1, read as the reverse complement.
CCGGGCCTGCGCACCTTGATCGCGCCGGTGTACAGCGCGAGGTAGTCGCGAGTGCGACCGAGCGGAGGAATGCCTTGGAAGATCCGGCTCGGCGTCGCCACGCCGATGCGGCGATCCTCCTTGCTCGCGGCCTCGAGCAGGTCTTCCGCGTCGTTCCAGCTATCGCATGGGCCGTCGGGAAGCTCCCAGAGCTCGAGCAGGAGGCCGTCGTTCGAAGAACCGGTCTTCGGCCGCTTCGCCGCGCTGGCGGATTTGCCGCCGAAGTAGACCGACAGGGCGAACTCCGGATCCGGAGCTCGAAACCGCACGAGCGCGACGTCGCCGGGGCCGACCGCGACGACCTCGCTCGGCAGCGCGCGCTGATGATTCGCGACGATGCGGATATCGCGCGCATCGGCTCGCGTCAGGCCTGCCGTGCCGAGACGCAGCAGAACGCCGTCGCCGCGCTCGGTCTTCTTCGGCAGCTCGATGCTGCGACGAGCCGCGTAGGTCGCGTACCACGGTTCGTCGGCGTGTGCGAGGGTGCCGAGAAGGACGACGAAGCACACGAACGAAGCGCGACTCACGATCCCGCCCCCTTCCGCGAACGCTCGCTTTGCTCGCGGCCGCGCTTCCTCTTGTCGCTCGCCGGCTTCGATCCCGCGGCTGGTCGGCGGTGGTCCTTGTCGATGTCCCACGCCTCCATCTCGGCCTTCGAAATCTCCGTCAGCCGCACGTTGTCGAACCAATAGGTCGCCGGCGGCCAGTACGGATAGAGCTGCACGCGCACGTGGTCGACGCGACTCGGAATGCGCGTGTTGCGCGGAAAGACCATGGAGTACGTCGCCCACTCCTTGTCCGCTCCGGCGCAGTCGAGCGCCTTCTTCCAGACGATGCGCGTACGCGTTCCTGACGAGCTCTTGATCTGCGCGTAGCCCTTGATCCAGACCTTCGGCTTGCCCTTGCCGTCGACGCGCACGTCGACCTCGAGACGGTAGTGCTTCGATGGATCGATCGGGATGTCCTCGGTGACGAAGTGCACGCCCTCGATGCCGGCGACGGTGTCGTACTTCGGCGGCCGCGTCGGCAAGCGCTTCGGCGCCGGCGGCATCTTGCGGCCCTTCTCGAGCGCCGCAGCGATCTCGTCCTCACGCTTGCGGAACTGCGATGCGAGCACGTCCGTGTCGATCTTGATGCACTTCCCCTTGCGCCCCGGCGCCTGCGTCCAGAACGACGTCAGCCCGTCGGGATGCTGCCAGCCGTCGGGGCGACCGCGGTCGTTCTTGCCGCGCGAGGCCTTCTCGAAGTCGCCATTGACGACGAGGTTCTTGGCCTTCGACTTCGACCTCGAGCTCCGGTCGTCGGCGACGAGAGCGACCGCCAGCACCGATGCGGCGACGATGGCGACTCGAAACACGCGGCAGTTCCACTTCATCGCTCGGACTCCTGCGCTGTGCTGTCCTGCTTCGCCGCCGACGGAGCGCCCGTGGCCAACGAGCGGTAGTAATCGCGGATCAGATCGCGATACTCCGACGGCACCTCCTCGCCGCTCGCGTTCAACAGCTCCTCGTCGAGACGCGACGGGGCCTCGAGACCGGCCTCGAGCCGATGGTCGCGCTGTGCCGCGACGACTTGCTCGGCCGCGCGCAGCTCGCTGACGATGCGACGCCGCAGCGTCTCGTAGCGATACGGCGTGCCGGCATTCAACGCGCCCTCCATCGTCTTCATGAGCTCGATCGCCCGCGCGAGGTTCTGCGGGTAGTAGCGGCGGCGACGCAATGCCGCGTCGATCTTCTCGGCTCCGAGCCGCAGGTTTGTCTGCTTGCCCGCGAGCGCCCCCATGCGACGGCCGAGCTCCGGCGACGGCACGCCTCGCAGACCTTGCTGTCCGGCGCCGGCGAGCTTGCCGCCGCCGGTCGAACCGCCGGTCGGATCCTTGCCGGTATCCTCGACCTCGGACGACTCGAACGGATCGGGCGTCGATCGCGTCGGCGTCTGCCGTCCGCCCTTGCCGGTCGCGGTCTCCTCGACGAATTGGCCCTGCGACTTGCCCGAGCGCCCCTCGCCGGCGCGGCCGCCGATCTCCATGTCGTTCGGCTGCAGATTGCCGGTCGCACCCTTCGCGCTCATATTGCTGATCGGGCCGTCCATGATGTCCCAGCCGGCGCCCTCGTCCATCGAGTCGAGCCAGGAGCTGGTGATGTCCTCCGTCTCCTGATCCATCAGCTCTTCCTGATCGATGAGCTCGCCGATGATGTCCTCGAGCTCCGACGGCAGATCGGCGATCGGCACGTCGTACTCGGCGTGGGGCTGCTCCATGACCCACTTGAGGCGGTCGCGATCGCGGAGCATCCAGCGCTCGAGGTTCATCTCGATTTCGGCGGCGAGCTCGGCGCCGGCCTGCTCGGTCGGCACGGCGAGCTCGATGTTCTTGCCCTCGAGGTAGTTCTTCGCGAGATCGATCTCCTCGACGAGCTCGACGATCTCCTCGGACAGCGTGCCGATCGACATGTCCTGAGGCGCGACCTTGCTGAGGTCCATCGCCTTGTCCTCGAGGAAGCGCCCCCACTTCTCCTCGATCGCGGCGAGCTCCTCGATCGCCTCCTTCTCGTCGCCGGTGAAGTCCTCGGGCTCGATGCCGTCGAGCTCGCGCGTGCGTGCGATGACGTCCTCTTGCTCGCGGATGAAGTCCTGCAGGTCGGCGACGAGACGCCGCAGCTTGTCCTGCGCGCCGCGTGTCTTCGGCAGGCGGTCCGGCTCCCTGCCTTCGGGATCGCTCTCGCGTGCCTCGAGCGCCGCGTCGAGGAGGCCGAGCGCGCGCAGCAGGATCGCGATGATCCGACGCTCGCCGCGCAGCGCGAGCTCGAGCGGTCGGCTGCGCCCGTCAGCCGGCTCCGCGCCGAGCGAGTCACCGCGCGCCATGCGGGCGAGCTGATCGGCGACGGACGGCATCAGCGCTCGCGCGGCCTCGGTGACCGCGCGGCGCGCCTCGCGCGAGTAGCCGGCGGTCCAGCGCTCGGGCCAGCTCTCGAGAATCGAGACGGTGAAGCGGCGAATGTCCTCCTGCTCCTTCGACAGCGCCATCGGTCGCGTCGACAGCAAACCGGCATCCATCTCGTCGATGAGCTCCCGAGTATCGGTCCACAGCGCGCGCTCGCGCCGCAGGACTTCGTCGAGACCGCCGCGCAGCTTGTCGAGCGCTTCGCGATCTCGCTTTGCGGCGACGTTGCGATCGACGCGACGCACGCGGAAGACGCGCGAGTAGCCCTTCGCCCCGAGAAGGTCTACGGCGCACGCGCAGTACAGAATCGCGCGCGAGGACGCGCTCTCGCTGCGACCGACGACGAGCTGCGCGAGGGCGGCTTCGAGGTCGAGCAGCGTCGACGGCAGGGCTTCGGTCTCGCCGCGGAAACCATCGAGGCGTGCTACTTCGATCCAATCGCCGGGCGGTCGCCCATCCGCGTCGCGCTCCGTACGCTCGCGTCCTCGGCCGAGGTTTCGATCGCGATCGCTTTCCGCACCGGCTGCGAGCGCCACGAGCACGATCGTTTCACGCAGCCCGACGTCATCCGTGACGCGCAGACCGAGCGGCAGCCCGCGCGCGCCACCCTCGACCCACTCGGTGTCCTTGCCCGGCGAGGTGATCTCGCACGCCGGCGGTCGATCGTCGAGCGCCTTGAGGGCCCGTTGAAAGACGCGAGTCGGCGCGATGGCGGCCGCGCCGTGCAGTGCGAAACCGTACTCGATATCGTCGTCGAGAGTGACGGTAGCGCGCAGGGCGTCGGGGGCGATCAGCTCGAGATCGATCGACTCGTCGCCGCGGCGCAGCAGCCGTCCGGATTCGACCGGCAGCGTCGTGTGGATGTCGAGCGTGATCGAGCTGCCGCGCAGCGCCGACACGTTGCCGGTCGAGCGTTGCTCGACGCGCACGGGCCAGCCGGTGTATTCCGGACTGCGAATCGTCACGGCGAGCTCGCGAACCTCGGGCGGGCGACGCACGCGCACGGTGAACTCGCCGCTGATCGCATCGCCGGCGCGCACTCGATACGCGAAGTCCGCCTCGGGCCGCACGACGCGATACGAAAACGTCTTGCCGTCGAACACCATCGGCGGCGCAGCGCCGTGATCGAGCTGCACGACAGCGCGCGATGGCAGCCGGCCTTCAGTCGTTGCGCTGATCTCGAGATCGGCGCCGTAGACGAGATCGGCGTCGCCCGGACTGACGTGCAGGACGGTATCCGTCAACGGCGCGACGTGCGACAGGGGATGCGCGTACCGCGACAGCGCGTTGCGGAAGTGGCTCGGGAAGACGAGCGAGTACAGGACGAGAACGGCGACGGCGCTGCCTGCGCCGATGCCGATGCGCAACGCGCGGCGCCAGCCGAACACGCGCCGGCGAGGCATGCGATCGAGCGCCCCGACCGTGTCCTCCTCGACCATCGCGACGAGGCCGCCTTCGATGCCGGATCGCTGCTCGCGGTCCCACGACGCGTCGAACGACACGGTGTTGATCAACCCGTCGCCGAGCTCGGCGCGCCGCGACTCGAGCAGGACGGCGCACTCCTCATCGCCGAGGCCGGTCAGCGGTCGCAACGCGAGCCACCAAACCACCGCTGCGAGCAGGGCGACGATCGCCACGACCAGCACGCAGGCACGCGCGGTCGGCCCGAGGTGCACGAGGTTGTCGACCGCGAACGCGCCGACGACGATCGCCGCGCCGGTGAGGACGACGGCCAGAGCCCCCTCGAGCAAGCATCGATTGCGCCAACGGCTGCGAACCCAGTCGAGGCAGTCGGTGATCTCGCGCCGATGTCGCACGGTGCGCGGCGAGTCATCCGAGGATGTCGATGGATTCATGCGTCGTTCTCCTGTCGCGAGCCCGAACGACCTACCGGCATTCCGGCAAGGCGTTCGAGCCCGACTCGAGGCGCAGCTTCCAGAGCCGCGGCTCGCGGCGATAGGTCATCTTCGAGAAGTCCTTTCCGGATCGCACGAGCTCGCGGCCGAGGAAGACGCGGCTCGTGACCTTCCACTGGTCGCCGAGTCGCTGCAGGGACCAGAGCTCCCAGCGCTCGACGCGCGATCCGGATGTCGTCTTGCCGCGCCGGCGCAGCTCGAGCAACAGCCACGGGCGATCCGCATCGCCGCCGATGAGCGCGATGCGCTTGTCCTCGAAGAACTCGGCGATCTCGGCGATGCGCGCATCGATCGACGCGCGATCGGCCGCCGACATCTTCGGCTCGGGAGGCAGGCCGGCGACCAGCTCGCTGCGGCCGTTCCCGAGATCTCGTCGCACGAACACCGCGTAGTCCCCGGGCAGCAGGCCGCCGAGACGGAACTTGCCGCCGCCGCGAACAGCGGCTCCGAAGCCGCGGACGTTGCGAATCTCGATGGCCGTCAGCGACGACAGCTGCGGCAGCGAGCCGGCAATCTCGGCGAACGGCTTGCCGCGTCCGCGCGCGACGACGGTCTTCTTCTCGCCGCGTACGCCGAGCGCGATGCCCGTCGGGTAGACGAGATCGTCGGGCTTCTGGCCGCGCTTGCCCTTCTGCACGCGCGGCAGGATGAACTTGCGCTCGCGCGTGCCGTCGTTGATCCAGAACACCGCGGCGTGGCAATGTCCCATGACGACTTGACCGCCATCGAGCTCGATCTCCTGGCGGTACTGCCGCAGCGGATAGTGCCAGCCGAGCTTGATCTTCTTGCGGAAGCCCTCCTCCTCGAAGGCCCAGGCCTCCTCCATCTTCTCGGACTCGACGAGCGTGCGGATCGACCGGATCGACGCGAGATCGAGATAGTACGCGCGGCGCTCGCGCAAGTCCCAGATACGCAGCCGCTTGCCCCGACCGAGCTCGACGCGACCGCGCAGCAATTGGCCGTCCGACAGCGAAACGATAGCGGGGATGCCGTCCTCGTCCTCTTCGATCACGACGCCATCGTCCTCGACGATCACCCCCTCCTGCGCGACCAACGCGCAGGCAACCGTCGTGCAGAACAACGGCACCAGGAGCGACGACCGGAGGAATCGGCGACTCGATGACATCGGAAAAGCCCTTTCGCGCGTTGACGTTGTGGCAGTCCGTTGAAAAAGGGCTCCGAGCGCGAGGGCGAAATGGCCGCCATCGCGCCGGATTGCCTTTTTCAACGGGCTGGGGGTCGATTGTCAACGCGGGAGGGGCAGGAGTCCACCGTGGAACACCGTGAGCCCGGTGTTCCACGGGGGATCAGCGCATCACTTCGCTCTCACCCGAGCTTCCACGGCGCGCGCATGTCGCGGTCGAGCCACTTCGCCGCGTCGGGATCGCCGATGATCTGCTCCGTCTTCGGATCGAAGCGCAGCGGCCGCTTGAGCCAGTACGCGATGTTGCCGAGGTGGGCGAGCGTGGCCGTGCGGTGCGCGACCTCGATGTCGCGGAACGGCGTCTCACGGTGCTTGACGCAGTGGACGAAATCGCCCATGAGCGCTCCCCTGCCCTTGTAGTTGGGGATCTCGATGTCCGGCGGCTTCGGTCGAGCTCGCTTGTCCTTGCGGTTCGGGAGCTCGCCCTCGGTGCCGCGGAACGACAGGAGGCCGCCCCAGCCGCCGCCGTGGTAGATCTTCAGGCCGTTCTCGAACTCGAACGTGAGCTGCTTGACGTCCTTGCCATCGGGCGGGGTGATCTTGACCGGGCCGGTGTTGTGCACGTTGCACGTGAACATCGCGCCGCCGAAGCCGTGGCAACCCCAGTCGGTCATGCCGCCGCCGGAGTACTCGCGCCACGGTCGGAAGCCGCCGCGAATGAGGCTCGGATGGAAGCCGCGCTTCGGCGCCGGGCCGAGCCAGAGGTCCCACGCGACACCGGGCGGCGTCTCGAGCTCGGGCAGATCGCAGGGCCTCGACGGGCCGCCGACGTTGACCCACGCCTCCTTGACCTCGCCGATGCGTCCGCCGCGGACCATCCTGTGGAACCAATTGTAGTCCTGCCACACGCGCTGGCTGCCGCCGGCCAGCACCTTTTTGTACTTGCGCGCGACCTGCGTCATCACGCGGCCCTGCTTGACCGTCAGCGTCTCGGGCTTCTCGCAGAAGACGTCCTTGCCGCTCTTGATCGCCTCGGTCGAGATGATCGCATGCCAGTGATCGGGCGTCCCGATCATGACGGCATCGACGTCCTCGCGACGCAAGACATCGCGGAAGTCCGTGTACTCCTGGCAGTCCTTGTTGCCGTACCTCTTGTCGACCATCGACTTGGCTTGCGAGCAGTGCGCGTTCACGACATCGCACACCGCGACCATGCGCACCTCCGAGAAGCGCAGCAGATCGTTCATGTCGCCGCGGCCGCGACCGCCGACGCCGATCGAAGCCATCGCGATGCGGTCGTTCGCGCCGAACGCGGTCGATGGAACGTAGAGCGGAGCCACGCCCGCCGCGAACGCCGCCGCCCCCAAGAACCGCCTGCGTGAGACTGTCTTCTTCGGTGCCATGGAAATCCCTCTCCGTTGCTGTGAGCCCCTCGTCACCTCGAAGCTACTCGAGTCTCGAGATCCGCGTAAACAGAATAGTCGGATCGCGCGCCTCGAGGGGAGACGACGGACGGCAAGCTTGTCGCTTGGAAGAGGGACACCGAGGCGGACGGCGGCGAGGCGAGCGGAGTCGCGCTATCTCGATCCCGCGCGGTACTTCTTCAGCTCGGTCTTCCAACGCGTGTAGCCGACCTTGGCGACCGATGCGCGCATCGAATCGACGATCGCGAAGCTCGTCGCCTCGAGAACGACGCCGGTCCGCGCGTCGAAGGTGAGCGTCTCGCTGATGCGCGTGCCCGCCTCGTCGGGTTGCGTGTGACGCGAAACGCGCACGGACGCGCGGCGCTTTCCCGCCACGACCTTCTCGACGTCGTAGCTGCGACCGTCGGTGGTCAGCTTCTTCCCCTTGCGCAGATCGGGAAGCGTGTAGGTCACCGGCACGACGACCTTCGCGATGGCATCGCGGCAGAACCGCACGGTGACCTGGCGCAGACCGCGCGAGGCTTCCTCGGGGACGATGTCGGCGAGGACGCGGTCGATCTCGTCGAGCTTCGCGGTCGCGCGGCCGTCGGCGATCGCCACCTCGAGCGGCGTCTTGTGGAGGAGGACCATCGTCGCGCCGACGAACTGCTCCTCGAGCATCTCCTTCTCGTAGATGTCGTCGAGGTCGGCGCGCCAGGCTGCGGTGACCCGCTTCAGGATGGCGATCGCTGCAGCCGGCGCCTGCTTGCGTCGCGGCAGGATGGTCCAGTCGCGACCCCGGTCGTCGAAGTACCGCACTCGCGACACGCGCGGCGTCAGCGTGAGCCGATCCGCGGCGGTGACGTAGCCATCGACGACGAAGTCGACGAAGAGCGGGTCGGACGCGTTCGGGACGCGCCGGACCTCGGGCGTCGGCGTCACCCCGTCGCCCGGACCGACGCGCCGTCGACCCGGGTCGAGTGGCGTCCGCGGCGGAACCGGAGGGCCGGGCGGCCGAGGCAGCCGTGGCGGTTGACGGGTGATGCCCCCGCCGACGCCACCGGGCGTCTCGACCTCGAATCGCGCCGCCTCCCACCGATTCGAGTACGCGATCGCGATCGTGAAACTGTCGCCGAGCCCCGGACCGGCGGGCAGCCGCGCCGCCGCGCCCCGATCGCCCGGATCTTCCCCACCACCGACCAGCACCGCCTGCGTCAGGACGATCCAAAACGTCGACATGAGACCACCCTCCTGGAACACCGCCGAGCCGAAGGACCGAGACACCCGCAGTGGCGATGGACGGGCGCGGGCGACGTGTATTCACACCGGTCTTCCGCCACCGCACCGGATTGCGTTGTGCAACGGCTCTTCGGTGGGGCATCATTGCGGCCAGCGGTCGAGGTGGGGACAGCCGACGCAGACGAGTCGCTCACCTCGCTCCTGACGCGAACAGCAGGAGGTGTCGGGTCATGAAAACGACCTTGCGCAACGGGCTCTCGAGACGTGCGTGGAGATCGGTCCTCGTCGTCTCTCTCGCCGCGATCGTGGCGAATGGCGCTCGGGCCCAGGAGGGCGAACGCCCGTGCCCGGATCCGGATGCGGACCTCCAGCTGATCCTCCAGGACCAGGGCGTCGTCCAAACACCGGAGCTCTTCTTCGGCATGGTCGAGGGCGACGAGCTCGTCGTGCCGCCCGGCGCGATCGATCTCTTCGTCGGCATCGTCTCGCAGCTGCCCTCGGAGTCCAGCGGCGTGCAGGGCTGGTCGCTCCTGACGCGTGTCACCGGCGATATCCACATCTTGAACGCCGGTCGCGAGGGGACCGCCTCCGCCCCGACCTCGTACGACCCTCCCGGGCTCTTCGCCGGAGGGTTCGAGAAGACGATGCTCTACAGCGAGGAGTCCCACGGCGACCACGGCCGCGGCGTCGCGAGCGCCGTCGTCCTGTCCTTCACGGAGCCCGTGACGCTCGACGTGATCGGCACGGCGTCCGTCCTCCGCGTGCGACTCGCGGGCGAGAGCGGCGACTCGGGGTCCTTCAGCGTTCGCGACCTGCTGGAAACCGTCGAGGACGGCGGCGTCGCGTCGCTCCTGCCGTGCTGCAGCCGGGCGACCGTCGACGGCGAGACGCGCATGTTCGCGTGCTACCCCGAGCTCGCGATCGAGTTCGCCGACACGAGCCGACGCTGTGCCACGCCGCCGGACGATGCGCTGAAGCCCTTCGACGTGGCGTGGAAGGAGTCCTATGCGTTCACCGGCAATGCCTACGGCAGCTCGCTGGCGCTGGCGGCCGACGACGGCGTCGTCGTTACAGGTTGGCGAGCCACGGGCGGCGCCTATCTCCTCAAGGTCGGTGCGGACGGCGAGATCGTCTGGAACCGGACGATTAGCAGCGTTGAGCGAGGGCTCGGTTCCGCGGCGATCACGAGCGCCGCCGGTGACGGCTTCGGCATCGTCGGTCAGTCCTACAACAGCACGGATCTCGGACTCGAGTACGACCTCTACCTCGCGAAAACGGACGGCGAGGGGCGGGTCGAGTGGGATCTCTACGCCGGCGAGGCCGGTCTCCGGGAGGACGGCACGGCGGTGGCTTCCGTCTCGGACGGCGGCCTCCTCGCGGTGGGTACCGCCGGGGCGTCGTTTCGGGGCCCGCACCGCATCTACCTCGTCCGCACCGATGCGGACGGCAACCCGCTCGTCGACCGCAAGCTCGACGACACGGGCGACAACCGGCCTCTGGCGGTGCGCGAGGTTCCCGGCGAGGGATTCGTCATCGCCGGATCCAGCGGCGCCGACGCGCTCGTCCTGATGACCGATTTCGACGGCGAGACGCTCTGGGAACGCAGGGTCCCGGCGCACGAGCGATTCCAGGGCGCCGCATTCCACGACGTGGTGGTCACGCCGGCGGGTGGTTTTCTGGCCGTCGGATCGGCCAGCGCCAGCGGCATCAACAGGGACCTCTTGAACGCGGTCGCGACACTCGCGCTCGTCGGCTCGGACGGCGTCCTGCGGTGGGAGCGCACGCTCCCGAACAGCGGTCGGATGCGGCAGGCCGACTCCGTCACCGAGACCCCTGACGGCGGCTATCTTATCGCGGGCGTCTCGACGCTCATCGGCGGGCGCTTCTACCTGATCAAGCTCGACGATCGCGGGAACCTCCTGTGGGAGTCCGAGTTCGGCGAGCCGGGGATCGAGCCGTACGACATCGGCCTGGCCGTCATCGAGGACGGCACCGCGTTCGTCTCCGGGACGAGCCGCGCGCGCGCCTTCCAGCCCACGCTGGCCCGCCTCGATCCGGTGGCGACGGGGCAGGTCCCGAGCGACATCAACCAGGACGGCCGCCTCGACCTGTCGGACGGGCTCTGCTTGCTCGACTTCCTCTTCGGCGCCGGCCAGTTCTACCTGCCGTGCGGTGACGGCATGACCGACAACCCGGCCAACCTCGCTCTGGCCGACGGCAACGGCGACGATCGGATCGATATCTCCGACGCGATCCAGATGTTCGGCTATCTGTTCCTCGGCGGCCCGGCGCACGTCGGGGGGACGGACTGTATCGCCGTCGACGGGTGTCCGGGAATTTGCACGCCATAGAAACAGAAGGGGTATCGAGGCATGAGAGCAGCTTTGCGCCAAGGGTTCAGCACAGTCTCTGTCGTCGCGATCCTGGCGAGCGGCGTCGCGGCTCAGGAGGGTGAGCGCCCGTGTCCAGATCTGGACGCGGACCTGCAGCTCATCCTGCAGAGCGAGGGCGCCGTCCAGACTTCGGAGCTCTTCGCCGGCATGATCGAAGGCGACGAGCTCGTCGCAGAGCCCGGCTGGATCGACCTCTACGTCGGCATCGTCTCGCAGCTGCCGCCGGAATCCGGCGGCGTGCAGGGTTGGACGCTCGTCGGGCGCATCACCGGCGATATCCACCCCCTGTACGTCGGCACCGAGGGGACCGCCGCCGCCGGGGTTTCGGCCGCCCCGCCGGGGCTCGTCGACCGTGGTTTCGAAAACACACAGATCTTCGATCGGGACCGTTTCGGCCTGGGCATCGTGAGCGGCGTCGTCCTGTCTTTCTGGGAGCCCGTGACGCTCGATCCGGTCGGCACGGCCTCCATCACCCGCGTGCGGATCGCGGGCGAGAACGGTGCCACGGGTGTCTTCAGCGTCCTCGAGGAGCTGCTGCCCGTCGAGGACGGCGGTGTCGCCTCGCGCCTTCCGTGCTGCAGCGAGGCCACCGTCGCGGGAGCGACGTACCCGTTCGCGTGTTTCCCGGAACTCACGATCGAGTTCGTCGAGTCGAACCAGCGCTGCGCCACGCCGCCGGATGACGCGCTGAAGCCGCTCGACATCGCGTGGGAGAGATCCTACGAATTCAACGCCTCTGGCACCTACTTGGCGCCGGCGGGCGACGGAGGCCTCGTCGTCTGCGGCGATCGAATCGGGGTCGAAGGCCATCTCCTCAAGGTGGACGCAGACGGCGAGGTCGTCTGGCGCCGAACGTTCAACGACGAACGCTCGTTCTGGACCGCCGCGATCGCCAGCGCGGCCGACGGTGGCTTCGGGATCGTCGGTCGGTCCTTTCGCCCGGGCCCCGGGCTCGAGAAGGATCTCTACCTCGCGAAGACGGACAGCGAGGGAATCGTCGAGTGGGCCCTCCACGCCGGCGAGGCCAACCGTGATGAGGAGGGCAGGGCGGTCGCTTCCGTCTCCGACGGGGGTCTCGTCGCGGTCGGCCCCGCCCGTTCGGGGTTCCCGGAATACCGCATCTACCTGGTCCGAACGGACGCGAGCGGCAACCCGCTCGTCGACCGCAAGCTCGACGACACGGACGACAGCCGGGTGCCGTGGGCCGTGCGCGAGGTTCCCGGAGAGGGTTTCGCCATCGCCGGATCCAGCGGCAGCGACGGGCTCGTCCTGGTGACCGACTTCGACGGCGGGACGCTTTGGGAACGCAGCGTCCCGACGTCGGACGCATTCCAGCGCACGCGCTATCAAGACGTCGTGGTTACACAGGGCGGCATCCTGGCCGTCGGCTCGGAGAACGTGGACGTGTCCACCCGCACCCCGAGCGCAGCGTTCTCGATCGCTTCCGTCGGCTCGGGCGGCGCCCTTCACTGGCAGCGGACGCTGCCGAACAGCGGCTGGATCCGGCAGGCCTACTCCGCCGCCGAGACGGCCGACGGCGGCTATCTCGTGGCGGGCGCCTCGACGCTCGTCGCGAGTCGCTTCTACGTGGTGAAGCTCGACGACGAAGGGAACTTCCTCTGGGATTCCGAGTTCGGCGAGCGGATCCGGCCGGGCCAGGGTGGTTTCGCCGTCACCGCAGACGGCACGCCGTTCGTGTCGGGGAGGCACTTGGATCTCTCGACCCGCCGCGCCACGCTAATCCGGCTCGAGCCGACGGTGACGGGGCAGCTCCCCGGCGACATCAACCAGGACGGACGCCTCGACGTGTCGGACGGGCTCTGCCTGCTCGACTTCCTCTTCGGCGCCGGTCAGTTCTTCCTGCCGTGCGGCGATGGCGCGACCGGCAACCCGGCCAACCTTGCCCTGGCCGACGGCAACGGCGACGGCAGGGTCGACATCTCCGACGCGATCCAGAAGTTCAGCTATCTGTTCCTCGGCGGCCCGGCGCACGTCCGGGGAGCGGAGTGCATCGCGGTGGAGGGCTGTCCGGGGATCTGCACGCCGTGATCCTGACCGGCCCCCGCCCCCCGCGCTACCTGGGTGATCCCGGCTCGTACCTCACCGGCCACGAGGCGCGAGCCGGATCGCGATACGGCCCGATCTTCTCGAAGGGGATGCGTCGGAATCCGGGGATCTTGTCGTAGACCACCGCATCGTCCTTCAACGCGAAGTTCATGCGAGCCGCATCGACGAAGCCGGGATCGTCGTCCGTCACGAAGTTGTCGCGGATCCGCATGTACGGCGTGTCGACCTGCTTGCGGCGCGACTGCCGGCACGCCTTCTCCGGATCGCGCCAACCGCTGCGAACGGACACGTTGCGCTCGAGCGTGTTGCCGAGAGGCGCGCGCGGCTGCTCCGCGAGAATGCGGGCCAGCTTCGGATACCGCACGCTCCACGGCGGCTCGTCGTACGGCACCGAGGTGAGCTTGCCGTACATCCCCGTCTCCTTGATATCGCCCCCCGGATTGAGAAACGTCCAGTTCAACCCCCGGCTGTCGATGCTGACCGGACGATCGCACTCGATGAAGAGGTTGTTCTCGACGACGTTGTCGCGCCCACCGCCGATCCACACGGCTTCGTGCGTCTTGTAGAACACGTTGCCGAATGTCGTCGTCGAGCCATGAGCGTCATCCATGTAGACGACGCGCGTGTAGCCGTGCGGCATGTGGGGAATGTGATGGAAGAAGTTGTGCCGCACGATGTTGCCGCGGAACGTCCAGTCGTAGCCGGAGTAGAGCACGCCGGCGTCGCTCGTCTGCTGCACCACGTCGTGAATCTCGTTGAGCTCGATGACGTGGTCGTTCCCCGCATAGAGCACGGCCGTGTGAGGAGCGTCGTGGATGAGGTTGTGGGCCATCCGGTTTCCCACGCCGCCGATGTCGACGGCCGGCTCGTACGACCTGCCGCGACGAGCGTAGTGGTGGATGTGATTGTTGACCACGAAGAGCCGCGCCGGAGTCAGCGTGCGACGGTCGCCTCCGCGCATCGTGATGCCACCGGCGCCCACGTCGTGGATATCGCAGCCCTCGACGCCGTTGTCCGTCCCGCCGTCCAGAGCCACGGCGCAGCCCCCGACGTTGCGAATGACGCAGCCGGTGATGCGGTTCCCCTTGCCGCCTCCGATCACCAGCGCGGTGCTGCGAGTCGCCTCGAACGTCAGTCCGCGCAGGGTGACGTAGGACGCGTTTCGCAACGCGATCAGCGGCTCGGCGAGCACCGACAGCACGACATCACGGACTGTGAAATCCTCGAGCGGCAGGAAGTAGAGCAGCCCCTTCTCGTGGTCGAGATACCACTCGCCGGGGTGGTCGAGCTCCTCCAGCACGTTGAGGGCGTAGAAGCGTCGGCCGCCCGATTGACCGTCTCCTAGGTCCGACTCGAACGTCAGCGTCCGGGTCGCGACGTCGACGCGCAACGGCCTCACGTACTGATCGCGATAGTCGTAGCGCCAGTAGCCGTGCAGGGAGACCTCCGAGAGATCGGTCCAGACGTTCGGAGGCTCGCCGGGAAACGTGAACGAGTAGGTCTTGGCGTCGCTCGCATCGCGCAGCGCGCGCGCCCAGGCCGTGTTCGGCCACCGGGCCAACGGCATCCGCTTGCCTCGGCAGAAGAGCTCGACGCCGCGAAGCGCCGCAGGATCGCTGCCGCTGATGCCCAGCGCCTTCAGGTCGGCCTGCAGGAGCCGGCCGCTGACGTCCGGATCGAGTCGCGCGACGACGATCGGCTCCTTCACCTCTCGAAACGCGGAGCCGGGAAGAGGCCAGCCACCGGAGATGCGCACGGACTCTCCAGCGTACGCCCGGTAGCTGACGCGAGCCGCCTCGCTACCCGAGTCGTCGGCTGAGAGCTCGAACGAGTCGGAGCGGTAGTGAACACCGCCCCGGAGCCAGACGGTGTAGCTCGTGCGGTCGTCGCTCGTTTTCTTCAGCTCGCGAACCGCATCGCGCGCGCGCTCGAGCGTGCGAAAGGGCCGGCTCTTCGTGCCGGCAGCGAGGTCGTCGCCGTCGACCGCCACGTACAGCTCGACGGGCGCGGCCACACCCCAGGAAGCCACCAGGCAGAGGAGCGCGATGCCGACCCGTGCCGCGGATGAGATGCTCATGAGTTCCGCCTCGACGAAAACCGCATCGACGCGAGCGCGAGCGAGCCGAGACTCAGCTGCGAGCTTTTCAGGAAGTGACGACGGGTGACGTGACGCAGAGCTTCGAGTCGAGGGTGCAGGGCTGGGTGTCGAGGGGGAACCGGCGAGCTCACGTCATCACCTCTTCATCAACATTTCGTCGAGATTCAGGAGAACATTGCCGACCACCGTCCACGCGGCGAGCTCGGCCGGCTCCGAGTCCTCCGG
>CAYMRB010000071.1:14979-28880 GCA_964392615.1 uncultured Planctomycetia bacterium | reverse complement strand
CGACTCCGACTCCGACTCCGACTCCGACTCCGACTCCGACTCCGACTCGACCAGCTCGCCCTTCTTCGGCAGCGGGTCGGGCAGAACCAATCCCAGCAGGTGGATCCCGTCCTCATCGCGTCGCACGGACCCGGCGGGCTTCTCGATCTCGATCGAGCGCACGTGAACAGCGCCGCTCTGCGGATCGAGGTGCGCGAGCTCGACGTGCATCCCTCCGAGACCGGCGAGGCGCTCTTCCTCCCCGGACTCGGTGCGACGCGTCAGGTCGAGCCGCTCGATGGCGAGCTCGCCGCCGAAGCCGTTCGCGAACGCGAAGTCGAGCGCATGCCGGCGGCGGCCTTCGACCGCGGCGCGCATCTCGAGACGGAAGCGACCGTCGTCGAGCTCGCGGCCGTCGATCGGCTCGACCGCGAAGGCCCCCAGCGTGCTCGCGAGCTCTTCGCCGCGGATGCCGGACACGTCGATCTCGATCTTCGCTTCCGGCCGCTCGGCGAACGGCGTGAGCTCGACATCCCCGCGGATCGAGTCGATCAGCGGGTAGAAGCGGCCCGTGGTCACGAGCGCGATCGGTGTCGATTCCTCGGGGTTCGGGCCGAGCAGACGGATCGGCTCGCGCAGACGCATCGTTCCGGAGAGCGAGGCCTGCTGGAAGGGCAACACCTCTGCGTCAGGCGGACGACGCACTTGCCGGGGGTGCGCAGGCTGCTCCAGCGGCGCGATCGGCGGCTCGATACCACCCGCGGCCTCGACCGACTCGACGAGCCAGCGCAGCGCCTCGAGCTCGAGCTCGAGCTTCTCGATCCGGACGAGCGGCAGCTCGGGCGCCACTTCGAAACGCGGCTTCGACGCCGGGGCGCTCTCGGCTTTCGGCGCAGGACTCGCGGGCACATCGACGTCGGCAGCGGCAGCGGCAGCGGCAGGCACCGGCTTCTTCGCGATGCCGTCCGTCGCCGTCTGGCCGCCCTTCTTCGCGTCAGCGCCGTTCTTCTGCGCTCCGACGCCGCTGTCCCGCTCATCGCCCGGAGCGCTCGGCTGCGGCTCGGACGGCGGCGCAGCCGACCCCGCGGGCTCGGGGCTCGGCGCCGGCGGCGGGGCGATCTCGATGCCGAGGAGCGCGATCGTGTTCGCGTCGATCTTGCGCACCGTGGCCTCGACGCCGTCGACGGCGATCTCCTCGACGACGATCTCCCCCGCCCCGATGCGCGGCGCGATGACGCGGCACGCTGCGACGCGGGCGAACGGAAACGCGTCGCCGTCGCGGTACTCGACCTCGGCGATCTCGAGCCGTGCGCCGACGTCGCCGCTCTCGAGGCGCTCGACGCCGCCGCGCACGATCGCGTCGAATCGACCGTCCTCGAGCACGACGCGCACGCCTTCCGGCACGTACGCGGCGAGCGGTCCGGCGCGAACTCCCGCCGCGCGAACGCGCCAGTCGATCTCGTTGACGTCACCCGCGCGCACCGATCCGCCAACGGTCAGCTCGTCGATCACCTCGTCGATCGCCAATCGGATCTCGAGGGAGCCGGGCGCTTCGTCGCGAGGCCCGACCACGAGGTCGTTGACCGCCACCTTGACGATGCGGAGCGCGACGTCGACCTGCGGCTCGACGGCCGCATCGACGAGTTGCACCGCCCCTTCGGTCACGGCGAACTCCCCGAGCGCGATCACCGGCGGGCTCGGTGCCGGCGCATCGCCGCCCTCGGTCGGCGGCGGTGGCGCGGCCGGCTCCTGCGCCGGCGCGTCGGTCGTGTCGACCGGTGCGCTGTCGGGCTCCGCGGGTGCGATGCGCATGCCGAGCGCCGCGATGCCACCCGCCGCGTCGCGCTCGACGCGTATACGAGGTCGCGTCGCCCAGACGCCGCCGATGTCGATCCGTTCCGCGGTGGCGCGCACGCCCCCCACCGTGATCGCGTCGAGCGCGATCCACTCGACCTCGCCGTCGCGGAGCGCGAACTCCCGTATCGTGAGATCGCTGACCGGCGCGTCGCCGTCGAGAGCGATCCGCGCGCGAACCTCGGCCTCGAGCGTGCCGTCGTTCCACAACGAGGAGACGCCGGCCGCGTCGAGCCATGGCGCGATCGCCGTCGGCCTCAGACCCTCGACGCGAACGTCGAGCGCGGCGTCGAAGGCTTCGCCCGAGGCAGCGATCGTGCCGTCGATCTCGGCGTGCCCGATGACATCGGCGATCTCGATCCACGCGCGCATCGTGCCGGGGTTCGACTCTGCCGCGGTCGGCCCGAAGGCCAGATCGCGCAGCTCGATACCGGCATCCGTGATCGCGAGCAGCACGGGTTCGGTCTCCCCGGCGGAAGACTCCGCGCGGGTCGCGACCGCGAAGCCGACCGCGCCCAGCAAGCCGGCAGCGTCCTGCTCCACGCGCAGCCGCATGCCGCCGACCTCGAACGCTCCGACGCGAACGACTCCCGCGGCGTCGATCAAGACGTCGGTCGCGCGGACTCGATCCACCGCGACGAGCTCCTCGCCTCCATCGACGAGGCGCAAGCCGGCGATGTCGAGCGCGACCGCGACGCTACCGTCCGCGCGCGTGTCCACGTGCATGCGCCCCGCGCACGTGAGCTCACCCGCCTCGAAGGTCGGTTGGATGCCGAGCGCTTGCAACCACGGCGCGACCGAAGCCGCTGTCACGCCGGTCGCCGCGATGCGGAACTCGACGTCGCGCGCCGTTCGGACCGTGGTCGATCGGCCATCGATTCGCGCGACCGCGAAGAGCCCCGGCGCCGCGAAGCGCGCCGTGAACGTCGTCGCCCCCGCCGTGCCGTCCGGTGCGACGATCGCGCCGCTCGCCAGATCCCGCACGACCAGCTCGTCGAGCCGTAACGCCAGGTCGAGCGGCGGGTCGACCGCTTCGTCGCGGAACGTCAGCTCGAAGTCCTCGGCGCGGAACTCCTCGACGAGCCACTCGAACACCGCGGCGACATCCGTCGCGGCGGAACTCGCGGTCGGCGTCAGGCCGTCCTCGCTCGTCGCCGACCCGTCCGCTGTCGTCGTCGCGTCCGCTGCCCGTGCGGTGCCTTCCGACGCGGGCGGCGCGGGCGGCGCCTCGGTTGCCGCGACAGACGGCGCGGGCACGACCTCGAGCCCCGCGAATCGCAGGCGCCCGCTCGCGGCACGGGCGGCGCGGACGTCGAGCCCGACGAGCCGCGTGCGGGCGACCCGCAGGTCGCCGGTCGTCGCTCGCGCGATGTCGACCTCGATCGCCTCGAGCCCGAACGCCTCCGACGCTTCCGCCGCCAGCGACGTGCCGCTCACACGCAGGGTCGCCGCGGCCGCCGTGTCGTCATCCGCCGATGGCCGGGCGACGACCTCGAGCGCGCCGTCGAACGTCACGTCGCGGGCCACCGCACGCAACCCGAGCGGCGCGAGGTACGGCGTCAGCGCGGCGGGACGAAAACCCCGCACGGCGAGGTCCGCCGCGATCTCGAGGTTGCGCTCGACGGACTCGACGCGTCCTTCGACGCGCAGCGAGTCGAGGAACTGCGGCGACGCGACGCGCACCTCGAAGCGCCCCGGTCGCTCGGGCGAGCCGATGTCGGACACGCGAACGTCGACGTCGACCCGCGTCTCGAGCGTCGGGGACACGGCATGATCGACGAGACGCGCGTGCACGTTCTGCAAGCGCGCCGCTTCGACGCGCACCGGCGATGTGAAACGGACCGCAACGCGCTCGTCGGACCCTGCGTCGGCGGGCGGAGGCGCATCGTCCTCGACGTCCGCCTCCTCATCTTCCGCGCCGGGCGGGGGGCGCAAGAGCGTCAGAACCCCGTCCTCGTCGCGCACGAGCCGCAGGTCGAGGCCGTCGACTTCGAGTCGCCGCACGATGATGTTGCCGGTGAACAGAGCGAGCACATCGACGTCGGCCCGGGCGTACTCCAGATCGATGGTCGATTCGTCGGCGTCCTTCTCGCGCACCTCGAGATGCCAGAGCTCGACGTCGCCGGACAGGAGCGAGATGTCGAGACGCTCCCACTGACCCGACAGACCCCGCCCGTCGAGAATCGACCCGACGATCGTCGGCAGCGACCACTCGAGCGCGTAGCGACCGACCGTCAGGATCGCGAGGACGATGACTGTCCAGCGTAGAACGCGCCGCCAGCGACGACGCGGTTTCGCCGGCTCGTCGGCCGGCTCGTCGTCCGGCTCGTCGTCGTCCGGCTCGTCGTCGTCCGGCTCGTCGTCGTCCTCGTCGTCGTCCTCGTCGTCGACATCCGGATCGTCCGGATCGTCCGGATCATCGAGCTCCTCGTCGTCGGAATCGCCGGTCTCACCGAGTTCGGGCGACCCCTCGAGGGCTCCGTCCTCGGCTGGATCGAACGACTCGTCCGGATCGTCGTCCGCGGCGGGATTCGGTTCGTTCTCCTGCGGCGGGCTCATCGCTCGGTTCCCTCCTCGCGGGCGGGCTTGGCGGCATCGGCCGAGTCGTCTGCTGCCGCTCGTTTCAACGCAGCGCGTCGATCGCGAGCCGGAGCCAGCGGGTCGTAGTCGCGCGGCGCGAGGTCTCGCGCGACGAGCCAGTCGAACGCTCGCACGCGCGTGGCGGGGGAGGCGTCTTGAAGCAAGATGAAGTTCTCCTCCGCGAGCGTCGTCTCGAAGCGGTCCAGGCGCGGACAGCGGCCGGTGAGCTCCGCGAGCCGCGCGAGGTCGCGTCCGGCCGCGCCCGCGCGGCGCAGGACGATCGCCTCGAGCTGCGCCGGCAGCGTTCCGCCCTTCGCCCGCTCGACGACCCAACGCACGGCGGCGGCCTCGACGAGCCACGCCAGCGCGGCGCGATCGAACGCGTCGTCGGCGACGTCGACCGCGCCGCGAACCGCCGCGGCGAGCTCGCCGACACTCGCGGCATCGACGGTCAGCGCCAATTGACCGAAGAGCGGCGCTCCCGTCGCGTCGGCCAGGCGCAGGAGCGCGCTGCGGCGCGAGCCTTCGTCGTCGGCCGCGAGGAGAGCGAGGGTCGACTCGAGCTCGCGGCGCAAGACGTCGCCGGGCGACAGGCGGCGCGCGCGTCGCTTCGCCTCCAGCGCCGAGCTCACCAGATCGGTGCGGCAAGCCCGTACCGAGTTGGCGTGGACGAGCGCGCCGGACGCACCGGGCGCCGGCGCGGGTACGACGGCCAGCACGACAGCGAGCGTCGCATGTGAGCTCGTATCGTCGAACGGCGATGGAACGAGCAGCGCGAGCGGCTCGCCGACGGCCACTCCGGGAATCACGACGGTTTCCGTGCGATGCGTCTCGTCGACGACGCGGTCGAGAGTCAGCGAAACGGCGAGCTCTCCTTCACCGGCGCTGCGGAACACCTCGACCGTCAACGAGACCGGGCTCGCGTCGGACGACGACGGCTGCAACGAGCGGAAATCGAACGCGGCCGTGACGCCGGTCGGCAACGCGCCGGCGAGATCGTCGACGACGACGACCGCGCCGGCCTCGTCGGAGACCAGCGTCCAGAACGCATCGACGTCGGTGACCCGCCCGCCGCGAGCGCCGCGACCGAGGTCGATCGAGTGCCGGATCGGTCGCCCTTCACGAGTCGACGAAACCAGCCTTGCGAGCGCGGAGAGCGGCTCGAGCAACGACTCGACACGGCCTCGCGCGGCGCGCAACTCGACGCTGACGCGCAGCGCGTCGGCCGCGGTCGCGATGCCCGCCGCCGTCGGCAGCGGGCCCGTCAGCGACGAGCCGGTGAAGTGACGGACGCGGGCGACGATCGCCGGCCGCCCCGAAGTTCCCATAATCCTGCCCGGCACGCCGTCGCCATCGGTGGTCGAAGGCGAGCCCATGCGGCATCCGGCAGCGACGCCGACGAGAAGAACCCCGACGACGAACGGCCGGCTACGGGCGCTGAGCCCGGCGACTCGTTGCGAAAGGCGATTCGAAGGCGGTGTTGACCTCAAGAAGGCGCATCCTCGGCCAAGGTTGCGGCCCTGACGGGCTGCCAAACACGGTCGGCCCGAGGAGCAGAGATTACACGAACCGGCCCGTGAGAGGCAACGCGTTCCGCGGGCTGGGGCGCACTCGCGGAGTTGAGCCGCCGCGAAGCGGTCGGCCCCGACTCCGCCGCCATGGGCTGCCGTGCGCGATCGTCGACAGCTGCGGCTGGCGCGGGCAGCCCATGCCTACTTCTTGCGCAGGCTGGACGCAGCCGCTTTCGAGCGCTTCTTCAGCGACTGTCGCGCCCGCGCGTTCTCTCGCGCCGCATCGACATTGCGCGACAGCTCCTCGGCTTCGCGAATCGCCTTCTCCACCTCGGCGGCGTACTTGCCGAGACCGGACGATCGCTTGCGCGCGTCCGCGGCGACCCGTTGCAGCGTCTCGCGCGCGGCATCGTACTCGCCCCGGTCGATGAGCTCGGCAGCGGTCTGCATCGTGGTCGCGAGCTCGATCTCCATCACCCTCGCTTGCACCTCGAGGTCGCGGTGCGCGTCGACATCCTCTTGCTTCGAGGTCAGCGTGAGCTTCAGCGGGCTGCTCGCCGAGCGCTGGATCGTCTCCGCCCCCACGTCGCGATACCGTAGCTCGATCTTGCCGAGCGTCACCACCTGCGACAGCAGCGCAGCAGCCGCTTCGGCGGCGGCCGGTTCGGCGCCCCGCGGAGCGGCCGGCAACGAGAGCCTCCAGAGCACCGAACGCGTCTGCCCCGCGAAGACCTCGCCGAGCGGCACGATCACCGTGCGGCCCTCGCGCCGTTCGAGGAACCCGTGGACCTCCTCGACGCCGACCCCGTCGGGCAACTCCATGTAGAGTTGCACCTGCTGGGCGATCGTCGCCATCATCTGCGACAGCTCGCTGCCGAGAGTCGGGCCGATGTCCGTGGACTTCTCGACGAAGTAGTAGTTGCCGCCGCCGTGGTCGGCGACCGACGTCATCAAGTCCTCGTTGTAGTCGAGGCCGAGCCCGAACGTCGACGTGATGATCTCGTCCTGCGACGTCTCGCGGGCGATCCGGTTGAGCTGCGCAGCCGACGTGATGCCGCGATTCGCGAGCCCGTCCGAGATCAGCAGCACGCGGTTCACGTACCGCACGCTGACGTTCTTGCGGACCTGGCGGTGTCCCTCGACCAGCCCGCCGCCAAGGTTCGTGTTGCCGCCGGCGGAGATGCGGTAGATCGCGTTCTTCACCAGCGTCCTCGAATCGGCGTCGATGACGGTGGTCGGAATGTCGACGCGGACGTCGGACGAGTAGCTGACGACAGCGACCCGATCACCATCGCGCAACCGCTCGAGCATCTGCAGCGCCGCGTCGCGCGCGTCGATGATCTTCTGCCCCTGCATCGATCCCGACCGATCGACGACCAGCGCGAGATTGACCGGGCGCACCCGACTCGCTTCCGTCTTGTCGAGGCTCGCCCCGCGCAGCCGCACGAGCGCGTGAACGGAAGGAGCCGATCGCAGCGCGTGCGAGTTCTCGAGCGCGACCGAGAACTCGAGCGCCCGCCGCGGCACGGGTGCCGTCTGCGCGGGGTTTTTGTCGTCGGCGCGCAGCGACGGAAGGAACGCCAGCGCGGACACGACAGCGAAGAGAATTCGGCTCATGACGGCCTCCCGAGTGAAGCGTGGGATGACGATGAGAACGACGGTTCGCGATGACGAGATCGCACACTTCCGTCATGCTAACATGGCACAGGCTGACCCGAACGGCTTTGCCGCGGCCCTCTGCGCTCGATCGCGGCAGCTCATGCCGGCGGAGTCGGATCCGACCGCTTCGCGGCAGCTCGACTTCGTCCGAGTTGCTCCGAGCACTCTCGCTGAGGGAACTCCCCGCCGTACCGCAACGTTCTATCCGCACGCACACCGCGAGCGCGGCTCGCGACGTCAGACAATCGACCGGAGCCCGCCGATGCCCACCGATTCCTCGTCGCCCGCTTCCTCCCGCGCGCTCGACTCTCGACGCCGACAAGCCGCGTGGATGCGGTGGAGCGCGATCGCGATCCTCGTCGTCGGCGTTCTTCTCTTGCTGTCCGAGATCCCGGTCGAGGAGGCGATGGTGAACGTGCAGGGGTGGCTCCAGGACCTCGGCGTCTGGGGCTTCGTCGCGTTCGTCGCGATCTACGTCGCCGCGACGGTGCTGATGCTGCCGGGATCGGCGATCACGCTCGGTGGCGGCGCGGCGTTCGGGCTCGGCTGGGGCACGGTCGCGGTGGTGATCGGGTCGAACATCGGCGCGGCGCTGGCGTTCCTGATCTCGCGATACCTGGCGCGCGGTCGATTCGAGCGACGCATGGCGGCGAATTCGAAGTTCGCGGCGATCGATCGCGCCATCGCGCGAGGCGGCTGGAAGATCGTCGCGCTCCTGCGCCTGTCGCCCGCTGTGCCGTTCAACCTGCAGAACTACCTGTACGGGCTGACGGGCATCCGCTTCCTGACGTGCGTCGTCACGAGCGCGATCGCGATGCTGCCCGGCACGTTCATGTACGTGTACATCGGCGTTGTCGGCAGGGAAGCCGCGCTCGTCGCGGGTGGCGGCGGCGAGTCGCAGGATGCGTTGAAGGGAATCATGCTGATCATCGGCGTCGTCGCGACCATCGCGGTGTCGGTCTACATCACGAAGATCGCACGGCGCGAGCTAGCGAAGCACGTCGAGCTGGAGCCCGCCGCCGACGGAGCGTCGGATAGCAGCGACGATGGACCCTCCGCCGCGCCGCCGCGGCGCCCCTGGGCGCTTCTGGCGGTGGCCATCGTGGCCCTCGCGTGCGGTGCGTGCCTCAAGGTTCGATCGGTGATGGGCCCGCCCGAGGCGACGCTGCGCGAGGCGTACGAGGAATCGACCGTCACCGGATTCGATCACGCCGACTTCGACGCGGTGCTGCGCCAGCACGTCGACGCCGGCGGGTTCGTCGACTACGCAGCCCTGGCGGCGGACAGCGCCGGTCTCGACGGCTACATCGCGGCGCTCGCCGAGGCGCCGTGGGACGAGCTCGGCCGCGACGAGAAGCTCGCGCTGCTTCTGAACGCGTACAACGCGTTCACGCTGCGGCTGATCCTCGACCACTGGCCGGTGGAGTCGATCCGCGACATCCCGGCGTCGGAGCGGTGGAAGGCGAAACGGTGGAAGGTCGGCCCGCACACGTGGAGCCTCGACGACATCGAGCACCAGGAGATCCGCCCGAAGTTCAAGGAGGCGCGCATCCACTTCGCGCTCGTCTGCGCGGCGGTGAGCTGTCCCCCACTGCGCAGCGAGGCGTACCGCGCCAACCGCCTCGACGCGCAGCTCGAGGACCAGACGCGCTTCGTCCACTCGCACGCCGCGTGGTTTCGGATCGACGACGCCGAAGCGGCCGTCTGGCTCACACCGCTCTACGATTGGTACGGCGGCGACTTCGAGCAGGTCGCGGGATCGGTCGAGGCGTTCGCGGCGCGCTACTCGGAGAAGCTGAAGAATCTCCGGGGCGCGGGGAAAACCCACGCGACACGGTTCCTCCCGTACGATTGGCGGTTGAACGGCCGCGACGCCGCGGCGCCGAGGTGACGAGGTGACGAGGTGACGAGGTGACGAGGTGACGAGGAAGGACTCGGGATGACCGACGACAACGCCTCGGCACGTGAAGAACGGCCCCGCCGTCGCCGGCTGATGCGCCTGGCGCTCGTCACGCTGTCGTGCTGCGCAACCGCCGCGGCCGGGCTCTTCGGCGCGCTGGCCTTTCAGTTCAACCGTCCGCCGCGGGGTCACGCGTTATCCCGCCGCCCGACCGGTGAGCTCGCCGAGCGCTTCCTGAGCGGCACGACGCACGTCTGGGCTCGCGTCCTCCTTCGCCGCGACCCTCAGCGCCGCGCGCACTTCGGGCACGTCGATCGCGAGCCGCCGCAAGCTCCTCGCGACCTGCCAGCGCACGCGCGAATCGTCGTCGCCCAACGCCGCGGTGAGGCGCTCGATCTCGCCCCGCGCGTTCACGCCGAGCGCGCCGAGCGCGCGAGCAGCACGCTTGCGCACGTACCAGTGCGCGTCGCCCAGACGTGACGCGATGGCCGGCGCGACATCGGCGCCGACCGGCGCCAGCTCCGCGAGCGCTTCGCACGCAGCCTCGCGCACGTAGGGATCGTCGTCGTCCAGGCAGCGACGCACGTCAGGCGCCGCGCCCGCGAGTTCCGGTCCGCCGCGCGCGAGCGCGCGGAGAGCCGCGAGGCGCGTGGCGGCGACGTCGAGAAGCGCGCGGAGCGTGTCGGGATCCGCGTCGACGCCGCCGACCTCTTCGAGCCGGAGCGGGAGGCCACCCCCGACGGCTCCCATCTCGAAGAGCGCTCGCGCCGCGTCGGAGCGCGGCTCGTAGGCGAGCGGATCGTCCGGTCCGAGATCGAGGCATCCGGCGACGCGCGCGAGAGCTGGCGCGGCCGCCTCGCCGAGCGACGCGAGCGTCGCCAGAGCCTCGCTTTGCGCCCTCCCGTCATCGTCGCGGAGCGCCGTGAGCGACGCGCGCAACAAGACCGCGTCGTGCTGATCCGGAACCGCGATCGCTCGCAACGTCGCCAGCGCTCGCGCGCGCAGAAGCGGCGCGGCATCCCCGACGAGCTCGGCGACCGCCGGCACCAGCGCCTCGCGGCCGACGGGCTCGGCGCGGATCTCATCGAGGATCTCGCGGCGGACGTCCTCGTCGCCGTCTTGGCACAGAAGCGCCACAGCTTCGAGCTCCGCACCCGACCGGAGAAGACAGCGACCGGCCGCAATCCGCACTTCCCACCGCTCGTCCCTGGTCAGCGCATCGAGACGCTCGAGGTCGACCGGACGAAGCGGCACGTGGCCGCAGACGGCGACGGCGGCGGCGCGGTAGCGAGCGGAAGCCGCGGCGGCGACGACGGTGTCGCCGATGGCGGACGGGATCGCGTCGGGCGGCAATGGAACCTCCTGCGACGGAGCCTCCTCCCAATCGTCGGCCGCATCGAAATCGAACACCTCCACGCTGCCGCCGAGGGGCGGCGCGCTCGATACGGGAAGGTGTGCGGCAATCTCGTCGAGCGCCATCAGACACACGTCCTCACGTTCGTGCGCGGTCGCGCGCAACAGCGCGCGAATCGGCCGGTCGTCCGAGGGGTGTACGCGCCAGCCGAGAACGGCAGCGGCACCTCGCCGCACCGACGCGTCGTCGTCATCGAGGAGCGCCTCGAGAGCCGCTGTGTCCGCGAACGACCGCGGGCCGGAGGACGAAGCGACCGTAACGCCGTTCAGAATCCAGCTGACCGCGGCCCGGCTGAAGTCGAAGTGTCGCAGGGTGCCGCGGGCGGCCAGGCGAGCGCTTGCCGTGTCGAGCGGATCCTCACAGAGCGACAGCGTTGCGATCAGCGCCGCGACGCTGTCGTCACCCCAGATGACCGCGAGCAGCGCCGCGACGTAGTCCGGGTGCCGGTCCGGCGTCGCGGCCAGCACGTACAGCGCCGCGACGCGCACGGCCGGTTCCGCGTCGCGCAGCATCGGATAGAGCTGCGGTCTGGCCGCGTGAGCCCGTGCGCCGAGACCCCGCACCGCCTGTCTCCAGCTGTCGGTCACGCCCTCGTCCTCGTGCAACTCGGCGAAGAGGCCGGGATCGTAGCCGTCCTGGACCTGCTCCAAGAGCGGCGCGAGCTTCCCCGCTGCGACCGCCCGCGCGAGCCGCGGCAAGCCCGCTTCCGGGTTGTTTCTCGCGAGCCGGACGGCCTCCGCGACCGGGTCCCCGACGTCGCTCGACTGAACCTCCTGCGCAAGCCATGCGTCCCGCCACCGGCGTCCGTGAACGGACACGGCCACTGCGGCGAGCACGAGAACGGTCGTACACGCCGCGACGACGACCCACAGGCGGAGCCTCTTCCGCGGACGATCGTTGCCCATGCGCGTCATGATGCACGACGCGACACAGCGTGGCGAGCGCTCTCCGGGAGCGGCGAGATCAGACGAGGTGCGTCAGCTCGCGTCGCTCGCGCAGGAACGACGTGCGCTGGCGCTCGTAGTCGAGCTCGGCGACCACGTAGGCGCGGGCGCGGGACTCGTGGCTCCACGCTCGATGGCTCGTGACGACGGCCGCGACGAGCAGCGTGGGCAGCAGGAAGAAGTGGTGGCTGTCGAGCCGACCGTCGGCGAGCGCCATCGCCCCCATGCCGAGCGCCGAGAACAGGGCCAGGCCCGCCGCCACCGCGAGCGGCTGCGGATCCGGCACCTGCCACGCGCCGTCAGCCTTGCGCTGCAGGTACTTGTGACGCTTGTTGCGCCAGCGGCGTTCGAGGCGCCCGAGGTCATTCTCGACCTTCAGGAGCTCCATCTCGGTGACCATCTGCTCACGGCGCGTCTGCGGCGCGACGGAGTCGGCCGGCTTGTGGCTGGCAGCCCCCGGCGATCGGCGGCGCGCTGCGGACGGCCTGGTGGTGGCTCGACGCATCGAAACGGGTGTCATGTCCGGTGTTGCTCGCGTTTCCCGACGGGCCTGTTGCGTTATTCGGTCGCCCGGCGCCCGCACTTGCGAGGGTCGACAGGGGTTTCGCGAACGGATCATGGTAGCGTCCTCGAGCTTCACGTAAATCATTTCCTGCGGACGAAAAGGCGGCTGTCCGCTACCTATTGGGGCACTGACAGGGGCTCCCCACCACGCGTAGTAGCGCTCCACGGCGCCCCCGCGGCCCGATCCACGGCCGACCGCGGCAGCGACGTCGCGACACGCGGCAGCCTACTCTTGAACGAACACAGCACCTCCCACGTGATCGTTCCGAGAATCTCGGCCCAATCACGGGCGGTGATCGCCTCGTCGCCGTCCCGGCCGATCACTGTCACCTCGTCGCCGGTCTCGACGCCGGGCACGTCCGTCACGTCCAGGATGAGCTGATCCATCGTCACCCGGCCGATCTGCCGCACGCGACGCCCGCGCACGAGAGCTTGCATACGATTCGACAGGGTCCACGGCACGCCGTCCGCGAATCCGATGCCGACTGTCGCGACGCGGCGATCGCGCGGCGCGGTCCACGTTTCGCCGTAACTCACCGCCGCGCCGGCAGCGAGGCGGCGCACCTGCGTCACACGTGCCTTCACCTCGAGCGCGGGCCGCAGCGGCAACCGCCCGTCGAGATGCGGCGCCGGGCTCAGGCCATAGAGCGCGAGGCCGACGCGAACGAGGTCGTAGCAGAACTCCGTCGACGTCAAGCACGCCGCCGAGTTGCCGAGGTGGACCATCCGGGGCCGCACACCGTGCTGTTCGACCGTCCGTCGCGCTCGCTCGAAGCGCGTCCTTTGCGCGTTCATGCTGGCCGGATCGACGCTGTCGGCGCACGCCAGATGCGAGTAAAGCCCGTCGACGCGCAGCACCCCGCGCAGCCGATGCAGCGTGCGCGCGAACTCGGCGGTCTCCTGGAACGGGCAGCCGAGACGCGACATGCCGGTGTCGATCTTGGCGTGGACTGGCACGGGAAGACCGCGCCGCAGCCGGCTTTCCGACGCCCCGCGCGCGGTCGTCAACGCGTCGGCGATGCCCATCGCGTGAGACGCCGAGCAGACCGTCGGCGTCAGGCCGCTCTCGATCAGCCGCCGCACGCTCCGCACGCTGCTGACGTGGCCGAGGACCAGGATCGGCGCCTCGACGCCGGCCTCGCGCAAGGCGACTCCTTCGTCGACCGTGGCGACACCGAGCGACGCGGCGCCGTACTCGAGCGCGGTTCGCGATACGCTCTCCGCGCCGTGTCCGTAAGCGTCTGCCTTGACCACCGCCATGAGGCGCGTCGCCGCCGGCAGGAACTCCCGCACACGAGCGGTGTTCCACGCCAGCGCGTCCAGGTCGACCTGGACCCACGCACGTTCGGTGGACGGTGCGATCAAGGAATCCGCGAGCTCTTCACTCCGCGACACGGGACTCCCGCCGGCTCTTCACGACTTCTTTTCGTCCATGCGAGCCCACGCGCGGGCTCGCCTGCTCTTCTGCCCGCCCCCCTAACCAAAGCGGCCGGGGG
>CAYMRB010000071.1:0-14969 GCA_964392615.1 uncultured Planctomycetia bacterium | reverse complement strand
CCCCCCCCCCCCGCCCCGGGGGCCGCCGCCGGCCCCCCCCGCCCCCCCCCGCCGTCGGAAGTTCCGAAAAAGCGCGCCGCCAAACGGCCCGCGGGCGGGTTACTTCTCGTCGCCCGCGTCGTCCTTCGCCTTCTCCGCGTCCGCCTTCGCCTTCTCCTCGAGCTGCGCGATCACGCGAACGAGGTTCTGGCCGATGTCGGACTTCGGATCCGCCTCGACGGCCTTGCGCAGCAACTTGACGGCCGACTTGACGTCCTTGCCCTCCGACTGCTGGAAGCCCACCTGCGCCTGGATCAGGTAGAGCTTCTGCGCGGCCTCGCCCTTGCCGCCGGTCTTCTTGAGAACATCCTCGAGCTGCTTCATCGCAGCCGCCGTGTCCCCGCCGGTCTGCATGGCTTTCATCACCGCGCGCTCGACCTTGCTCACTTCCGCTCTGAGGGCGAAGTCGGTCTTCTTCTTCTCGTACGTCTTCTTGAGGCCGGCCTCGTTCTTCGCGTCGAGCTCGATGATCTTCGCGACGATCTTCTCGTAGGCGGGGAACACGTAGCTAGCCTTCAGCACATCGAGCCCGGCGCTCAGGTGCTTCGCACGGTCGAGGCCCTTCGCCTTCTTCGCCTTCGCGAAGTGCTTGTCGCGCTCGACGCGCTTCTTCTGCAGGTCGGCGAGGTGCGTGAGGTACTTCTCCGGGCCGCCGGGCTGGTAGCCGGTCTGCGCGTACGGACGTCCCTTGCCGTCGGTCAGGAAGATCGTCGGGAAACCCTGGACGCCGAACTCCTCCTGCAGCTTCTGGTTCTGCTTCTGCAGCTTCTCGTCGAGCTTCTTGCGCTGCGGGAAGTCGAGCTCGAGGAACACGAAGTCCTTCGGCGCGGCCTTCTTGAACGCGTCCTTGTTGAAGACCTCTTCATTGAGCTTGATGCACCAGCCGCACCAGTCCGAGCCGGTGAAGTCGATCAGGATGTCCTTCTTCTCCGTCGTCGCCTGCTTCTTGGCGGCCTCGAAGTCGGTCAGCCAGCCCTCGGCAGCGGAAGCGGTCGTCAAGGAAAGGACGGCGCATGCACCGAGAAACCCCGCCATGCGGAAGTGCGAAGAAAGCGTCATGAAGTGATCTCCGTGAGGTGAGGCCCTCATCGACGAGGGCGGGGAGGGAAGGCGGCGCGCCACGGCGCACGAAACGGACGACTTTACCGGAACGGGGCCCCGAACGCCAAGAATCCAGCGGACACGCGCCGTGCCGCAGAAGCGGGGCAGAACGCCAGGACAACGCTCCGCGGGCGGAGGAAGTTCCTCCCCAGCAGCCAGAACGAGCCCCTCCTCAGACCCCGTCCCAGAGTCGTATTAACAGGACACTCCAACGCGACACCCGGGTGTCGTCTTTCCTAATCCCGGCGCGTTCGCCCTACGGCCAGAACGCGGCTACGCCCGTCACCGTCCAGATCGCGAACCCGACCGCCAGCTTCGCGAGAACCCCGAGGAACCGCCCCACCGCCGCGCCCTGCCCCGAGCGCAGCGAGTCCTGGACCGTCCGCCCGCCGATCCGCTCCAGAAGCGCCGCGAACAGGAATGCGCCGCCGCACATGCCGATGATCGAGCCGAGAATCGGCACCGGTATCAAGAACGTGCCGAGGACCGCGCCCACGAGCGCCCCGATCAGCGCGCCGACCGACCCCCACCGCGACCCGCCGGCCTTCTTCGAGCCGAAGACGCCGGAAAGGAACTCGATGACCTCGCCGAGGAACGCGAGGACGAGCGCGACGATGACGACCCAACCGCCGACGATCGCGGCCTCCTGCTGCCACCACCACAGGCCCGCCGTCGCGAGGACCATGAGCCAGGTGCCGGGCAGTCCGAGCACGATCAGAAACAGGCTACACGTATTGATGAGCACGAGGAGCGACGCCCAGACGTATTCCATCATTCCCCTCCAGTCCCCTGCGGCACGAACGACTTTCGCGACAAACCGGCTTCCTCCTCGGTGGCGACCAGCTCGAGCGCCTCGATCGTCAGTCGGAACGAGCCGTACCCGTTGTCGAAGTCGAAGCGCGTGGGCACGAGACGGGACGCGGAGCCGGGCGTTCCGCCAGGCGCGGAGCCGGGCCGCCGTTGCCACGCGCCGAAGGTCAGCGTCTTGACGTTCGGCACGCGACCGATCTGCGTGCGCAACCGCCACGTCGGCAAGTGAAGCGGTGAGCGCCACGCGACGGGCAACACGGCGCCGCTGTCGGTCTCTGCCACGACGAGCTCGCCCGCGTAGCCGTCGTCGTAGCGCACCGGCAGCGTCCAGCGCCGCCCTTGCGCGTCCGCCGACTCCTCGCGAGCGGGACCGAAGGCCAGGTGCGGGTCGCCGAGCCCGGCCGGATCCAGTGCAAGGCGCAGCAGCGACGACGAGCTGAGCTCTGCCGCCGCGAACGCCGCGTCGACACGCTGCCAGCGATCGCCCTCGCCCTTGAGCCAGCAGCGTTCGCCGTCGAACGAGAGCACCTGAGTGCCGCTCTTGCGCGGCGGCGGACCGACCGCGTCGCCGTCCTCAGCGGTCGACACGTCGGCCTCGATGACCGCGAGCGAGCGCTCGATCCGGCAGCGCCCCGGCGCGCTCTCGACGATCCTCAGCGCATGGACCGTCCCCGCGTTGACCCCGATGCCCTCCCAACGCACGCGGGCGCGGAGCGCTCGGATCGGCGGCGCGTCCGGCTCGCGCAACGTCGCCCGCAAGCGCTCGACGATCGGTCGCGTTCCGTCGTCGACGCGGCACAGCATCTCTCCGGCGAAGAACGCCTCGGACAGACGCAGGGCCGCGGCGGGATCGAACCGTGCGGATCGCGTCGCGCCAGCGGCCGGCAAGAAAAGACGTGTGACGAAGACGCGCGGGCGATCGGGCAGGCCGCCGCACAGCAGGACGCGTCCGGCGCGGGCGGCGATCGGCACCGGCGGAACGATCGACGCCTGGAGGACGGCCGCTGGCACGCGAAGCGACGCGGCCGACGGCGATCCGGCGCGCGCGAGCGCGAACGTCCGGAACGGGTCGTGCCCGAAGCTCCCGCGGTGCGGCACCTGGAGCACGACAACGTCGAGATCGCCGCCGTGCCGGCGCCAGCCCGCGCGCTCGGCGCCCCCCGGCTCGAACCGCCCGCGAGTGAGGTCCCAGCGCCGCACGAGCGCGCCGGGGTCGCCCGCGTCGCCGTCTACCAGCTCGACAGCCGCGCCCGAGCGGTCGTAGCGAGCGAGCGCTCGCCCGCCGATGAAGAGGCCGAGCGTCCGGACGTCGCCGGCGCCCTCGCCGACCGGCACCTCGACGAGCGCCAAGCGCAGGTCCGCGCGGCGCGGGTCGCCACCGAAGCGCTCCGGCGCGCGCGCGGTGCCGACCAGAACGCGATCGCCAGAAGGGTGGACGTCGAGCAGGACCGCGATCGAGCCGTCCGCGCGCCCCGCCCGCGGCCAGACGGGCTCGACGGCGAGCGTCGGAAGCGCCGCTCGCACGACCCACAGCGCGACGGGCGTCCGCACACGCCCGCGACCGGACGGGCGCGCCGAGACCGGGGCGCTCGCCGCGGTGAAGTAGAGATCGCGACCGTCGGGACCCCAACGCGGTGCCATCGTCGAGCACGGCGTCGCTGTTCCGACCATGCGCGCGGCGCCTCCGGATCCTTCCCCGCCCGCGAGCGGCTGGAGCATCAGCCGAGGCAGCGGCGGCCCCTGGAACCACAGAAACGCGTCGCCGCGCGGCGACAGGCGAAACGCCGTACGCTGGTGTGGCCGCGCGAGGCCGTCGAGGGATCCCTGCCAGACGACGGGCCCGAGCGTCGCGTCGGTCGGCCCTGCGCCCCGCGCCGACTGCGGTGTGGCCTGCGGAGCGGGCGCCCTCTCGGCGCCGAATGCCGGCGTCGTGACGACGATCGCGAGAACGACACCTTGAAGGCTGCCGGGGCAGAGCGAGCCGGCGGGGCGGGACACCATGGCGGTATCCTACCAGAAGAAGAAAGCCGCCGGTGAGGGGTGGGTCAGCCCTGCCCGGCGGCCGCCGACGGGGCCCGCGCACGAACACGACCCTACCGCGGCGGCGGGCTCGGGGCGCCGGAAACCCGTTGGCGAATTCAGTTTCCGAACGGGGCAGACCTGGCGGTTCGCGCGCTCAGCGGCAGAACGGGCAGATGCGCCGCAGGATCGATCGGCGCCCCGGCTTGAGCACCTCGAAGTCGCCGCCCCGAAAGCGACGCGCGAGAGAACGATACAGGTGCCACTCCGGGTACTTCTTGCCATCCCAGCGGATCTCGACCTCGTACGGCTCCTCGCCACCCCCCCGCACCTCGAGAACGCGGCCCGTATCCGGCCCGTATCGCACCCGCGCTCCCGGCTCGAGCGCGAAGACCGCAGGCTCGGCCGGATTCTGGGTCGCCGATGTCTCGTCGGTCGCAGCATTCGCGGCCGTCTCCGCAGCCGTCTGGGCGTCGTCGGACAAGGCTGTGTACTCCGTCTTTCGGTGCGGTGAGAGTCGGGCCTCCGGCGCGGGCCGCGGGCACGACGCGCGGCGGCCGGCACGGGAGACCGTCGTCGCAGCGTACCAGACGCGGGACGGTTTGGCAGCATTGGCCACACCAAGCGCAAACAACCGCCACAGAAAACCCCTTGGACGCGCCGACCATCTGGTAAGCTTTGAGTTAACTGTCCGTCGAAAACGCCCCGAGCGCTGCAACGGACCGTTCGCTGTTCGTGGGTTTCCGACCGCCGCTACGGAAAAGCACCATGTCGACACGACACGCCCTGCTCTCGGCCCTTCTGACCGCTTTCTTGGCCGTATCGGCCGGCGACTTCACACGCGCGCAGGACGAAGGGCCCGACTATGCGAATCCCGGGAAGGCCTCGGGGAGCTCCGATGCCGGCAAGGTCGACTCGCGCGTCGAGCGCATCAACGCTTCGCGCACGCGACGCCAACTGACGGCTCCGACGCGCGCCGGTAGCGGCTCCACGAAGAGCCTGACGCCGAGCAAGTCGGGCAAGAGCCCCGCGGCGAAGACCCGCGAGCGCACGCCGCCCCGCCGCGTCCCCGCGTCCCGCAAGCCCGCGACCAGCACCGACAAGAAGGCGCCCCTGTCGCGCGCACGGCGCACAGGCGACGAGAAGACCGCGTCGAAAGATGACGCCGCGAAGACGGCCGGAGCTCCGGCCGCGGCCGAGCCGCAGGGGCTCGGCGCGGCGGTCGTCGGGTTCATCCGCGCCCACGCCGTCTGGATCTTGACCGGACTCGGCGCGACCACCGCTCTCGTGCTCACCTGGGCCTTCCTCGGCGGTCGACGCAAGAAGCGAGGCGAGCCGTACCTCGAGCCACTCGACTCCGAGATGGAGGTCGGGGGCGCGGCGGCGGGCCGACGCTACTCGTCGACGAAGATCAGCGCCAAGGACGTCAACGCGCGACTGTCCGGCACGGTCGAGGGTGAAACGGTCGAGACGAACCGCGAGTACGCCCTCGTCGTCGACGAAGAGGCGCTGCGTGCAGACCAGCCCGAGGTCGACGAGCACACCGGTCGTACGTACGCCGACGAGAAGTCGATCCGCGCTTGCCTCAAGGGCCGGGACTTCGACGGTGCGTACGGCGCCTACATGAATCAAATCGAGACCGACGGCTCGAGCGAGTTCCACGACGAGGTCGAGCACACGCTCAGCGAGCACTTCATCCGTCGCAGCGAGTTCGATAAGGCGGCTCGCATCCTCGAGCACCACGTCGCGACCCACTCGCCCGAGGACGTGCGCGCCGAGACGTACTTCAATCTCGGCTACCTGCACGTCAAGACGGGCACGCTGAAGAAGTCGCGGCGCTTCTTCAAGCTCTTCGTCGAATCGAACCCCGAGCCGGTCCACGCCCAGCGCGCCGAGCGCATCCTGCAGACGCTCGACTCGATGAACTAGCGCGTGGGCTGACCGTATCATTTGCACCGGGGCCCTTCGACATCGCTGGTGTGGCAACCCACGCGCGCGGAGTTGGAGCCGACCGCTCGTGGCAGCCGACCTTCGCGTCCCCGTACGAGGCTCGCAGCGGCTCAACTCCGCATGGCCGCGGCGATCAACCGCCGAGATTTCCGCCGAGTCCGAAGGTGTCGTCGTCGTCACGGCGGTCGCCGGTGTGCTCGCGTAGAAACTCCAGCCCGGCCGCGAGGTCGTCGGGCGCCGCGCCGGCCGCGAGGTCCAGCGCGGCGACGGGCCAGCGCGCGAGCGACGGGGCCAGGAGCGCCCAGTCGAGCCGACCGCGCCCCGGCAGTGCGGATTCGCCGTCGTCACCGACGTCGCGCACCGAGACTCCCGCGACCGGCAGCTCCGCGACATCCCCGCCCGACCCGCTTGCCGCGGCACCGATAGCGGGCACGTCGAGCAGCTCGACCGGCCACCGCGCCGTGTCGACCCACAGATCGAGCGGCGCTCCCCGCAGCTCGTCGAAGCACGTCCGCACCTCGTCGAAACGCGGCAGCTCGGCCGCGCGATTCGTCACGGTCATCGCGAGGCGCAATCCGTAGCGTTCCGCGCGATCGGCGAGCTTCTCGACGACGAGCAGCATCCCGTCGAACCGCGCGCGAGCCTCGTCGCGGCGCGCGCTCGCGACGTTCGGGTCGAGGCCGCCGTCACGCGTCGGGTCGACGAAGCCACAGGGCAGTCCCGCCCGGGCGGAGTCGCCGAGCTCCACGACGGGCAAGAGCACGAGCGGCGCGGCGATTTCGTCGGCCGCCTCGAGCGTCGCGAACCCCTGCGCGAGCATGTCGCGACGCTCGGCCGCGTCGGTCGAGCCGAGCCGAAACGGCGCCGCGGCGCCGCGGCGAAGAGCCACGGAGCGCGGATAGGGCAGGAAGAGCCGCACGGCCGCGACGCTGTCGCGCGGTAGAAACTCGCGCAAAGTCCCCCACTCGGGCGCGCGGAGGGGTGGCTCGAGCACGAGCCTCTCGAACCCCGCATCGAGAAGCTGAGCGGCGCGGCGGTCGGGTCTCGGGCCGGACGGGCGTAGGCAGACAGCGTGAACGGACATGCGCGAGCGGGCAGGAAATCGTGAAAAAATTCGAGAAAAGTCTATGGGAAGCTCTCCCATCGACCGAAGGGAAACGTTATATTCCAGCGCTCAGGATTCGTGCAGGAAGAACTTCCCGAGGCGAATCCGCTGGCGTAGCTCACGAGCGATTCGACGGTCCAGCCGACGGGACCCGCGGACTCGTCCGGAGGGACGTCGACGAGTTCGAGTGGTCGTGGGAGCGCTGCCGGATCAGGTGAGATCGAGTGTAGAACCCCGAAGCCGAATCCCCGCGCGGTCGGTGTCGCAAAGACCCATGGAGGAATGACGATGGCGAGCCTGAAGGAAAAATACCAACCGTCTGCCGATTTCAGCGCCAAGGCCCACTTCAAGACCCGTGAGGAGTACGACGCCCTTTACAAGAAGAGCGTCGACGATCCGGAGGGTTTCTGGGCGGAGCAGTCCAAGCGCATCGATTGGATCGAGCCGTGGAACAAGGTGCGGGAATGGGACTTCGACGCCGCTGATATCAAGTGGTACACCGGCGGTAAGCTCAACGCCTCGGCCAATTGCATCGACCGTCATATCGCCGCTGGCCGCGGAGACGACGCCGCGATTATCTGGGAAGGCAACGACCCCGACGACTCGAAGACCTACACGTTCTCGCAGCTCCACGCGGAGGTCTGCCGCACGGCGAACGCTCTGAAGGAGATGGGCGTCAAGAAGGGCGACCGCATCTGCGTCTACCTGCCGATGATTCCGGAGCTCGCGTTCACGGTGCTCGCCTGCGCGCGCATCGGCGCGATCCACAGCGTGGTCTTCGGCGGATTCAGCGCCGACTCGCTGCGCACCCGCATCCTCGATTCGAGCTGCAGCGTCGTCCTGACGGCGAACGAGGGCCTGCGCGGACCGAAGACGATCCCGCTGAAGGCGACCACCGACGAGGCCGTCGAAGGCCTCGACTGCGTCAAGAAGGTCATCGTCGTGAAGCGCACCGACACCGACATCCCGATGACGGATGGTCGCGACGTCTGGTGGCACGACGTCGTCGACAGCGCGAGCGACCAGTGCGAGCCGGAGGCCATGGACGCGGAAGACCCGCTGTTCATCCTCTACACATCCGGAAGCACCGGAAAGCCGAAGGGCGTCCAGCACACGACCGGCGGGTACATGGTCTACACGTCGATGACGCACGAGTACGTCTTCGACTACAAGCCGGGCGAGGTCTACTGGTGCACGGCCGACATCGGCTGGATCACCGGGCACAGCTACATCATCTACGGCCCGCTCGCCAACGGCGCGACGACCGTGATGTTCGAAGGCGTGCCGAACTACCCGACCGTGTCGCGGTTCTGGGAGGTCGTCGAGAAGTACGACGTGACGATCTTCTACACCGCCCCCACCGCGATTCGCGCGCTGATGGCGCAGGGCACGTCCTGGACGGACAAGCACGACATGCCGTCGCTGCGGCTCCTCGGTACGGTCGGTGAGCCGATCAACCCCGAGGCGTGGCGCTGGTACTACGAAGAGGTCGGCAAGAGCCGCTGTCCGATCGTCGATACGTGGTGGCAGACCGAGACCGGCGGCATCCTGATCACTTCGCTGCCCGGCGCGATCGACATGAAGCCCGGCTCGGCGACCCTGCCGTTCTTCGGCATCAAGCCGGCGCTCGTCAACGACGACGGCGAGGTGCTCGAGGGAACGACGAGCGGCAACCTCTGCATCACCGAGCCGTGGCCCGGCATGATGCGAACGCTCTACGGCGACCACGACCGGTTCAAGCGCACGTACTTCGTCCAGTTCAAGGGCAAGTACTTCACCGGTGACGGGTGCAAGCGCGACGACGACGGCTACTACTGGATCACCGGTCGCGTCGATGACGTGATCAACGTATCGGGTCACCGCATGGGGACGGCCGAGGTCGAAAGCGCCCTCGTACTGCACCCGGCGGTCGCCGAGGCGGCCGTGGTCGGCATGCCGCACGAGATCAAGGGCCAGGGCATCTGCGCGTTCGTCATCCTGACCGCGGGTACCGAAGGCACCGAGGCACTGCACAAGGAGCTCATCAAGCACGTCCGCACGCAGATCGGCGCGATCGCGACGCCGGACCGGCTGCAGTTCGCGAACGGGCTGCCGAAGACGCGCAGCGGCAAGATCATGCGCCGTATCCTGCGCAAGATCGGCGCCGGCGATACCGAAGACCTCGGCGACACCAGCACGCTGGCCGACCCGAGCGTCATCGACTCGCTGATTCCGAAGAGCTGATCGCGGATCACGAGAGCTAGCGCCCGACACGGGCGAGAAGGGCGGAGCGTTCGGCGCTCCGCCCTTTTTTCGTGCGGCAGGGTCCCCGCTCGCGACGTTGGCGACGGTTTCGCGCCGATTGACTTCTTCCACGCGCTGTGAACAATGACCTACGCTTCCCCGACCCGTGCGGCGGAAGTGCAGAAGAGCCGCGGAGGGTGCCCTCTGCGGAAGAAGAGAAGTGTCGGGCGGGCGGGTCTGCGGAGCCGTCGCGTCATGCCCCACGATCCAGCCGGGTCGCACCCCGTGCCGCCATCCGAGGTCCAGCTCATCGTCTGCGATGTCGACGGCGTCCTGACGGACGGCGTGATCGCCCTCGACGAGCGCGGTGAGGAGCGCAAGCGCTTCTCCGTGCTCGACGGGATGGGAATCACGCTGCTGCGTCGGGCCGGAGTCGAGGTCGCTTTTCTGTCCGGACGCGCGTCACCGGTCGTCGACGCGCGGGCCCGCGGGCTCGGCGTGCACCTGTGCTGGAGCGGCGTCGAAAAAAAGCGGGCCCACTTGGAAGCAATCCTCGCGCGCAGTGGTAGGAAAGGTAGCGAGATCGAGGACCGGAAGATCTCGCTGCGGGAGACCTGCTTCATCGGCGACGACGTGAACGACCTGGGATGCCTGGGAATCGTCGGCTTCCCGGTCGCGGTCGCCAACGCGCGGCCGGAGGTTCGGGCCGTCGCCGAGTACACGACCACCGCGCCCGGCGGCCGCGGCGCGGTGCGAGAGATCGCCGAGCTCATCCTCAAGGCGCGCGGCGTCTGGGACTCGCTGTTGGAGACGTATCGATGAAGATGATCGCCTTCTTTTGCGCGGTGTTCCTCAGCATGCTCACCGTGTTCCTCGTCGGGACCGGCGAGCTCCAGCGCTGGTTCTCGCGCCCCGACGGCGAGACGACGCGCGTGACGGTCCGCAACACGCCGAACACTGCGCAGGGCGACAACACGCTCCACTTCGACTTCTGGAACGTCGACCAGGGGCGCCGTAACTTCACGATCAGCGCGGAGTTACCCCCAGGGGGACTGCAGGACGGCGCCCAGCTCGACCACCTCGAGAAGCTGCAGCTCGACGACGGAATCATCGAGATCCCCCTCTACGGCGCCAAGGCGCTTCAGCCGGGCGACGACGGCAAGGAGCTTCAGGAGCTGCTGCTCGAGTTCCAGCGGGCCAACTACAAGCAGCGCGGCAAGCTGACCGATGGCTCCGGCGAGGTGGAGGTCGTCCTGGAGGACGGGAAGGGGACGACAAATGAGGACACCGAGTTCTTTTTCGAAATCTTGCGGTTTCGGAGTGACCCTCAAAAGCCGGAGAAGAATCATTTTCTCTTCGATTCCGACCGCCCGGTATCAATAGTCAGCCCGTTTCTCGAGGTCTACAGCCCGAAGGGCCTGCGCGGGCGCGTTGACGAGAGCGGCATCGACTCGATCGAGTTCCTGCCGCCGGTCTACACCTATCTCGACGCGCGCACAGCGGATGAGCTGTCGTCACGAGGCGACACGGACGGCACGCCGTCCCCGGCGACCGCGAACGCAGCCGGCGCCGAACGGGTCGTCGTCACGTGCAGCGGACCGCTGGAGATTCTGTTCCGCCGCGAGCTCGCGACCGACGAGTCAAAGGACAAGCCCGCGGCCGACGCCGGCGACGGAGATGCCTCCGCCCCCGCCGGGGAGCGCCCCACCACCGTGACGTTCCAGGACGACGTCCTGGTCTACCAGGCGACGCTCGCGGACAAAGCCGCTCGCAGCAGGGCGGACTACGTCCCGCCGCGCCCGCAGGGCAATCGGTTCGATTGCCAGAAGCTCGTCCTCGAAATCGACGACACCGGCAAGAAGCCGGTTCCCCAGCGCGCTCTGGCGGTGTGGCCCGGCGACCGGGTTCGCGCCACGATCGTCGACGCGGGGAAGACCTACCTCCTCGACGGCGACCGACTCGAGTGGCGACGCAAGCCCGGCACTGCGGCCAACGACGCGCCCGAGGCGTGGCTGAGCGAGGCCGTGCTGACCGGGCAGCCCACGCTGCGTGGCCCCGAGGCGGACGTCGTCGCCGAGCGCGCGGTGTTGCTGCCCGCCAAGGACCGCGTGCGTCTCGAGGCGGCCCGCGGCACCTTCAAGCCGCCCGCGACGCGGAAGAGGGACGAATCGGACCCCAAGCGCGAACTGGGAGAGCTCGAGTTCGCAGCCGACGAGGTCGACGCCGTGTTCGCATCGGCCGGTGATGGCAAGTCGAAGACGCTGTCCCATTTCACGGCTCGCAGCCGCCGCGACGACGGGATCGTCATCCGCAGCCGAGACGCCGCCGCCGAGCCGAAAAGGACGCCGGACGGCGCAGCGGACGGTTCGGGGCGCAGCCAGGCGCCGTTCCTCGCGACCGGGAAGACGCTCCACTACGACGCTGCGGAGCGCTTCGCCACGCTCGAGGGCACAGCCGCAACGCAGCCGCGGCTCTCGCGAGGCGCCAGCTGGATCCGCGCGCGTCGAATTCGCTTCCTCATCGGCAAGGGCCCGGAGGAGGCGCGGTTCGACGGGGACGTGCGGGCTCGCATCGAGCTCGCGGACTTCGAGGAGTCGGGCACGCAGAGCGACGATCCGGCGACGAAGGCCGGTCCCGGATCCGAGCTGGCCGCCGCCGAGACCCTCGAGCTCGAGGCCGCGTCGCTCGAGCTGCGCTTCGCCGAAGGCGACGACGGGCCGGCGTTCCGCGATGCCGTTGCCACCGGCTCGCCGGGCCAGCCGGTCGGCGTGACGACGCTGTCCGGTCCCAAGGCGCGCTTCTTCGCGCCGACCGTGCGCGTGCGCGAGAATGCCGAGAAGAAGGGCAGCGGTGGCGAGAAGGTCATCGAGCTGCTCGGCACCGACGGCGACCTTCCCGAACACTTCGCGCGGCTGGAGCGCGAGGGGAGCACGGTGCGAGCGAGGACGATTCGCTTTCACCAGAAGGAGTGGCTCTGCGAGCTGCGCGACCAGGTGCGCGTGCAGCTCTACAAGGGCAAGACCTACAGCCAGCGGCCGGATCTGCGCATCGACGCGGCGACGGCGGACGTCGAGTTCTTCGAGGATCTCGAGGCCCCCGCCACGGGCGGGCCGGCGCGGTCGGGCCCGTTGGCGCAGCTCGAAACGGTGCAGAACCTGCGCGCCGTCGGCAACGACACGACGCCGCTCACGGTCGTCGGCACGGGCTTCTCGATGCGCGGCGAGACAGCGACCTGGGACGCGGCGACGCGGCAGCTGCTGTTCTCGGGCGAGGGCGAGCAGCAGATCGACATCGAGCACGAGCAGCTGCGCGGGCCCGTCGTGGCGCGAGAGATCGCATTCGACGAAGCGCGAGGCATCGTGGCGCTACAGACCGACGTGCGCGGCAAGCTGCGACAGAAGCCGTTCCGCGGGCCGGGGACGCCGGCAGCCGCGACCACCACGGACGCGATGACGTGGGAGTTCGAGACGCACCGCCTCGAGATTCGGCTCGTCCCGGGCACGGCCCGCCTGGCATCCGTCGGCGCGCGCGACAAGGTCCTGCTCTTCAACACCGACAAGGGCATCCTGCTGCGGGGCGACGACCTCGAGTACGATGACGCTCGCAAGAAGGTCCGCGTCTTCTCCAGAGACGGAAGACGGCAGACGCTGCAGCATTTCCCGGACGGCTTCCCTGCGGCGACGCGCGGCGCCCCCGCGGCTGGCGCGGCCGCCAAGGGCGATCGGGTCGACACGATCCACGCCGAGGAGATCGTCGCGTATCTCTACGAGAACCCGCACGGCACGTCACGGGGCGGCCGACGGCAGCAAATGCTGCTCGTGCACTTCCGCGACAACGTCATGGCCAACTTCCACGTGCCGGACCGCAGCGGCGGCTCGCGGGTCACGCCGTGGCAGCTCATCGCGCAACAGCTCACGCTACACGTCGATCCAGCGGCGGACACCCGGTCGCTCCACGTGATTCCGTGGGCGTTCGCGTCGAGCTTCGAGAACGGTCAGCGTGGACGGTCGAACGTGACGATTCGGGCCGGTGATCGGACGGGCGAGTACGAGGCGCGCGCGGAGGCCGTCGAGTACCAGGCCGCGCGCCGACGCCTCGTCCTCATCGGATCGGCCGCGACACCGGCCGAGATCTCCGATCAGCGCCCGGGCCGCTCCACCCTGCCGGAGCAGCGCGCGCCGGTCATCACGATCAGCAAGCCCGAGAACGAGATCAAGCTGCGCTTCCTGTCGACCGTTCCGGACGATGAGCCCTGGCCGGGCGTGCCGGAGTTCCTGCGGGACTGAGCCGGCCCGGCGCTCGCTGCACCACCGTGCCCGCCCGGGACGAGCACGGGCACTGCGCCGGTTGCCTGACCCCGGCGCGGGGCGTACACTCGGGAGCGACCGCCGTCGGGCCGGCGCTTGCCGACCGGGCGGCACCCTCCTCCTCCCCCCCACCCGGGAACCGACCCCATGCTCCACCGCAGCTTGCTCAGCCTCGCCTTGATCGCCCTGGTGTCCACGGTGTCCAGCGGCTGCTGGGCCACGTTCCACGACGCGAAGTTCAACGCTCCGGACGGCGCCAGCGGCTACGAGACGCTCATCGTGCCGCTGAGCGACTCGAAGAACAACTTCTGGTACGGCGAGTCCCGCCACGGCCTCGAGGTGATCGAGGCCCTGAAGTACTGGGCGCGCGAGAGCAGCGCCGACGCGTACTTCGCCGAG
Organism: uncultured Planctomycetia bacterium; assembly: GCA_964392615.1. Classification (GTDB taxonomy): domain Bacteria; phylum Planctomycetota; class UBA8108; order UBA8108; family UBA8108; genus CAYMRB01. Next base: position 1,016 of record CAYMRB010000071.1, on the reverse strand, counting down.
GGCCCGGCGGCCGAGGAGGTCCTCGACAAGGTCTACGACTGGCACGGGCCGAAGATCTCCTCGCCGCAGTGGAAGACGCTGGTCAAGCCGATCGGGGGCGTGAAGTACGTCGTCGTCGGCGACCTCACGAAGTTCCAGCTCGAGAGCCGGCGAACGATCGGCATGTGGGATTGCGAGGCCACTGCGTCGATCCGCGTCATCGACGCCGAGACGGGCAAGATCGTCCACGAGAACAAGGACCTCGTCGCCACGGTGGGCAAGGGGGACGAGACCCACTTCACGACGACCACCGTCTTCGACAGTCGGGACAAGGTGCGCCGCGCCCTGGTGGCCAATCTGGGCCGCAGGCTGGGCGAGGAATTGTATGGATACTACGAGGACTAGCGATAGAATGGCCAGACTCGGACGATACCTTGTTCCGCCCGGCCGGGGAACGTGAGAGAAGCGACCCTTGTTCGCGTTCCCATGAGATGACCGGCGGATTTCCGGAGGTCCCGCACCGCTCGCTCTGTAAATGCCTCTCAGCAAGAGGCTTGGAGCGGACCAACGCTGTCAACGCGCCGACCTCCCGAGACACCGCGACCGCACGGGGTTTCTCCAATGTTCGTGCCTTCTCTCCTCGCTTTCGGAATGCCCGGTCCTACCGAACTGATCATCATCCTGGTCATCGCGCTGCTCATCTTCGGCCGGCGCCTGCCCGAGGTCGCTCGCAACATGGGCAAGGGCATCGTCGAGTTCAAGAAGGGCGTCAAGGGCATCGAGGATGAGGTCGAGGACACCTCCTCGCGCCCCAACCCGCAGGTCTACTCGAGCGACACGCCCGCTGCCGCCGACACGCCCGCCAGCGCCGACAGCGCCGACTCCTCCGGCACTCAGCAGGGTGGCCCCTCCGGTCCGACCGGCGGCATGTCCTCCTGACGCAGCCGCCCCACCACTCGGTAGACGACGACATCTAGCAGTTCGTTGAAGAAGTGCTCCGAGTGCAGAAGCGAGGCGTTTCGTTCGAGATCGAGACG
>CAYMRB010000070.1:24409-29236 GCA_964392615.1 uncultured Planctomycetia bacterium | reverse complement strand
CCATGGACACCATCCTCCATCAGCGAGATGTCCAAGAAAACCGTGCACCTACCCATCGATCGTCTCGAGCGCGATCTCGTACCCGCATCGCAGCCGCACGACGTGGCCCGCCTCGAGCTCGGCGAGCCCCAGAAACGTCGCGAGCTCCCGCAGCGGACGACGCACGTCCCGCACCAGGCGACCGACCTCGACGACTCGGCGCAGTCGGAGTTTCCCGACGACTTCGGCGAAGGAGCGCTGGACTCTCATGCAGTCCTTATCGGGCGGAGTGCCGGCGACGCTTGACCATTCGTTGGGAGTCGGGCGTTCATCGGTGCGATTCCGAGCTCTGACAACGAAGAGCCCGGGCGAAGCGGCCGCTATCGTGCCGGATTGCCTTCTTCAACGGGGTGCTAGGCCAGAGCGCGCACCATGCCCGTGATCTTGTCGAGCGTCTCGCGGTACTCGGCGGTCGGATTCGAGTCCGCGATAATGCCGCCACCCGCCGGCAGCTGGATCCAGCCGCGCGCGAGCGTCGCGGTGCGGATCAGGATGCTGCTCCCCATGCGACCGTCGAAGCCGATCCACGCGATGCTGCCGCAATAGGGGCCGCGGGCGGTCGGCTCGAGCTCGGCGATGATCTCCATCGCCCGCACCTTCGGCGCTCCGGTGATCGAGCCGCCGGGAAAGCTCGCGCGCAGGAGATCGAGCGCGCCGTATCCATCCCGCAGCACGCCTCGAACCTCCGACACGAGGTGGTGCACGGTCGGGTGGTGTTCGAGCTCGAATAGCCTCGGCACGACGACGCTTCGCGGCTTGCACACGCGCGACAGGTCGTTGCGCAGAAGGTCGACGATCATGACGTTTTCCGCTCGGTCCTTTTCGCTCTCGCGCAGCAAGGCCCCGCGGTAGGCGTCCTCTTCCGGGGTGTATCCGCGCGAGCGCGTGCCCTTGATCGGTCGGGTCACGACGACACCGCCCGGCTCCAGCGACAGGAACTGTTCGGGCGACGAGCTCGCCACGACGCTGGTCCCCAGATCGAGATACCCCGCGAACGGTGCCGGATTGCTCGCGCGCAGCCGCGTGTAGAACTCGACCGGATCCGTATCGAGCGGGTGGATGATGCGCTGCGACAGATTGACCTGAAACACGTCGCCGGCGCGGATGTACTCGACGCACCGCTCGACGGCTTCGAGGTAGTCGTCGCGGCTGAAATCGCTCGCCAGCCGCGGCTGCGTCTCAAACGACCAGGACGGCGCCAGTTGCCCTCGAGTCAGCGCGCGGCTCGGATCGCTCGCCGGGTGGCAGCGATCTCGAAGATCCGTGGACGGCGCGCGCGGCTTTGAGATCCTGTCGCGCACCTGACGCGCTCTGTCGCGGGCGCGGCGATCACGAGCGGCTCCGCCGCGCGCCGGATAGCCGTGCGATACGAGGTGGCATTCGTCCGTGGCGTGATCCCAGGCGAGCACCCAGTCGTAGAGGCCGACGGCGAGGTCGGGAAGAGCGAACTCGTCGTGCCTGCTCGCGGCGACGCGTTCGATCGTCCGATTGAGGCCGTATCCGAACAGGCCGATCGCGCCGCCAGTCAACGGCGGCAAGCCGTCGATTGCCGTCGACGACCAGGGGCGCAGCGCCGTCGCGACCGCACCGAACAGATCGTCGACGCGCGAGGAAGCCGTTTCGTACTGCGGCTGAGCGAGATCGGCGGAGCGGGCGGTCTCGATTCGGAGGTCGCGCTGTCGTGCCGTCAGGACCTCGAATGGTGCCGCGCTCAGATACGAATACCTTCCGCGCGCATCGTCCTGAACCGCGCTGTCGAGAAAGACGACGTACGGCAAGTCTGCGCATCTCAGAAACGCGTCGATTGGCGCGGGCGCGTCGTCCAGTCGCTCGACGCGTACCGTCATCGAGCCGTTGCTCCGCAGCGAGCCGGGCTCGCGGGCCTCGGTCATGGCGAGCGTTCCTCCTCGTCGCGATTCGCGTGGCCGCGCTCCGGCCGCGTGAGGAAGCCCCAATCGAGCGCTTCGTCCTGCTCGTAGTTCTTAGCGAGCGTCAGAGCGGTGACCGCCTTCGCCATCTCGTAGCCGAGGTAGAACGCGTGTGACGGATCGTCGAGGTCCATGCCGGCCGTCTCTCGCATCGCGGCGAAGAGGGCGAACGGATCGCGGTCGTGCAGACGACCGGCGTTCGACAGCACATGGATCTCGCCGCCTTCAGCGAAGATGCGCACATTGCGATCCTTGATCTCCCGCGCCCATCGGTCGAGGACGTCCGCCCCGTGCTCGTGAACGCGCGCATCGCGCAGCAGGTGCAATCTCGGCTCGCGGTGCTTCGGCAGCGTGCGATGGCAGCACGCCCAGTGGACGAGCCGTCGCGCGAGGTCGCACTCCTCGATGCTCGAGCGGGCCCAGGTGATGACCTCGGTCGTCAACACGCTGCGGATGTCGAGTTCCTGGCAGAACCCGAGCAGCAGGACGTTGATCGCGGACGAGTCGGCGTCGGTGAGCTCCGTCAGATTACCGATGCCCATCATCATCGACGCGTCCGGATAGAGCTCGCGAACGCGTACATATCGCGCGAGAGACGCGGCGAATCCGAAGCCTATCGGCTCGATCACCGGGTCGATGCGGAACTTCCTACCGGCAGCGGCCAGCCGTTCCACGCTCGCGCGCAGTCCGTCGAGCGACGAAGGCTCGTCCGGGATGACGACGAGCTCGCAGTCGCTGTCGAGATCGCGAACGACGTCGATGTTGCTGCCGTTGACGCTGAGCACGAGTTCGGCGCCGGCGTCGACTGCCGGCACGATCTCGCGTGGGTCGAGGCTATCGACCGACACCCGTAGATCGTGCGATCGCAGCAGACGGACGACGGCTGCGAGACCCGCGTACGGTCCACCGGGATCGCAGCCGAGATCGATGACGTCGGCGCCGCGAGCGCGGGCGTCGAGAGCGCGCGCGAGCACGTCGTCCGCCGAGAGCTGCGGCACATGGTTGATCTCGGCAATGATCTCGATGTCCCACTCGCCGTACGGCTCCTCCTCGGCGGGGCGGCCGAGGTATGCGGGCAACTCGCGCAAGTCGCGCGGTCCGAGCTCGACAGGCGCGCCGATGGCTGTTCGCAGGCTCTCGAGGTTGCCGCGCACGAAGCCCGGCAGGACGAGGCGGTCCGGCAGCGCCTCCGATCCGAGGTGGTCCTGGCGCAGGGCCGGTGGCAGCTTGCGTGCGAGCCAGTCGGTGGTCATCAGCGCGGCGACGGCGATGTCGAGCACGACGACGCGCGGTGTGAACGACAGCGGCGCCTCGAGGCGTTCGAGCACGCGGCGCAGCGAATGCTCGGCGAGGCGGCCGGTCACGAAGGCGACGACTTCGGCGCATTCATGTGGCGAAGTGTCCGCGGAGGTCATCGGACGGCGCCGCCGTTGACGTTGACGATTTGCCCGGTGACGAACGAGGCCGCGTCGGACGCGAGGAACGCGGCGACCTCGGCGATGTCTTCCGGGCAGCCCCAGCGCTCGAGCGGCGTCTCCCTGAGGACGCGCTGCTGCCAGTCGTCGGCAGCGGTCTCGCCCCACGCCGTTCGAACCCAGCCGGGCGCGAGACAGTTGACGCGCACCTCGGGCGCGAGCGACCGCGCGAGGCTGCGCGTGAACGCCATCACCGCGCCCTTCGTCGTCGCGAACATCTCGCCGCTGTCGGCTTCCATGCCGGTGGCGGCCTGGTCCCAGCCCATCTCGAGGATGACGCCGCGGCCGCGAGCCTTCATGCGCGCACCGACGGCTCGCGACAGCAGGATGGTCGCGCGCACGTCGACCTCCCACAGACGGTCGAGCTTGTCCTCGAACGACGCGCGCGCTGCGTCGCCGGTCAGGACGTCCGCGCCAGCGTTGTTGACCCATACGTCGATCGCATCGCCGAACGCGCGTTGGGCTGCATCGAGCAGCGCGTCTCGCCCATCGGTTGTCGCGAGATCGGCCAGCACGACAGCCGGTGTGTCGTCACCGTGCTCTGCGACGATCGCGGCGCGGACCGACTCGGCGGCATCCCGCGAGCGCCGCGCGTGAACGAGCACGCGCGCGCCGCCGCGCGCCAGGCGCAACGCGATCGCGCGGCCGATGCCACTCGACGATCCGGTGACCACGGCGTTGCGGCCCGCGAGCGTCTGGCTGTCCGCATCGCCCGCTTCGGGACGGTCGGTCGTGGACGCACGAGGGTCTTCGGGGGGCACGGAGCGCTTCCTCCGGAGGGTCAGTCGACGCGGATCTCGTACGTCGCGCTCTGTCCGGGCGATTCGACGATCTCGACGCGCACGACGCGGGGCACGCGATTCAGCCGCTGAGTCAGGTCTTCACGCAGTCGGCCGGCGAACCAACATGCGAGGAGCTCCGCCGTAGTGGCCCCGAGCGGCAGCAGCATGCAGTCCTCGCGCGGGAAGATCCACTCCTTGTCGCCGTCGCGCTCGTCGTGTCGGAAGATGCGCACGCGAGTCTCGTCGGCCTCGATCTCGAGCTTGTCGCTCTTCATGGGGACGAGCATGTGGTGGTCGAGCTCGTCGGCGATGCCCTTGACCATCTGCTTCAGCTCGATGAAGTCGAAGATCATCCAGTCGGACTTGAGCTCGTCCTCGACCTCGACGGCGATGCGGTAGTTGTGACCGTGCAGCCGCTCGCACTGGTCGTTGTCGAAGCACGTGAAGTGCGCCGCGGCGAAACCGAGATAGTCTTTTGAGACGCGTATCTTGTACGTTTCCATGCGAACGCGCGTTTGGAGTCTGGGTTGCGAGATGGGCCCCCCTGCGCTCAGGATCGCAAGGGCAGCGCGATTATGCCCGCGCGCAGGGCCAGAAACAAGG
>CAYMRB010000070.1:0-24399 GCA_964392615.1 uncultured Planctomycetia bacterium | reverse complement strand
TATTAGTACAACTATTACTGCAAGCAGGATTTTAGAAACAAGGAAGCCGCGACGAGGTCCGCGCTCGTGCCCGGATTCCGGCGATTGCCGTCGGCGCGCAGCCACGCGTCGAACGCTTCGAAGCGCTCCGCGGCGTCCGCACCGTCCGGCCAGGGCGCCTCCAGCACGTGCGCCGCGCGACGCGAGGCATCCCGAGCGAGGTCGTCGCCGCATTTGCGGGCGATCAGGCTGTCCGGGTAGCGAGCGACCAGCTCGAGGTGCAGACCGACAATCGCGCTCTCGAGCGGCAGCCCGGCGTCGAGGAGTCGTGTCAAGGTCGGCACGGCGTCGTCGAAGACCTCGCGAAAGCCGTCGGCGTACTGGCGTGCCACGAGGTCGCGATCCGCGGCGAGGCGCATCGCGGCGACCACGTCGTCCGGGGGGGCGTCGTGGATGTCGGCCTCGCCCGACGTGCCGACCCCCCCCGGCGCGGCGAGGCGTATCGCCTTCCAGAATCTCTCCGCGTCCTGGGCGTCCAGCTCCGCGAGCACGCGCCGCACTCCGCTGCGCGGTTCTTCGTCGGAGCGCACCGTCGCGAGCGGCGCGAGAAGCAGCACGATGCCGAGGTTGACGTTCTGGCCGGTCGCGTCGCGACTCGCGGTGATCGCGTCTAGAACCGTGTCGCCGAGAGGGCGACGCGACGCCTGGTCGAGAACGGGCGCGATCGCGGCGGCGGCGACGGCGAAGTCGAGCCAGGTCGTGTCTTCGAAGCGTCGCTCCGGCGTGACGTTGCCCGCCTTCGGCGCCGCCACCTCGAGAAGACACGCCAGCTGGGCCAGCGTGCCGATCGCGGTCGACTCGCTCATGTGCGCTCGACCGCGCCGCTGGCGGCTCCGGCCCTCGTCGTGTGAGTCGAGCGTCCTCTGCTCCACAAGGACTCGAGCACGGCGCGAGCGATATCGCGGCCAGACACTTCGCTCAACGCTCGCCAGCCCGGCACCGCGTTGACCTCGAGTACCCAATGCGCGCCGCGTTCGTCGATGACGATGTCGACGCCGGCGACGCGGGCACCGACGGCGCGCGTCGCGTCGACGGCGAGCTCGCGCTGTCGTGGTGTCGGCTCGATCGTCGTCGCCCGTCCACCGCGCGCGACGTTCGTCACCCAGCCGCCGGAGGGTGCCGTGCGCCGCATGCACGCGAGGATCTCCCCGTCGAGCACGAACAGCCGCACGTCGGCGCCGCCGTGTTCGATGAACTCCTGCAGGTAGATCACGCGACCGTCGGCAGCGAACGCTTCGAAGTGCTGGGCGCCCCGATCGCGACTGTCGATCCGCACGATGTCCTTGCCTTCCGAGCCGAACAACGGCTTGAGGACGACGGAACGGCCGCCGTAGCGCTCGAGCGCACCGAGGGCCGCGTCGACGCCTTCGCAAACCGTCGTGCGCGGCACCGGCAGGCCGGCGGCCTGCAAGCGCACGCACGCGAGGTACTTGTCGATCGCACACTCGAGCGCGCGCGGGGGGTTCAGCACCGTGACGCCGGATGCCTCGAGCGCGTGCAAGGCGTCCATGCGGTAGATGATTTCCTCGAGCGAGCCGGTGGGCATCGTGCGCACCAGCGCGGCGGTCGTGTGCCGGTCGAGATCGACGGGTCGATCGTTGTCGAGGCGCACGCCGCAAACGACGCTCGCACCGCGGCCTACGTCGGCCGTCAGCGTGCGGAAATCGACGGGGACGACCTCGACGCCGATCTCGGCGCCAGCGCGCTGGAGATCGAGCACATGCCAACCGCCGCCGCCGGAGAGGACGGCGATGCCATCATGGCCTGCCACGTCGTTCACCGCTGCTCGTTGAAGAACGATCGCGACAGGACCTCGTCGCTGCGTTCGCCGAAGTGGAACGTGCGGCCCGTCTCGACGTTGTGAAACACGACCTCCGCCGGACTGAAGAGGTGGGGGTCGATCTTGTAGAAATCGTAGTCGTGCCGCGCGAAGATCTCGCCGAACGGCTCGCCCCAGTCCTTCGAGGTCGACGCGGGGACGCGCGCGCCGTAGTCCTCGAGCGAGTCGTCGTCGCCGCGCACCCACAGGTGGACGCGCGTTCCGTACAGCACGCTGTCGTTCGTTCGACCGAGTGCGGCGAGGTCGTCAGCAGCAGGCGGTGGCAGCGGCGCGCTGCCGAAGCCGCTGGCGACTCGTGAAATATCGAAGCCGATCTCGTGCAGCTTGTGCAGAGCGGTCTCGACGCTGCGGGCGACGACCTGCACGCATCCCGCGATGCTCGCGGTCGGCGCCACAGCGAGCGTGATCGCACTCGCCTCGATTTCGGTCTTCGACGCGATGTACTCGAAGATCTCCCTGGTCGGAAGCGTGCGCGTCTCCAACGCGCCGATCGCTTCTTCGGCGCGCTCGCGGCTCACGCCGATCGCGCTGAAGAGTTCCTCGCCGCCGTAGCTCGCGCGCATCGGCCCGGAGCCCATCGCGAACACGTCGCCGACCGATATGCGCCAGCCGGCGTACTGCGACGCCATGCACGCAGCGACCGGATGATCGGTCGACACGGTCACGAACGGACACGGTATTCCGGCCACTTCGCCCGGCGCGACCGCGACTTGCGCGAGATCGGCGAGCGTCAGGCGTGCGAGGAAGATGCCCGCGGCCAAGCCTCCGGGCGCATCGATGCCGCAGTCGACGACGCGTCCGCCACCCGGCACGCGGTGGTGGGCGATCGCGCAGGAGTCGGCGTCGGTGAGCGTCGCGTCGACAAGACGCGCGGCGCGTTCGTTCAGGTCGGTCGTAGCCATGCGATGAGCGGTCAGTGTTTTCTGCGACGGGCGGATTCGAGTCGCTCCAGTATAGCCAATGCATGGGCTGACCGGGAGGGCGCAGGATCCTCCGAACGTCGCTTGCGGGCAGCCCGTGCAGACGGGATCGGAGCCGACGGCTTCGCGGCGGTTCAGCTCTGCGGGATCGATCGTCGTCCCGTCCCCGTCCCTGTCGGCGCCTCCCACCCCGTCGCAATGGCTGGCGGGCTGTACTAAGATGCCCCGGCACGCCACTTACGTTCGTCAGCAGAGCATTCTCGACATGGATCCTTTCATCATCCTCATCATCGGGGTCCTCTTCGTGATCGTTGCGATCGCGGTCTTGCGGATCCACGCGTTCTTTGCGCTCGTGCTGGCCGCTGTTCTCGTCGGGATGCTGCCCGCCGAGGTGTCGCCGCCGCGTGGCGACACGCCGACGGAGGCCGCAGCGAACGCGCCGGCGGCCGAGGACGCAGCGGAGACGGAGGCCGCCGTCCAGACGTGGTTCGTTCGCGCCAAGCGTGCGTTCTCGCAGACCGCGAAGGGGCTCGGCAACACGGCGGCCGGCATCGCGATCATCATCGCGCTCGCCGCGGTCATCGGACAGTGCCTGATGGCGAGCGGCGCAGCCGACAAGATCACGCGGCGGCTGTTGGCGTGGATGGGCGAGAAGCGCGCGAACTACGCTCTGCTCGGCAGCGGCTACGTGCTCTCCGTGCCGGTGTTCTTCGATACCGTCTTCTACATGCTGATTCCGCTGGCTCGCGCGCTGCGGATGCGGACCGGCAAGAACTACCTGATCTACGTGATGGCGATCTGCGCCGGCGGCGCGCTGACGCATTCGCTCGTGCCGCCGACGCCCGGTCCTCTCGCGATGGCCGCGGGTCTGAAGATCGACCTCGGCGTCGCGATCCTCGGCGGTGCTCTTCTCGGGCTGCCCATCGCGCTCTTCGGCGGCATCATTCTGCCGGCGGTCCTGCGCCGATTCGTCGATCCTCCGATGCGGGACGTGACAGGGGGCGCGAGCGTCGATCTCGAAGAGATCGTCGCTCGCGACGAGAAGAACCTGCCCAGCTTCTTCATGGCGGTTCTGCCGGTCTTGTTGCCTGTCGTGCTGATCACGGTCAACAGCGTCGTCCAGGCGCCGATCGAGACCGAGGCGCGCGCTGCGGAGTTCGCGGCCCGCGTCGGCGGCGAGAGCGCCGAGGTGATCCAGGCGGCCGGCGACGCCGTGCGCGCGGAGATGCGCACGACGGCCTCGGCCGTGTTCGACTTCCTCGGCGAGAAGAACTTCGCTCTCTTCGTCGCGGCAGCGATCGCCGGATTCGTGCTCAAGCGGCAGCGAGGCTACACGCTCGGCCGACTCGCGCAGGCCCTCGAGCCAGCGTTCATATCGGCAGGGGTCATCATTCTGATCACCTCCGCTGGCGGCGCGTTCGGGACGGCGATCAAGGCGACCGGCATCGGCGACGCGATCGGCATGTGGGTCGGGGAGGCCGGCAGTGGGGGCGACGCGCAGCAGGCCGTCGGTATCACGCTGTTGCTCATCTCGTTCGGCATCGCGGTGACCATGAAGGTCGCGCAGGGATCCGGCACCGTCTCGATGATCACGACCGCCGGTATCATGGCTCCGATCATCGACGGCGTCGGGGGCCACGAGGCGTTGCCGTACCACATCATCTACATCTTCTCGGCGATCGCGTTCGGCTCGATGGTCATCTCGTGGATGAACGACAGCGGCTTCTGGGTCGTGTCCAAGATGAGCGGCTTCACCGAGAAGGAGGCGCTCAAGACCTGGACTCTGCAGCTCGGATTGATGGGCGTCCTCGGCATCATCGAGGTGCTGATTCTGAGCCAGCTACTGCCCTTGACAGCCCCTTGAGAAACGCGATCCGGCGCGATGGCGGCCGTTTCGCCCTCGGAGCCCTTTCTCAACGGACTGTTTGAAGTAGGCGCGCCGCGGCACGCGCTCGCGCGAGCGCGTCGTCGGGATCGGCCGCAGCACACAGGAGCGTCGCGATCGGCGCCCCGGCGGCGATGTGTTCGCCGGGTGCAGGAATGTCCGCGAGACGGACGCCGTCGGGTGCCGTGTGCGCTAGCGTCGCAGCGAGGTCGCCGACGACGAGGTCGTCCACAGCGAACGCGATCACTTTCGCCACGTGATGGCGAATACGGAGAGGGCCGTCCTCGCCGCCGAGCTCACCGTCGCGGCACGCGCGGATATGCGAGTCCATCAGCGCGACGTCGAGCGCTTCCTCGAGCACCTCCACCGACGCCGTGTAGCGCGGATTCAGCTCGATGACGTGCATCGCGTCGTGCGCGTCGACGACGAGGTCGAGACCGAACAGTCCGCGCAGCCCGAACGCGTTCGCGAACGCGCTCCCCGCGCGCGCGAGCCGCGACCGCGCGTCGCCGCTCGGCTGCAGCGGACCGACGCTGCCGCAGTAGAACCACGGTCGCGCGCCGAGTTCCGCGTCGCCGACGAGCTGCCGCGTGAGGCCGACCAGCGCCGTGGACGAGCGACCGGCGACGAAGACCGCAGCGATCGGTGTCCCGGCGACGAGTCGTTGTAGATAACGCTCTGGCTCCGGACCACCGGCCGTCTCCTGCGGCGTCGCCTCGCGAATGCCGAGGCCGCCGGCGCCGCGCAGAGGCTTCGACAGCCATCGGTCGCCGCGCGGCGCAGCGGTGCCGGACGTCGCGATGGCCGGGCTCTCGAGCCCGGAGGCGCATGCGATTTTCCGCATGCTCCGCGGGTCGCGGGCGCGTCTCAGCGCCGCGCCCGGATTGCCCCAGAGCTCCCGGTCGGCGGCGATCGCGTCGACGACCTCGGGAGCGTTCTCGAGGCCGCCGGCGTAGACGAGCGGCCGCCTCGGAAGGCCCTCGAGGGCTCGGAGGAGTCCGCCGGGCCACGCCGGCGCGGCCGGGTCGTCGGAATCGACGCGAACCGTCGGAACGAGGGCGCGCAGGTCGCGGTCGCCGAAGAGGTCGCACGCGATCGGTCGCCGGCCCGCCCGCAGGCATGAGAAAGCGGCTGCTCGGGCGCTCGCACCGACGACGATGAGGTCGGCGTCGGCAGGATTCGTGGATCGCTCGACGATTGCCATGGCCGTTCGGGATCTGGTATACCACACGGTTCTGTGTTTCCGCGGAACCACATTCAGAACACTCAAGGGAGGCTGTTCCAATGTCCATGTACGTCGGCGAAGCGCTGGTTGGGGATGGGAACGAGGTCGCGCACATCGACCTCATGATCGGCTCGAAGGATGGGCCGGTGGGCGTCGCGTTCGCGAACGCGCTGGCACTGCAGACGCAGGGTCACTCGAATCTCCTCGCGGTTCTCGCGCCGAACGTCGCGGTCAAGCCGTCGACCGTGATGATCACGAAGGTCACGATCAAGGGCGCGAAGCAGGCCGTTCAGATGTTCGGCCCGGCGCAGGCCGCGGTCGCCAAGGCGGTCGCTGACTCGGTCGCCGAGGGCGTGATCCCGAAGGAGCAGGCCGAGGATCTGGTGTGCGTCTGTGGCGTCTTCATCCACTGGGAGGCCGAGGACGACGCGAAGATCCGCGAGTACAACTACGAGGCCACCAAGCTGGCCATCGCCAACGCGATGAAGCAGCTGCCGTCGGCCGACGAGATGGTGGCCGCCAAGGACTCGGCGGCGCACCCGTTCGCCGGCTGATCGTCAGCGGGGGGCTCTCGGTCGGAGCCGGGCCGACCGAGAGCTCCTGTCCCTTCCTACTCTTTTTCGACCAGAGTCCTCGGAGGTCGTACCGTGGCGACGAAACGCAAGATCCTGCTACAGCTCGATACGGATCCGCGCCCGAGCTCCTTCGACGCGGTGGTCGCTGTCGACGCCGGCGTCGACTTCCTTCTGCCGTACGGCGGTGTCGATCCGGAGAACGTCCGCGATCTGGTCTACGGGGCGATTTTCACTCGCGGGCCGGAGGACCTCCACTCGACGGCGATCTTCGTCGGCGGCAGCAACGTCGCTCGAGGAGAAGAGGTGCTCGCGGCAGTGCGAGGAACGTTTTTCGGCCCGCTGAGCGTGTCCGCGATGCTCGACTGCGGCGGTGCGAACACGACCGCTGCAGCGGCGGTGATCGCAGCGATGCGCGAGTTCGACGGCGACGAGCCACTCGCAGGACGTCGTGCTGCCGTGCTGGGGTCGACCGGCCCTGTCGGCCGTCGAGTCGTGCGGCTGCTCGCGGCGTGCGGTGCGGAAGTGATCGCTGGGTCGCGTTCCGCGGAGCGAGCCCAGTCGGTTGCCGACGACGTCAACGCGGCCGTCGATGGTCCGCGCGTGACCGGAGCAGCGACGTCGTCGCCCGACGAACTCGCTGCCGTTATCGGCGATCGCGAAGTGATCGTCGCGGCGGGCGGGCTCGGGGTCTGTCTGCTGCCGCGCGAAGCTCGCGCCAAGGCGAGCGACTTGCGCGTCGCCATCGACCTGAACGCTGTGCCACCCGAGGGGATCGAGGGGGTCACCGCGACCACGGCCGGCGCCGAGTCCGAGGGGGGCGAGCACACGGTGTGGGGAGCGATCGGCGTCGGCGGCATCAAGATGAAGATCCACAAGGCGTGCGTCGCGCGCCTCTTCGAGTCGAGAGACCGCGTGTTCGACGCGGAGGCCGTGCTCGAAGTCGGCCGCTCGCTCTAACGGCCCTTCTTCAACGGACTGCTAGCGGCCCCTGACTCCTCGCTTCCGGCACTGTTCCGGTAACGGCCGGCGACCTGCCGGCCCAGTTGCAAACCGCGGCGTGCGGGGTAGACTTCTGCGCACTCGGCGCAGCATACCGGGGCGGCACTCGCGTGCGGGATCTCGCAGCATGGGCGGACGAACAGTCCGGGGGAGTTCAGCCAGCACATGGCGTTTCAGGGTAGCCTCGACAGCATCTCGCTTCCCGATGTGTTCTCGCTGATTTGCCAGCTCCGGAAGACCGGGGTTCTGAGCTTGGTGACGAAACGCGAGGAGCGCGGGTTTCTCTTCTGGGAGGGGAACATCGTCCACGCGACGAGCCGCCACGAGAAGCGACGCCTCGGCCATTTTCTCGTACGCCTCGGCTTCATCGACACCGACGAACTCGACGACGCTCAGGACCTGACCCCGGGCGAAGAGCCCTATCTCGGTCGACGTCTCTTGGCGGCGGGTCGAATCGATGCATCGCAACTGCAGAAGGCGGTGCACGCCCAGGTCCTCGATATCCTCCGCGAGGTGCTCGTATGGCCGGAAGGGGCGTTCCTCTTCGACGACCACGAGCCGCCGTTCGAAGTGATCGACGATCAGCTGATCTCGACCCAATCCGTGATCCTCGAGGCGGCGCGCATCACGGATGAGGACAGCTATGTCGAGTCGCTGTTCCCGGACGTCGATGTGATCCTTTCGCGTACGGACACGGAGCCCTCGGCCGAGTGCGGCGCGAAGGCGACGGAGGTCTTGTCGATCGTCGATGGATCGCGATCGGTCAAGGACGTGTTGTCGCACTGCGCCGACGGCGCGAGCGCGACGGCGGTCGCGCTCAGGGAGCTCCTCGATCTCGGCATGGTTCGTGGCGAGTCGAACGGCCAGGGGCGCGAATCCGGCGAAAGCATGCCGGGCGTCCGAAGCTGGCCGGTCTCGCCGGAAGTGCCCGGACTGCTGTTCGCAACGCTGGCCAACGAGCAGCTCGATGCGGATGCCATCACTCGAGTCTTGGCTGGAGAGCCGATGCTCACGGCGAAGGTGCTGCGGATTCTCACTCTGTGCACCACGGAGATCCGTCGCGACTCGATGAGCATCTCGAATCTGTCGGGGCTTCTCGGCGAGTTCCAGGTTCGCAGCCTGCTGCTGCCGGAGGCGGCGCGCGGCATGTTCTATCCCGTGAAGAGCTATTGGAGCGACCTCTGGGATCACGCGAAGGTTTGCGCCCAGCTCTCTCGGTACCTCGCGACGCAGACATCGTATCCTTTTCCCGGCGAGGCGTATCTAGCAGGGCTCCTCCACAACCTCGGCGCGTTCATTCTCTTCGATAGCGATCCGACGAAGTACCACAAGGTCGTCGCGGAATCGATCCAGAACCGTCGCGACGTCGAAGAGGTCGAGAACGAGTACTTCGGCAGGTCGCACTGTGAGGTCGGGAAGGTCTGCGCGGAGCGCTGGAACTTCCCGCGCCTGCTGAAGCGCGTCATCCGCGATCACCACTCCGGCGGCGGCGGCAAGACGAATCAACTCGATCACATCGTGGTCGTCGCGAACGGACTGGCGCAGGCCAGCGGTTATCGCGTCGGCTATCACCAGACGCTCGGCGCGCAGTTCGAGGAGTCTCTCAACCGACTCAAGCTCGATCGCCAGCAGGCGTCCGCGCTCTACCAACGACTATTGCGTCCGAACTCACCGACGCCGGTCGTGGTCGAGGAAGTCGCCGGCTAGCCGGTTTGCTTTCTCTTCGCGGACTGCTGACGCGGCGTCACGGGCATGCGCGCCGGTCACAGCCGAGGTCGTCCGCGGTCGGATCCGGTCCGCACGCGGGGAAGGCAGGCGGCGGCGGCGGTGGTCCGCCCTGAAACAGGAATTCGAGCGCGAAGACCGCGTCGGTGACCAGGAGCCTGCCGTCGTCGTCTGTGTCGCCGGCGTCCGGGCACGTCAGCTCGACGCCGCCTTGGAACAGGAACTCGAGCACGCGGACCGCGTCGCTGAGATCGAATCGATCGTCGCCGTTCGCGTCGCCGCGTCGAAGCAGCGGTCGGTCACCGGCGACGAGGTCGTTTACGAGGATCCGCAGGCCCTCGCCGTCGGGAAACGCGAGGCCGCGTCCGCCCCAACGGATCACCGTGCGGGCGGGGCGGGCTCCCGGGACCTCGATCTCTCCTGCGACGAGAAACGTCGTCGCGTCGTAGGCGCGAACCACGCTCCCGAACGCGAAGAATACACGGTTGCTCGCCGCGTCCGGAACGAAGGCATGGGTGCCGAACGGCAAGCCACCGAACCTGCCGACCGGAGCGTGCCGGGCCGGATCGATGACATCGCCGCGATCGCCGTAGACCCGTCCGCCGGAGAACTTGATGCGATCCTGGAACACGCCGAAGACGTTGCCTGTCGACGTGACCACGCTGACGCCGCCGTCCGGATTCAAGTCGATCGAGATGGTCTTGAAGTCGTTGTGTGGGCTGATGCCGCTATTGTGTCCGTAGAGCGCGTCGGCCGACTCGGAGAACGCAATCGCGTTGATCGGGCCTCCGGCTGTCGTCGGCAACGCCGTCCCGTCCACGAACACCGCCAGGCCGACATTGCGTGATCCGCCCGGGCCGGGGTTGCGAGAGACGACGATCGCGTCGGCGCGACCCGGCACGGCCTCGATGTCTTCGACGCGCCAGCTCGCCGCGCCGATCTCGAACGGCTCGCCCATCGTGCGCTCCGCGACGTCGAACGGCACGACGCGATTCGTGCCATCGAGAGCGAGCCAGATCGTGCTGCAGTCGTCGGCGATGGCGAGCAGGTCCGGCTCGCTGCCCGCGAAGACGGGTGTGCCGATCGCGCCGCTCGACGGATCGATCGGCACGAGGTGGTTGCCGTACGGCGCGCCGGCGGAGCTCGGAACGGACACCCAGATCGTGTCGCGGCACGGATCGGCGACGAGATCGTTGACGCGAACGTCGACGAATCGCGATTCCTGTGCGGCGACCGGAGAAACCGAGATCAGGAGCCATGCGGCGAGAAGGCTCTGCGCTGCGCGAGTCATCATCATCTGTCGTCGCTCCGTGTGGACGATCTCTGGCGGCGCGTCGGTCCGCGCGTGAGCCGGCGACCCGTGTCGGCCCTGCGGAGTCGAGCTGCCGCGAAGCGGTCAGGCTCCAACCCTGCAGGCATGGTTTGCCGGGAGTCGTCGCCGTAGGCTGCGTCGTACGTGGTCAGCCCATGCACCGATTGTACGCACGGACGAGGCGGCCGTCACATGCCGTGTCAGAGACTTCGGCCCGCAACCCGCTGCGCGAGCACCCATGCGCAGGCGGCGATCGACGCGGACTGTCCGACGAGGTCGGCGAGCGAACGGAGGGGCGCGTCGCCGGCCAGGTACGGCGCGACGAGTCGGCGCGCGAGGAACTCGCCGGATCCGGAGACGACCCAGCGGTCGACTCGACTCGGATGGTCCACGGCGCGGCGCAGCGCGGAATCGAGGGCCTCGATCTGCGCCGCCGCGGTCTGCTCGGCGATCTCGAGCGCATCGCCGCTCGTGAACTCGTCGGGGTCGCGGCACACGAGTCGCGCGAGTCGGGCGCGTGCGCACTCGCGAGTCGCCGGGCGGCCATCTGCGGTGTCGACGTCGTCGGTGCGCTCGGCAACCTCGCCGAGGACGATGTACGCGTCGAGCGTCGTCGCGAAGAGCTCGGCCGCGACGCGGCATTCCGCGCCGCGATGGCGAACCGATCCGACGAGCGCGCAGAGTGGCGTGCGACGAGCGCCGCTGTAGACGAGTTCGCCCGTCGTGAGGCGATCGGTGTCCGTGCGGCCTCGCGGCACCGCGCGGCCGGCCTCGAACGGGACGATGTCGGTGGTCGTCGATCCGACGTCGACGAGCACGCCGCGGTCGTGCGCATCGATCGCAGCGACGTGCGCGGCGAGCGCGAGCCAGTTCGCGGCGGCGACATCGTGCGGACGAGCGGCCGCCTCGTCGAGCGTCACGAAATCCTGGTCGAGCGACCACACGCGAACGCTCTGCTGCGACACGCCGACGCGACGGCATGCCGCGTCGACGCTCTGCAGGATGTGCGCAACACCCTCGGCGCGCGTTGCGAAGCAGTCGCAGAGCTCTCCGGTCATCGTGACCGCGAGGCGATCGAACGCGTCGAGATCGTCGAGTATCGCGACGAGCCGCTCCTCGAGCGACTCCGGGGTCTTCCAAAGAGGGAACGCGACGGATACCGCACATCCGTCCGACCGCGCGGCCTTGATGTTCGCACCGCCGATGTCGAGACCCGCACCGATCACGGGGGAGCTCCCGGCAAGAGCGCCTCGTCGGAGCGAGTCGAGATCGTGCCGTCTGATGCGAAACGTATCGGCTCGTCGCGAAACACAGGTGTCGTGTGCGAGCCGCCGCGGAGGTGCTCCAGGCCGAGCAGTGCGAGGTTCGCGTCCGTCGCCGCTCGCAGCCCGCAGTACGACGTCGTCGCGCGCGGGTTGATCTCGACGACGCGATCCGTCGCGGGACTCGCGCCGTCGTCGTGCTCGTCGAGAGCGAGCAGCAGGTCGACGCCGAAGAAGCCTCGCGCGTCCGGCAGCGACTCGACCGCGCGCACCGCGAGATCGCGAGCGCGGCACCGCAGGGCTTCGTCGTCAGCGCAGTGTCGACCGGCGGCCGGGGCGAGAGGAAGATCACCGCCGCGGTAGGCGAAGCGACCGTCGTTCGAGAGCCGCTGCGCACACGGCGGCAGCGCCAGCACGCCATCGGGGCCGGCGAGACACAGAACGCTCGCGGCGAGGCCTGAGCACAGCGGCGTGATGACCGACGGCAGGTCGAGCAGCGGCACACGCGAGCCCGCCGGGAGCGTGAAAACGCCCTCGGATCCGGCACCCCAGCGGGGCTTGACGACGACCGGATTCGTGGCCACGTCCCCGTTCGCGCAGGCGCGAGCCTCGATCGTCGCGACCCCCGCGCGCTCGAGCCAAGCGGTCAAGCGCAATTTGTCAGCGGCGATCTCGATCGCCTCGAGGCTGCCGCCGACGAGCGTGCCACCGGCTGTGACGACCGTGCGCGCGATCGTGAGCAGCGCACCCTCGATCTCCGGCGCGATGACGAGCACCGCGTCGACGTCGCGAGCGCGCGCGGCGATCTCTCGCGTCAACACCTCCGGAGAGTCGATGGACGCGACGCGGCATGGAAGGCCGACCGGTTCGAGTCGCGCATCGTTCGTGGCGGTCACGTCGAGCCCGGCCACGAGAGCGAAATCCTCGACGAATGCGTCGCGCATCGCGCGACCTTCGCGCAGCAACGATCGGGGCAGCGCGTGATCGCTGTAGCCGCCACCGCTCACGTGTTCATGGACGAGAATCGAATGCATGCGTGCTTGAGCCGTGTTGTCACGCCGCCAGGCGTCATCGGGCTCGGCAGCCGTCGCCGTGGCGGGTTCGCGATGAACACGACTTTGTCCGACCTCGGACGGGAAGTCCAGCCGTCGTCATGACGCTCGAGGCCGTGTACACTCGATCGGAACCCCAGGAGGTCCGATGACCGAGCGCAGAGCCGAACCGTCGTCGAAGAATCGCCGAGCAGAGTCGCCCGCCGCGAACCTCGAGCGGTTCCGCGCGATGGGGCTCGACGGCAATCCGTTTCGCGATCTCCGTGCTGCCGCTGCGGTCCGCGCCTTCGTCGCGTCCGCGCCGGGCGCCGGGCCATCCGTCGCCGCCGTTGCCGATTCGTCCGCCCGCTTCGTGCAGGTGATCGGCGCGCCCGGCCGCGGGAAGTCGCTGTTCCTCGCCGCGGTCGTTCGCGAGCTCGAGGGGCGTGGCCTCGCATGTCTCAAGCGGTTCCTGCCGCCGAACGGCGCGTCCTTCGAGGAGCCTGGCGACGGGATCGACGTCTGCGTGCTCGACGAGGCGCAACGTCTCGACCGGCGCGGCCGCCGAGCCCTGCGCGAGTGGGTCGACGCCGGCGACCGGCGGATGATCGTCGCGACGCACGAGGATCTGTCGCGGTCTCTCGGCTCCGATCTGGAGACCTGGCAGCTGGCGCCCGTCGACGGCCCACAGGTGGAAGCCGTCTTTCGCCGGCGCATCGAGTTGGCCGGCGGCGACACGGAGCGGTTTCGCCTCCAGTCGCGCACGGCGCGCCGCCTCGCGGCGGAGTCCGACGGCAGCCTGCGTCAGGTCGTGGAGCTACTCTACCGCGTCTTCGAGTCTCTCGACGCGTCGCGCGAGGTGACGATCGACGACAAGATCGTGGCGCGAGCGTCGAAGGGCGGTGCGGGAGGCCGTCGATGTCGGCGTTGAGAGTCTCGGCCATCGTCCTTCTCGCCGCCGGGCTTGCGGGCTGGATCGTCGCGGTGTGGTACCTGGCGGATCAACCTCTCGAAGAGGTCGGCGGAGCGGGCGGCGAACTCGGAGGCTCGGATCAGGCCATCGCGCTGCGGCCGTTTCGGTTCCGCTCGAACGAGGAGTGCGAGCCTTGCCACCGCGAGATCTTCGACGAGTGGTTCGAGGACCAGCACTCGAAAGCCTGGTTCAACCAGCCGCTTCTCGTGCAGGATCCGAAGCTCACGGAGTGCAATTGCTGCCACGCACCGCGTCCGGTTCTCGAGACGGGCATCGAGGCGCTGGCCGTGATCCGCACCGATCTGTTTCACGAAGGGGTCGGTTGCATCGCCTGCCACGTCAACGTCGACCACGTCGAGGGGCCGCGGCCGTCGTCGGACGCCGCGTGCAACCCGCGCGAGAATCCGACGTTCACTCAGTCGCGCATCTGCGCATCGTGCCATGCGCCGCACGGATCGCTCGATGAGTGGAAGCAGTCGGAGTGGGCGACGAAGGGCTACACATGCCAGAGCTGCCACATGCCGCTCGTCGACGCTCCGGTCGTGACGGACGGACCGCCGCGCCGTCGGCGCAGTCACCGCATGCGGAGTCAGCGCGATCCGGAATTCCTGCGCGGCGCGCTCGAGCTCCACGTCGCTATAGCGAGCGGCAAGGTCGATGTGCGGATCGCGAACACGGGGGCCGGGCACAACGTTCCGGGCGAGATCTACAACCGCGAGCTCTTCCTGCTGACGACCGTGTTCGACAGCGATGGCGTCGAGCGCTTCGAGCAGCGGGAGTCGTTCAAGACGGTGCGTCGCGCGCAGAGGGCATCGGAGACGTCGACGCAGCTGCGATCCGGCGAGACGCGGCGATTCGAGTACGACCTGCCGATCGAGCACGGTCGGGTTCGCGTGCGCGTCGGCTACAAATTCCTCGTCCTCCACTCGGACAACCTCGCCGTGCCGGTGTTCGAGCGCGAAGCGGAGTTCTGACGACCTCGTCGACCGGCCCCCTCTTACCCGGCCGCCCGGATCCGTCCCGGCTCGCATCGCGCGTTGACGCGGTGACCTCGTGGCCGCGACGGGGAGCCCAGCGCCGCCCCAGCGGGAGTTGTCGCGCCGTCGGGGGGCGGGGAGACCGCTCGGGCACGATTCTCGCTGGCGCGTCTCGGGATGGGTCTCGGGTACCCGTGCCCCCGAACACGGGAAGACAAGAGGAGACAGGGTCACCATGGCAGGTATCGACACCGTTCTCGATGAGTTGAGGGAAGAGGAGGCGTCGCTGAAGAAGGAGGCGGCCGAGCTCCAGAAGCGGCAGCGTCAGCTCGAGAAGGACATCGATCGCGTTCGCGCAGGCATCGCCGCGCTGCGCGGCACCGGTAAGAAGAGAGCTCCTCGGAAGCCGAAGGCGGCGACGTTCGCGATGGTCGCGGACATGGTGCGCGAAGTGCTGCAGGGCGGCGGAACGCAGCCGGAGGAGGACCTCGCCGACCGTGTCGGTGAACGTCTCGAGGCCTGCGGGCGGTCGCGGGACGGCGTGCTTCCGCTCGTCATGCGAGCCTTGCGAGAAGGATCGTTCAATTGCAGCCCGAGCGGCTGGAGCGTCTCGGAGCACACAGTACTGGCAGAGCAGGCACCGGCGCAACCGACGATGCAGCTCCCGACATGATCTTCCCCTTTCCCTCCCACGAAACCCCCTGACGTCGAGAGGGATCGTGATACCATCGACTCCCGTCTCGCAGCCCGGTCTCAACGGACTGCTAGCACACGGTTCACGATCCCTCTCGCGATGTTCCAGCTCTCCCCCCGCCCACTGCTCTTGATCGCAGGTCTTCTCTGCGGTGTTGTCGCAGGCTGCGATGACGCCGCGCGATCCCGAGGCAGCGTCGTCGTCTACGTCTCGCACGACCTGACGTTCTCGCAGCCGATCTTGAAGGACTTCGAGCGTCGCAGCGGGATCGAGGTGCGCATCGTCGGCGATACCGAGGCGAACAAGACCACGGGACTCGCGCGGCGTCTCGTCGAGCTGAAGGATCGGCCGGAGGCCGACGTCTTCTGGAACAACGAGGTGATGCGCACGGTCCAGCTGGCGGACCTCGGCGTGCTCGCGACCTGGACGCCGGAGTCGGCCGTCGGCATTCCGACCGCGTACTGCGACCCCGCCGGGCGGTGGGTCGGGTTTGGCGCCCGCGCTCGCGTCATTCTGTACAACAACGATCTCGTCGCGCCGCAGGACGCGCCGCGGTCGATCTTCGATCTGACAGACGAGCGCTACCGCGGCAAGGTCGTCATCGCGAAGCCTCTGTTCGGAACGACCGCGACGCACGTCGCCGCGCTGTTCGTCGCGCTCGGGGCCGATCGTGCCAAGGCGTTTCTGACGGCGCTGAAGGCGAACGACGTCATCGTCGCGGACGGCAACGCGATGGCTCGCAATATGGTGCGCGACGGGCAGGCGCCGATTTGCCTGACCGACACGGACGATGCCAACGGCGCGCTGACCGCCGGCAGGCCCGTGACGATGGTCTATCCCGACCAGGAAGAGGGCGGCATCGGCACGCTCGTCATTCCGAACACGGTCGCTCTCGTGAAGGGCGCCCCGAACCCGGCCGCGGGTCGGCGGCTGGTCGAGTTTCTCGCGTCGCGCGAAGTCGAGGCGCGCCTCGCTGCGTCGAAGTCCGCCCAGATGCCGCTGCGGCCCGACGTCGCGGTGCACAGCCCGCAGTTCGATCTCGCCGAGGTCCGCGCGATGGAGATCGATTGGGGCAAGGTCGCCGCGGCCGTGGATGAGAGCTCCGCGTTCGTGCGTGAGGTGTTCCTGCGGTGAGCGTGCCAGCCGCGGTGCGACGACGGTTGCCGGTGCGGGCGAGCATCGGTGCGCTCGTGCTAGCGGCCGTTCTCGGCGTCGCGCTCCTGCCGACAGGCTTCTTCGTCGTGCGCGCGATTCGCGAGGGTGGCATCGGTCTGTCGGTCCTTCTCGATGCGCGGCAAGCCGGTCTCTTCGGGCGTAGCCTCGTCGTCGCGTTGACGGCGACGGGCTTGGCGGTCGTGTGGGCCGTGCCGACGGCGCGGGCGATCGCGTACGGCTCGCGGCGCGTTTCGGTCGCGATCGAGTCGCTGGTCTACCTGCCGCTCCTGCTTCCGAACATCACGATCGTTCTCGGTTGGGTGCACGCGATCGGACCGACGGGGTACGTCACCGCTGCCTGGCGCTCGATCAGCGGCAACACCGGAAGCCCGTTCGCGCTGTACACGCCGTTCGGCGCTGGCTTCGTGCTGTCGCTCGCATGGTTTCCGTGCGTCGCGATTCCGCTGGCGCGCGGTCTGCGCGTTCTCGATATCTCGTCGCGACGGTCGGCGCGACTCACCGCGTCGGCGCCGAGGCGGTGGTGGACGATCGATCGTCCGATTCTGATGCCGTACGTTTTGACCGGCGCGTCGCTGGTGTTCCTGCTGTCCTTCGCGGACTACGGCGTGCCGTCGGCGCTGATGGTCAACGTGTTCGCGGTCGAGGTGTTCTCGCGGCTCGAGGAGTTCGGCGGCGCGCCGCAAGCGCTCGGCCTGTGTCTGACGCTGCTTGCCGTCGTGGTTGTCGTCGCTTCGGGAAGGTATCTCTTCGCGCGTGCCGGCGTCGTCGAGGACCGCGGCGAACGCGGCGCCCCGCCCGTGATGGCGACGGGCCGCGCGTCGATCGTGCAGCGAGCGATCCGCATCGCGCCGGCCGGTGGGGTCATCGCTCTCGCCATCGTCGTGCCGCTCGGATTCCTCTGCCTGCGCGCGGGAGGGCCGGCGGCGTACGTTCGTGCGATGAAGACAGCTGGCGCGCAGATCCTCTCGAGCCTCGAGGTCGCAGCCTGGGGTGTCGTGCTGATCGCGCCGATAGCGCTCGTCTTCGCCTTGGCGTATCGCGCGTCCGGGCGCGCGGTGAGGGCGGCGGCCGACAGCGGCCTGCTGCTTCTTCTGATGGTTCCCGGGGCGATCGTCGGGCTCGGCGTCCTCGCGTTGCGCGAGGCGTGGCTGCCGGATGTCCTGCGTCACCATCCCGCGCTCGTCGCGTACGCCGCGGGGTGCCGTTATCTGGCGTTCCCCGCGTTCGTGCTCGCGGCGAGCATCCGCGCGATCCGACCGAGCCTGTCGCGGGCGGCGGAGGTCGGCGGTGCCGGTCCGCTGCGGGTGCTGGTCGGCGTGCTGCTGCCTCTCGCGGCCGCGTCGATCGTGTCGGCCGTGACGCTGTCGTTCGTGCTGACGATGGCCGAGCTGTCCGCGGCAGTCCTCGTCGTGCCGCCCGGCGGCATGACGCTGCCGGTGCGGCTGGCGTCACTGCTTCACTTCGGCGAGGAGGACGTGGTCGCTGCGCTCTGCGTGATGGCGAGCGGCTTCGTCGTCGGCCTCGTCGTGCTGACGGGGCTCGTCGTGCGGCGAACTCTCCGTCTGGAGGTCGGGCGATGAAGCTGCGCGTCGAGAGCTTGCGGTTCGCATATCGATCGTCCGGGCAGCCGGCGCTCGACGGGATCGACCTCGGGCTCGAGTCCGGCGAGGTCGCGGTGCTCCTCGGACCGAGCGGCTCGGGCAAGAGCACGCTGCTATCGCTCGTCGCGGGCTTTCTGCGACCCGGAGCGGGACGCGTTCTCCTCGACGGTCGCGAGGTCAGCAGCGCCGCGCGCGTCGTTCCGCCGCGCAGGCGACGGATCGGCATGGTGTTCCAGGACCTCGGCCTGTGGCCGCACCTGACGGTCGAGCGACACCTCGAGTTCGTGCTGCGAGCGAACGGCTTTCGCGGCGCGGAGCGGCGACGGCGCGTCGCGGCCGCCCTCGACCTCCTCGAGCTGCGCGCACTGGCGTCTGCGAAGCCGGACGCGCTCTCGGGCGGCGAGGCGCAGCGTCTTGCGATCGGACGCGCGCTCGTCGCCGAGCCGGAGGTGCTGCTTCTCGACGAACCGCTCGGCGCGCTCGATCGGCGCCTGCGCGAACGGCTCGTCGACGCCGTGGACGATATCGTCCGCGAGCGCCGCCTGACGACGGTTTGGGTCACACACGAGTTCGACGAGGCGCGGCGGCTCGGCACGCGGGTGGTGGTGCTCGATCGTGGCCGCGTCGCACAAGACGGTCCGGTGGACGAGATGTACGAGCGGCCGGCGAGCCGCACGGTCGCCGAGCTCAGCGGACCGGTGGCGTTCCTCGACGGCGTCGTGGGCGCGGACGGGCGCATCGAGCTCGCGGCCGGGGCGAGCGTGTCGACGGTCGCCGAGCTCCCGCCGGGCGCCGAGGTTACCGCCGTGCTGCGTCCGGACGCCGTTCTCCTGCGTCCGCAGGCGGCCGGTCCCGGGGTCGTCGAGAGGCGCCGCGGCGCGCGTCAGCTCACCGTCCGCATCGGCCGCGAGTCGATCGTGGCGACGGCGGATGCAGCCATCGACGTCGGAGATCGGGTCGAGCTCGTCGTCGAGCAGCCCGTGTGGGCCCTGCCGAACCTTGCGTCGCCCGCCAGACGGCCGTAGGGTGGCACCGTCGGATCGTTCTCCGCTCCTCGAGGACTGACGGATGTGGGCACGCACAAACACCGGACTCGCTTGCGTTCTCGTCGCCGCTCTTGTCCCGTCGCGGGTCGACGCTGACCTCGACGTCGGCATTCCGCCCGGGACGCCCCTCGAGTGGCGCTTCGAGCTACCGTTCCACGTGCCCGACGCGCATCGCGGGCCCGTGTTCACCGGCGTTCAAGGGAAGAAGAAGGCCGCGGCGACGGACGGCGCCCAGAAGAAGAAGCCGCGCACCGTGGTCGCCGAGCCGCCGAAGCCGCCGCCGCCGCTCGAGCGCTTCGGCGGGTTCAATCCGATGGGCGCCGCGCGCATCCTGACGATGGACATGGCGACCGAGCTGCCGCAGACCAGCTGGAAGCGGAGCGATCAGCCACCGAAGGAGCTCGCCTATCCGCCGCGGACGCGTTCGGATCTCCATTGGCTGATCACCGCCGCGCTGCTGCGCACGGTGATGCATCCGGCGAAGGTCTCCGTCGCGGAGACGACCCAGTATCTCGTCGAGATCGGCCCCCCGGTTCACGATACGATCGACAACTCCGGCGGCGGGCTCGCGGCGCGGGATGCGGTCCAGTATCTGGTGCGCAATATTCCGAAGGCATCGGGGCGGCCGCCAGAGGCTTCGCGCCTGCTCTCCGGCGTCTCGGACGACGAGCAGCGCATGCTGATCCGCTGGGCCGCGCGCGACCTCGTCAGCGACCATCCCTACGCCTACAATCCGCTCTACGCGCGGCGCACGTTGAGTCTCGGCGGCGACGCGGTTCCCGTGCTGCTGGCGTGCTCGAAGTCGCGGCATCACCTGCTGCGTCAGAACGCCACGAGGTTGCTGGCGGCCTATTCGGAGTACGACATCGAGGTGATCGAGGCGCTCCGCAAGCTGGCAGCTCACAGCGATCCCGTGACGCGAAACCGCGCGCTCGAGGGGCTGATCGCCGTGAGCGATCGCGACGGCGAGAAGATCCTCTTGCGCGGGCTGCAGGGCCGCGACGGATACTTCGCGACGTACGCGGTCCAGTCGCTCGGGCGGCTGCGCTCGGCAAGGGCGAAGAAGAAGATCCAGGCTCTCGTCAAGAGCTCGCACAACGACAAGGGCGACACGTGGCTGACGGCAGCGATGGCGCTCGCGCGGCTGAACGACGCGGACGGATCCAGCCGGAAGCTGCTCTCGAATCTGTCGCGAGCCGTCTCCAGGTCGTCGGAGAAGCTCGACTACCCGCGCCCGGCCATGCGCGTTGACGTGCCCGATCCGCCGGGTCTGCGCGCCGAGATCATCCAGCAGACGATCACGCTGGCCCGAGCGCGTCTCGGCGACATCCAGGCGCGCGAACGAGTGCTGGGTTGGGCCGGCGGTGACGACAAGCCGCGCGAGGCGGGGCTGGCGACGCTCAGCACGCGCACGAAGGATCCGATCCTCGGCGAGATCCACCCGATCAACCAGATGCTGGCGATCGAGACCTATGGCAGCGCCGGCGAGGAAGGTCGCGCCGTACTGCGACGCATCGTGCAGGGGTCGATGGACTCGCTGCTGCGCGGGTACGCGCTCGACCAGTTGTTGCGACTCGACCGCGACAGCGAGTTCGTCGCCGAGATCGCCGCGGACGCCGCTCGGCCGAGCGTTGTCCGGGTTCACGCGATGAAGGGGCTCGACCGACTCGGGCGCTATCGCGACAAGGCGCTCGCCGTCGCGCGCTCGCTTGTCGACAGCTACCTGGGCGGTGGCGCCGGCCGCGGCCGATTGGCCATGCGCGCGAACTCGACGAAGTTCCCGTCGTACGAGTGTCTGAGCGCGCTCAAGCTGCTCGGCAAGCGGGGCGAGAGCGACGTCGAGCAGCTCCTGCGCATCGTGTCGCTCGCGAAGGCGCGCGGTCACTACGAGCGCATCGAGGCGCAGAAGACGGGGAAGAACTTCGGCGGCCGACGGAACGACCAGGTCAGCCTGCAGGCCTTCCCTCCACTGTTCGAGACGGCGGTGGTCGAGCTGGGCCGAGTCGAGGAGCTGCGCGCGGTCGACAAGCTGACGGAGATCCTCGGCACGGAAGGGGGGCCGGGACGTTCGGAGGCCGCGGTCGCGTTGGGGCACTACAAGACGAAGGATGCCTGCGACGCGTTGCTCGCGGCTCTCGAGACGGACGACCGCTGGCTGCGCTACTCCGCGTATCGGTCGCTCGCCGAGATCTCGGACCAGAAGCACTTCGCAGATTGGCTGTTCGGCGACAGCTCGGATCGTCGCCCCGCGGTTCGCAAGTGGGAGGCCTGGCGCCAGGGTGCCGGCGAGGCACTGCCGACGAACGACGAGCTCGCAGCGCAGATCCGAGGCGCCGCCGAGAAGGCCGCCGCCGCGAAGGAGGCTGCGAAGAGGGCTGCTGAGGAGCGCAAGGCTGCTGAGGAGCGCAAGGCTGCCGCGGAGAAAGCCGCCGCTGACAAAGCCGCTGCCGACAAGGAAGCGGCCGAGAAGAAGCCGCAGGATGACGACGGCGGCGACTCGCCGCTCGAGCGTCTGAAGAAGCGGCTCGAGGACGAGAAGAAGAAGTCGGACGACGGCGAGAAGTCCGACGACGGCACCGATCAGGCTGCGGCCGTCAGCGGATCTTCGCGCCGATCTTCTCCTCGAGCGGGCCGAGCATCGACTCCCGCAGTCGGTTGACCTCGTCCTCGGTCAGCGATCGATCGCTGGCGCAGAACGACATCTGGAACGCGAGGCTCTTCTTGCCGCTGCCGAGCTGTTCGCCCTGGTAGCGATCGAAGAGGCGGATGCCGACCAGCAGGTCTCCCGCGCACTCGCGGATCGCGTCGGCGACCGTCTGCGCCGGCACGTCCTCGTCGACGACGAGCGCGATGTCCTGGTGCACGGTCGGGAAGCGCGAGAACGGCTGGAACCGGAACGAGCTCGTCGCCGCCTCGCCGAGCACGTCCCTCCAGAGCATGTCGAGGTCGAGCTCGGCTCCGAACACGACGCGCTTGTCGAGATCGTACGCCGCGCACACGAGCGGGTGGATCTGGCCTAGCGTGCCGATCGCCTGGCCGTCGACCGACAGCGCCGCTGCCACGCCGGGGTGGTACGGCGCGTTCGACGTCGGGTGGAACGCGACATTCGCCACGTGCAGCCGGTCGAGCATCGCGGTCACGACGCCCTTCAGGTCGAAGAAGGTCGCGTCGCGAGGCTCGTTGTCGGCCCAGGTCGGATCGCCGACGGGACCGCTGATGACGATGCCGACGCGCGACGTCTCCTGCGGCAGCGTGCCGTCGCCCCTCTCCGGGTGGAACACGGTGCCGATCTCGAACATCGCGATCCGGGCGCGGTTGCGGTGGTTCAGCGCGACGTTCTCGAGCAGGCTGCCGAGCACCGTGCGGCGCATCGACGTGCGCTCCTGGCTGCTCGGGTTCACGAGCGTCACGTAGGGCGGCGGAGCGGGCGGGTCGGCTTCGGCCGCCAAGAGCCGCGCCTCCGACTCCGGCGTCGTCAGCGAGTAGTTGAGCGTGTCGTGCAGGTTGCAGCCCACGAGCGCCGACCGGATCGAGCTACGCATCTTCCAGGCGGTGTTCGGGCGTTGCGTCGGCAGCGGCTCGTCGAGGAGCTTGCTCTCGAGGCGGTCGAATCCGACGACGCGGATGACCTCCTCGGCGACGTCGGCCTCGCGTTCGATGTCCGGCCGGAAGCCGGGAATCGCGACGCGGATGTTGCCTTCGTCGACGGTCTCCACCGCGAAGCCGAGGCGCTCCAACGCCGCGACGACCTCGGCGGCGGGGATCTCGATGCCGAGGCTGCGATAGATGTTCGCCAGCGCCACATCGACCTCGCGCCGTGCGGCGGGGCTCGGATAGCAGTCGCCGATGGCTCCCTTGGGCTCGGCACCGGCGATCTCGCGCAGCAGATGGGTCGCGCGCTGGATCGCGACGACCGTCGTGGCCGGATCGACCTGACGGCTGAATCGCGTGCCGGCGTCCGTGATGACCTTCAGCTTCGACATCGCCTTGCGGATCGCGATGAAGTCGAAGTTCGCGGACTCGAGCAGCAGGTTCTTCGTCGTCGTCTCGACCTCGGAGTCGAGTCCGCCGATGACTCCCGCTATGGCGACGGGGACGTCACCCGACGTGATCAGAGGGATCGACTCGTCGAGCTCGCGCGGCGGCTCGCGCTCGCCGTCCGGGCCTTCCTCGACGCTCTGGTCGAGCGTGTACATCGTCTCGCCCGGCCGCGCGCGGCGCACCGTGATGTTGCGTTTCGGCAAGCGATCGAGGTCGAACGCGTGCATCGGCTGGCCGATCTCGAGCATGACGTAGTTCGTCACGTCGACGAGGTTGTTGTACGGCTTCAGGCCGCACAGGACCAGGCGACGCTGCAGCCAATCGGGCGACGGGCGGATTTCGGCTCCCTCGAGCACGAAGCCGCTGTAGCGCGGGGCGAGGTCGGGACAGTCGATCGCGATCGGAAATGCGTCCGCCTGGATCGGCAGCGGCTCCGCGCCGAGCTCGAGCTTGAACCCCGTCCGCGTCAGCGCGGCGACTTCGCGAGCCATGCCGACGATCGACAGGCAGCGGCCGTAGTTCGGCAGGATCGCGACCTCGAGCACGATGTCGGCAGGCGCATCGGGTGCGGGGGGCGTGACGGACTCGATCGGCGTGCCGGGCGCGGCGTCGGTCTCGAGCACGAGGACGCCGGTGTGGTCGTCGCTGAGCCCGAGCTCCTTCTCGGAGCACAGAACGGCGCCGGACTCGATGCCGAGGAACTCGCGCGCCGCGATCTCGACGATCGCGAACGAGTCGGCCTTCGAGTCGATCACCAGCGCGCCGGGAAGCGCCGCGGGCACCTTCGCGCCGACGCTGTCGGTCGTGATGTTCGGTGCGGCGGTGATCGCGTCCGCCGTGCGCCCGTCGCCGATGTCGAGCCGGACGTGGCGCAGGTCGCGCTCGGGGAGGTCCGTCGCCTCGATGATCACCGCGACGACGACCTCGCGCGAGAACGCGCCGATGCGGTCGATCGCCTCGATCTCGAGGCCCGCCCGCGTCAGGACGTCGCCGCGATACTCGGCCGGGAGCGAAAAAACGTTGAAATCTAGTAGGCAGCAGAGGGGGACACGCATTCCGGTATCCGCCCCTTGCCGGC
>CAYMRB010000069.1:0-29365 GCA_964392615.1 uncultured Planctomycetia bacterium | reverse complement strand
AATTGGTCGGTCGCCGGCGGGCGCTTATCACCCGCGCCCGGGCGGCCGGCGTCACACACGCTCCGCGCCCGTTGCATTCCCCGGTCATTTGCCGATAATCCGGGGGCATGTGTGGAATCGCCGGCATCGTGGATTTGTCGCGCTCGAAGCGCCCCTCTATCCCCGCGCACCTGGAGGTGATGAACCGCCTCCTCGAGCACCGAGGTCCTGATGGCGAAGGGACTTGGGTACACGACCGCGGCTCGGTGGGCTTCGCGCACCGGCGCCTGAGCATCATCGATCTCGACCACGGCCAGCAGCCGATGGGAGACGAGCTCGGCAACCAGGTCACGTTCAACGGCGAGATCTACAATTATCTCGAGCTGCGCGAAGAGCTCGGCCGCGAGACGTTCCGCACGCACTCGGACACGGAAGTCCTGCTGCGCGCCTATCGAGAGTGGGGCCCGAGCTGCGTCGACCATCTTCGCGGCATGTTCGCGTTCGCGATCTGGGACGAATCGCGCCAGCGGCTGTTCTGCGCGCGCGACCGCTTCGGCATCAAGCCGTTCTACTGGGCGGTCGCCGACGGCTCGTTCTACTTCGCGTCCGAGGCCAAGGCGATTCTGCCGTTCCTCGACGCGATCGAGACCGACGTCGACGCGTTCAAGGACTACCTCTGCTTCCAGTTCTGCCTCGATGGCAAGACGCTCTTCAAGGGCGTCCGCGAGCTCCTGCCGGGACACGCGCTCGAGGTCCACGACGGCCGGGTCGACGTGCGTCGGTACTGGGAGGTCTACTACTACATCGACTTCGACCACACGCCGCAGTGGTTCGAGCGACGACTCGAGGCCCTCTTCGAGGACTCCGTGCGCTTCCACCTGCGCAGCGACGTGCCCGTCGGGTCATACGTCAGCGGCGGCCTCGACTCGAGCATCGTCGCCGCGCTCGCAGCACAGCAGCAGGACAGCGATTTCGTCGCGTTCACCGGCCGTTTTGCCGACGGACCGGCGTTCGACGAAAGCCAGTACGCGCGCGATCTCGGGGGGATGTACGGCTTCGACCTCCACGAGGTCACGGTCAAGCCGCAGGACTTCCTCGACAACATCGGGAAGATCCTCTACCACCTCGACTACCCCGTCGCAGGCCCCGGGTCGTTTCCGCAGTTCATGGTCTCGGAGCTCGCCGCTCGCCATCGCAAGGTCGTCCTCGGCGGCCAGGGCGGCGACGAGATCTTCGGTGGCTACACGCGCTACCTCGTCGCGTACTTCGAGCAGTGCATCAAGGCGGCGATCGACGGCAAGCTCGGCAACGGACACTTCGTCGTCACGTACGAGTCGATCATCCCGAACCTCTCGGCGCTGCGCTCGTACAAGCCGATGCTGCAGGAGTTCTGGCGCGACGGTCTGTTCGACAGCATGGACCAGCGCTACTTCCGGCTCATCAACCGCTCGCGCGCGTTGACCGACGAAGTCAACTGGGACCTGCTCGAGGACTACTCGCCGTTCGACACGTTCCAAGCGATCTTCGAGGGCGACAACGTCGGCAAGGCGTCTTACCTCGAGAAGATGACGCACTTCGACTTCAAGACCCTGCTGCCGGCTCTCCTGCAGGTCGAGGACCGCATGAGCATGGCGCACGGTCTCGAGTCGCGCGTTCCGTTCCTGGACCACCCGCTGGTCGAGTTCGCGGCGACGATCCCGTCGGACGTGAAGTTCAAGGACGGGCGCATGAAACACCATCTGCAAGCTGTCATGGGGCACGTCCTGCCGCAGTCGATCCGCGACCGCAAGGACAAGATGGGCTTCCCGGTGCCGCTTTCGGACTGGATCCGGGAGGACCGCTCCGTGCGCGAGTTCGTCACCGATACGTTCTCGTCGCGGGCTGCAGCGAATCGCGATCTGATCGACAACCGCCGCATCGTCGCCGAACTCGACGCCGAGCCGCAGTTCGGCCGCAAGATCTGGGGCTTCCTGTGCCTGGAGCTCTGGCAGCGCGCGTTCCACGACAGGGCTGCTGAGTTCAAGAATCTCGGCAAGGCGGCGGCGGACCACAAGCCGGCCGAGATACGAGCCATCTCTTGAGAGGAGTACGTCAGTTGAAAGTCTTGATCACCGGTGGTGCCGGATTCATCGGCTCGCACCTCGCAGACCGATTGCTCGCCGATGGCCACGAAGTGCTGGTCATCGACAACTACGCCACCGGACGCAGAGACAACCTCACCCCCCAGGACGGGCTGCAGGTCGTCGAAGGGACGATCGCCGATCGGTCGCTCGTCGACGAAGTGTTCGCGTCGTTCCGGCCGGACCGGGTCGTACACGCGGCCGCGTCGTACAAGGACCCGAACGGCTGGGAGGAGGACTGCCGCACCAACGCGGTCGGCACGGCCAACATCGTGCAGGCTTCCGAAGCTGTCGAGGTCGGGCGCCTGATCTACTTCCAGACCGCGCTGTGCTACGGCCTCGAGCCGCTCGAGCAGCCGATCACGCTGGATCACCCGATCCTCCCCGACGGCAGCAGCTACGCGATCAGCAAGACGGCCGGCGAGCACTACGTCAAGCTGAGCAATCTCGACTGGGTCTCGTTCCGCCTCGCAAACGCGTACGGCCCGCGCAACCTGAGCGGCCCCCTGCCGACGTTCTACCACCGACTGACGAACGACAAGCCGTGCTTCGTGATGGACACGCGGCGTGACTTCATCTTCGTCCTAGACCTCGTCGCCTGCGTGATGAAGGCGCTCGACGGCACGGGTGAGTCGGGCTGCTATCACATCTCTTCCGGCGGCGACTACGCGATCAAGGAGCTGTTCGACTCGACGGTCACGGCGCTCGGCATCGAGCTCGAGAACGAGGTCGAAGTCCGCCCGCGCGGTGAGGACGACGTCTTCAGCATCCTTCTCGACCCGTCGAAGACGAACGCGACCTTCGATTGGAAAACCTCGACGCCGCTCGAGGCCGGCGTGGCGGCCGCGATCTCGTACTACAAGGACTTCGGGATCACAGCGACGTACACGCACCTCAAGGTGCTCGAGTCGGAATGACGTTCTGGCGTGGCAGACACCGTCGAGGATCCTAGCGCACAGCAGGCTGCCAGGCGGCGGCGTCCGCGGATCCTCGTCGTTTACTGCTGCGGTACGTTCCCGATCCGCGCGACGATCTGGGAACACCTGTACTCGTTCCGCCGCTACTCCGGCGGTGTCTGCCGCTACGTGAACCTGTCCCTCGGCGCGGTGCCGGCGTGGGTCGCGCGACAGCCGTGGGATGTCATCGTCTATCACACGATCTTCCTGGCCAGCCGCTGGAGCCTGCCGGCCTTCGAGAAGTTTCGGCGACGTGCAGCGCCGCTCAAGGAGCACGCCGCGGTCAGGGTCGCGCTGCCGCAGGATGAGTTCATCCACACCGATGTGCTGTGCGACTTCATCGAGGAGTTCCAGATCGACCGGGTCTGCTCGGTCGCACCGCCGTCGGAGTGGCCGAAGATCTACGCCGGTGTCGATCGTGACCGCGTCGTCTTGGAGCGTGTCCTGACGGGATACATCGACGAGGCGACGGTGCGCCGTGTCGAGCGGCTCGCGGCGCGCCGCGGCGTCGATCGACAGCGCCCGGTCGACATCGCCTATCGCGCGTTCCACTCGCCGCCGTGGCTCGGTCGTCACGGCAGGACGAAGGTCGAAATCGCGGACCGGTTCGAAGAGGCCGCGCGCTCACGAGGGCTGACGACGGACATCTCGACGCGCCAGGAGGACACGCTGCTCGGCGATCGCTGGTACGAGCACCTGCTCGACGCGAAGTACACGATCGGCGTCGAGGGCGGCGCGAGCATCCTCGACCGCGACGGCGCGCTCCGCGTGCGCACCGAGCGCTATCTCGAAGAGCACCCGAATGCGTCGTTCGATGAGGTCGAGAGGGCCTGCTTCCCCGACGCCGACGGCGAGCTCGACCTGTGCGCGCTGTCGCCGCGCCACCTCGAGGCGTGCTTCACGCGCACGTGCCAGGTGCTGGTCGAGGGCGAGTACAACGGCGTCCTCGAGGCCGGCGTGCACTGCATCGAGCTGCAGCGGGACTTCGGCAACCTCGACGAGGTGCTGCGAGCGATCGAGGACGACGACCGACGCGAGGCGATCGTCGAGGCCGCATGGCGCGACATCGTCGCGAGCGGGAAGTACACGTACCGCGGCTTCGTCGCGAAGGTCGTGAGCGACGCGCTCGAGGGGCAAAGCGAGAAGAACGCACCTAGGCTGACGATCGGGCAGCGCATCGCGGCGGCGTGGCTGGCCGTACGCGACCCGCTGACGTGGTGCGTCGTCGCCGTCGGATGCAGAGTGCGGAGCGCGCTGCGACGGATCGGCCGACGGCGAACGGCGTGATCACGACCGGGAGTCAGCCCGCGTCGCGTCCCGCTGGTGCCGAAGAGCCAGCCACAGGGCGATGACGACCAGCACGCCGTTGCTGGCGATGCAGGCGACGAAGAAGCCGTTCACCACCGCAGGCTCCGCATCCGCCGCCGGAGAGATCTCGAGGGGAAGCGGAAGGAAGGCGAGCACGGCCTGCAGCTTGAGAGTGATCGCTATGCCCATGAACCGGTGGCGCGAGGCGGCGAACAGGCCCCCCGAGACCAGCGACAGGAGCATCGAAGCGAGCGCCGCCCAGGCGGCCGTCTCGGCGACGGCGGCAACCTCGTAGTTCCATCGGTCGGCCTCATTCGCGCTGTCCATGCCCGATATCAGGAGCCCCGGCGCCCACAACGCGGGAGACAGCGCGACCAGGAAGACGGTGCCGCAGCCGGCGCCCGCAGACCACGGGTCGCCACCGGCGCCGGATCTTCGATCGGAGCGCGCGCCGGTCCCTCCGGCGTCTTCGGATTCGGGGGCTTCGTAGGGATTCTCTTCGGAGGACACGCCGTTGCCTTCGCGCGGGACTCGAACTCTGCCGCCGCCAAGCCTACTGCACGGACGCCGAACCGGCACCCCCCTTCCCCCGCGTGGCCGGATCGGTCATGCTGCTGGGCGTCAACACCACGCGGACCTACGCGGACCTCGACGTCGAAGGAGCACTCCATGAACTCGCGCGACAGGGTCATCGCCGCGCTCGAGCGCAAGCAGCCGGATCGGATTCCGTTGGTCGAGTGGGTCATCGACTCCGGCGTGTACCAGGGCATGCTTCCAAACAGCACGTGGTTCGAGTTCAACGATTGGATCGGCCTCGACTCGATCGGCTTCAACCGCAGCTCGTGGGAGCGCCGACACGTCGACTTCGTCGACGAGGAGAAGGGCCTCTTCCGCGACCACTGGGGCGTGCTTCGCGTGCTCGGGCCGGAGAGCAGCCCGTATCCCGTCGAACCCGCGATCAAGAAGTACTCCGACCTCGACACCTATGAGCCCCCGGATCCGGAAGAGGACTGGGTGCTCGGCAACATCGAGGAGATCGTCGCGCGCTACAAGGGCAAGAAAGCGATCTGCGCGATCTGCCGCGACTCGTTCTTCAATCCCGCCCACCTGCGCGGGATGGAGAACTACTTCATGGACATGATCGACAACCCGAGCTTCGTCCACGAGCTCATCGATATCACGCAGACGTACGACCTGCGCGTGACGCAACGGCTCGTCGAGGCCGGCGTGGACGTCGTCGTCTTCGGCGATGACTACGCGGACAAGAACGGCCCGATGATGTCGCCGAAGCACTTCGACGAGTTCGTGCTGCCGGGCCTCAAGCGGGCCGTCGACAGCGCGCACGAGGCCGGTGCGTACGTCGTCAAGCACACCGATGGCAACGTCATGCCGCTCCTCGATCGCATCGTCGACACCGGCATCGACGGAATCAATCCGCTCGAGCCGCCCGCGGGCATGGACATCGCCCGCGTCAAGGAGGAGTACGGCGACCGCGTCGCGCTGCTCGGCAACATCGACTGCGGCGAGCTCCTGTCGAACGCGCCGGCGGACGAGGTGCGCCGCGTGACGCGCGAGACGATCCGCATCGCCGGCCCGGGCGGCGGCTTCTGCCTGTCGAGCTCGAACAGCATCCACTCGTCCGTCAAGCCGGAGAACTACCTGGCGATGGTCGAGACGCTGCGGGAGTTCGGCGAGTATCCGCTGAAGGCGTAGGCTCCAGGACGACGAATTCTCTCCACGGCGGTTTTTTCTGGCCGGTTCCGCGCGCTCCCGGCAATTCCCCCTCAGACGAGGCTCCGACACGACGAACCGGGAGCCAGGGGAACCGCGAACCGCAACGCCGTCGACCGGCGGCAGGAGAGAACGATGCGCAAGCTCACGATCATCGCGACACTGGCCGCCCTGGCGATGCTGACCGGCTGCTCGGGGGCCGATGTTCGGGGCGGGCTCGAGGTGCTGCGCTACAGCCTGGACGAGGTATCGCGGACCGCGGGATCGGTCGAAAACTCCGCGATCGGCGTGGACCGCGCCGCCTACTCGGTCGTCGGAGCCATGAGGACCGTGCAAGGCAAGGACCGCGACCGACACGATCGCCGCGATCGCCGCAGCCCTCCGCGCTGGTAGATCGGCGTCGTCTCCTCGCGCCGAGTCGGCTACGCTGGTTTCCGACAACGCAAGGAAATCAGGAGGCCGCACGATGCGCGTCGATCTCCGTCTCGCCCTCGCCCTGTGGCTGCTCGCTCCCGCCGTCGTCGCTCAGCAGAACGACGATCGTGCGCCCCGCCCTGCGACGCCGTGGGCGCGTTGGAAGAAAGGCCCTCCGAACGATCCCACGTACTTCCCGATCGCCGTGTGGCTGCAGAGCCCACGCAACGCACGGCGCTATCGCGACGCCGGCTTCAACCTGTACGTCGGCCTGTGGAAGGGACCGACCGAGAAGCAGCTCGCGACGCTGCGAAAGGCCGGCATGCCGGTCATCTGCTCGCAAAACGCCGTCGGCCTCGCGCATCGCGATGATCCGATCATCGTCGGCTGGATGCACGGCGACGAGCCGGACAACGCCCAGCCCGTCGTCGACCCGAAGACCGGCAAGAAGGGGTACGGCGGTCCCGTTCCCCCGCCGCGCATCGTCAAGGACTACGAGAAGCTGCGCGCCGCCGATCCCGATCGCCCGATCCTGCTGAACCTCGGCTAGGGCGTCGCCAACGATGAGTGGGTCGGCCGCGGCTCCGGCGCACACATCGACGATTACCTGACCTACGTGAAGGGTTGCGACATCGCGTCATTCGACGTCTACCCCGTCGTCGGCATCCGCAAGCCGGACGGCGAGAACTACCTGTGG
This sequence comes from uncultured Planctomycetia bacterium, assembly GCA_964392615.1. Taxonomy (GTDB): domain Bacteria; phylum Planctomycetota; class UBA8108; order UBA8108; family UBA8108; genus CAYMRB01. The sequence goes on along the minus strand of CAYMRB010000069.1, from coordinate 22,160 downwards.
TACGTCGCGAAGGGCGTCGAGCGGCTCATGCGATGGACCGAAGGCCGCAAGGTCGTCTGGAACTGCGTCGAGTGCACGCACATCTCGAACCCGCACAAGAGGGCGACGCCTGCCCAGGTGCGCGCCGAGGTGTGGATGGCGCTGATCCACGGCTCGCGCGGCCTCATCTGGTTCGTCCACCAGTTCAAGCCGCGGTTCAACGAGCACGCGCTCCTGGACGATCCCGAGATGCTCGCTGCGGTCACCGCGATCAACCGGCGGATCCGCTCGCTCGCGCCCGTCCTCAACAGCCCGGCGCTGAAGGGCGTCGCGACGGTCAGCGCGTCGCCGAAGACCCCTGCGCCAGCGGGCGTCAAGGAAGCCCCCGGCGCGGACGAGACTCCCATCCGCATGCTCGTTCAGCGTCACGACGGGTCGCTGTACCTGTTCACGGTCTGCAGGCGCAACCGCCCGGCGCGGGCCGCGTTCCGCGTCGCGGGCCTACCGGAGCGAGCGCGCGTCGAGGTCATCGGCGAGGAGCGCACGATCGACGCACGCGGTGGACGCTTCGAAGATTCGTTCGACGCCTGGGGCGTCCATCTGTATCGCATTCGCGAGTAGCGAGCGGCGCCACTGTCCGGCGAATCACCGCATCGGCGTGAGCTTGCCGGCCCAGTGGGCCGTGCGATCGAGATAGTAGCTCGTCTCGCGCGGCGAGTAGTCCTCGTAGCGATAGTCGCCGACCGTCTTCGGGATCGCCGGCTCGATCTGCGTGCCCTCGTGCCACTCGTTGAACGACGTGATGCCGACGATCTCGGCGCGCACGCCGATCGCGGCGCGGAACATGCGGTCGTAGTACGCGCCGGCCTCGCGCCCGCGCGTGTTGCGGCCGTTCCACGGCCGGATGCGCGTGTCGATGTAGCCGGGAGCTACGCACGGAATGAAGAGCTTGCCGTTCTTCTCGGCCCACGCGGCGAGCCGCGGCCAGTTCTTCGGCGTCGAGCCGTATGTGAAGCCGTCCGTGGCGAAGTACGTGTAAAAGCCGTCAAAGCAGCCATCGACCATGAAGCGCTCCTCGCGCGCCTTCACCCACAGGCCGATGACGACCGCATCGTGCTTCGTGCCGCGGATCGTGCTCTTGCCCTCGGGCGCGAGGACCGTCGCCCACTCGGACGCCTTCGTCAGATACGAGTCGTAGACGTAGAACAGCGGACGGTTCTGCCGGGCGCGATCGCGGTAGAGCGCCGGATGCGCGCCGTACTTGTCGAGCAGGTAAACGATCGACTCGCGCGTCGTCGTCGCCGTGCGACCGCCCGGTCCGATGTGCGGCTCGATGTGGAATGCGACCGCGATGTCGTGCTTCTTCGCCGCGGCGAACAGGAGCGGCAGCGCCTTGTCGGTGAACGAGCCACGGCCCCACCACGACACGGCGATGACCCCGACCCTCGCGCGACGCAGCTGCTTCATGTGGCGATCGACATCCGCGGCGCTATTCGAGCTGTAGCAGCCCAGCTGCGGATAGAAGTTCGCGCCGATGTCGTCCCCGCCGGGAAACTGCTTCGGCGGCCCCTTGCGCACGGCGACGCCGTGATTCCAGTGCCCGTATCCGCCGTCGGTCGAGGGGCTGGCATACCACGGATAGTAGAACCCGTGGAGACGGCGCTCCGGTGACGGGGCGGGGCCCTCGGCGCGGACGCTCGAGAAGCCGCTCGCCGCAAGCGCACAGACCACCACGAGCGAACTCGTCCTACGTGTCATGCATCCCTCCTCGTGCGCGCCCGTTCGAGACGTCGCACGGATTAGTCGTTTTCGTCGTCGGGGCTGACCTGATCGTCGACACCCCGCCAGGCTACACCAGGTCGACGATCGACCCGAAGTCCGGATCGAACAGCCGCTTGTACGTGCGGCTGGCGAAACCGTCGGTCATGCCCGCGATGTAGTCGCAAACGCGTCGCGCACGTGCGGAGGGCGTATCCTCGCTCGCGATCAAGGCCTCGACCGACGGCGGCAGCAGATGGAGGCGCCGGGCGCCGCTCGGTGGGTCGACGTACGTCTCGGCCAATACGTCGAACACGCGACTCAGCACGTGGCGGGCCTTGAGCTCGAGCTGGTGGACCTGCGGCGCTTCGTAGACGAGGTCTCGCGCCAACCGCCCGTACAGCTCGCGCTCGGCCATGATCTCGGACGCCACGACGAGCGAGTAGCGGTGACGGCTCGACAGCTTCGAGAGCGGCCCGTCACGCCGCTCGAGCGATGTCGCGCGCAAGAAACAGCTGATCTTGTAGCCGGTGTACGACTCGACCCGCCCGTCGCGAATGACGTCGAGCCACGCATCGATCCACGCCGCCTCGTCGGAGTTCAGCGACTCGCTCTCGGCCCATCGCTCGATCTTCGTCGACGTCAGGAACTCGGCGTGGATGCCGTCGGCGAGGTCGTTCAGCGAGTAGGCCGTGTCATCGGCCCAATCCATGACCTGACACTCGACGCTCTTGAGCGCGTTGATCGCCGCCGGCTTCGTGATGCCATCCGGCGGGCCGGAGCACCCGAGCACGAAGTCGCGCACCTCGCTCTGGTCGTCGTACAGGAAGTGATTCGCCGGTCGTGGGTCCCCCACCGCCGCGAACTCGCGGCGCAGCGATTTGTACTTGAGCACGCCGTCGGCGAACCCGCGCGTCGGACTCATGCCGCCGCGCCCGTCACGCGTCCGGTAGATCGTTCGCGTCATCGAGCGCAGCGTCTGCGCATTGCCTTCGAAACCGCCGTACTCGCACAGGAGCTCGTTCAGGACCCGCTCGCCCGCATGCCCGAACGGCGGATGCCCGAGATCGTGAGCGAGACACACCGCCTCGATCAGGTCGGTGTCGATGCGAAAGTCGTCGCCGAGCTCGTCACTCGTGGCCAGGAGCCAGTTGCAGATCGATTTGCCGATCTGCGCGACCTCGAGCGAGTGGGTCAATCGCGTGCGATAGAAGTCGTACTCGCCCGACCAGAAGACCTGCGTCTTGCCCTGTAGACGCCGAAACGCCGAGGTGTGGACGATGCGGTCGCGATCGATCTGAAACGGCGTGCGATAGTCGTCGGCCCGCGGCTTGCGGTCGCCGTAGCACTCGACATCGAACGCGTCGTAGAAGCGGTTGTGGACGGCGGTTCTCTCGGCGCTCATCCGCCCCAGTCTGCCCACCGGCGGATCGGAGCGCAAGGCACCGGCGCGCCGCACCGTCGCGCCCGCTATCACGAGACGGGTTCCCCGGCACCCCACCATCGCGCTACAATGCCGGTTTGATGGGCGGAAAGATGATGGAGTGCTGGCCATGTCCGCGAACGACGTCGCTGAACGCTGGAGCTTTCTCGAAGAGGAACCGGAGCCCTGCGGCGTGTTCTCCTCGAAGATGGAGGTTCTGTACCTCAACGCCGGCGCGCGGACGCTCGTGCCGAAGGACTGGTTCGGCCGGCAGTGCTGGAAGGTCTTTCCCGTCGCCGACCAGGCGTGCGCCAGTGCCTGCCCTGCCGTCCAGGCCGCGCGCAACGGAGGTGAAGTGTTCTCCTGCACGGAGCAGGTGATCGTCGGCGGAGGTACGATCACTCTCGGCGTCGCGGTCATGCCGCTGCGCGACGAGCATCCCGACGACGAACGGCTCGCGGTGTTGTTCCGCCCCGAACCGGAAGCCCTGTCCGACGATCCCACGAGCAAAGCCGCCGCGGAGTTCACAGAGGCTCTGACGCGACGCGGCGTGGAGCTTCTCGAGAGCATCGAGAGCCACCTGAGATAGCGGGTCGGATTCGCGACACGCGAGCGACACGGATTCCGGAGGCTTCGTGTTGAGTCCGCCGCTGGAACGGCGTACGATCACGTACGGTCGAACCAACCGCGGACGCTGGGGGGAAGGCGTCCGACAGGAGCTCTTCATGAACCGAACGCGACTCGCTGCGCGCACGCTGCGCTCACCGCTTTTCCTCGCCTTCGTCCTGCCGCTCTTCGCTGCACTGCTTGCCGCACCGGGAGGCGTGCTGCACGCCGCTCCCGACAACGACGACATCGCGGACGCCACACCGATCACATCGGCTTCTGGGAGCCTCTCGGCGACGAGCGTCGACGCGACCGATGAAGCCGGCGAGCCGGACGTCATCGGTTCGAACTCGGTGTGGTGGCGGTGGACACCGCCGTCGAGCGGCACAGCCGTGGTCGATACGATCGACAGCGGCTACGACACGACCCTCGCCGCGTTCGACAGCGACCTCGAGCTTCGCGACAGCAACGACGACACGCACGGTCTCCAGAGCGAGGTCTCGTTCTCGGTGACCGCCGGGAACGACTACCTCGTGCGCGTGGCCGGCTACGGCGGCGCGACCGGCCCGATCTCGTTGAGCTGGAGCGTCACGACCTCGTCGACCAGCAACGACGACTTCGCCGGTCGGATCGCGCTCGAGGGCGATTCCGGCACCACGACCGCCAGCAGTTCCGGCGCCACCGACGAGTCGTGGGAGGACGAGCTCTTTCCCGGCAGCTCGGATGGACAGCGATCGCTGTGGTGGAGCTGGACGCCGCCTCTTCCCGGCGTCGTCCGCGTCGACACCTTCGGGAGCGGATTCGACACGACGCTCGCTGTCGTCACGGGGGCTCCTGCAAGCGGCGTCGACGTCGTCGGCTCGAACGACGACGCCGAGGGCCTGCAGAGCGCCGTGACCTGGACCGCGGCAGCGGGTGTCGAGTACTCGATCCGCGTCGCCGGCTACGGTGGCGACACCGGTGCCGCGACGTTGAACTGGCAGAGCGTCGCTCCCTGCGAGCCGCCCGACCCGCCGGCAGCCCCGTCGCCGGAGGACGGCGCGACCGACGTCGGGACGAGCGCGCGTCTCGATTGGTCGCAGCTGCAGTCGATCGTCGACGAGGTGATCTACGGCGACGACGATCGCCGCGATGTGTACGAATTCACCGATCCTCAGGTCATCCGCGCGTGGCGGGCGACCTGCGCGCTGGTCGGGCCCGGAAACATCTCGGACCGCGGCGCCACGTATCGCCTGTCGGGAGCAACGCTCGGCGCGGAGTACGACCTGTGCTCGGATCAGCTATTCCGCGATCAGCCGACGCCAGCCTTCTGCACCGGCTTCCTCGTCGCGCCGGACATCGTCGCGACAGCGGGCCACTGCGTGTCGACGAGCTGCGACTCGACCGCGTTCGTCTTCGGCTTCGAGATGGCCAACGCGTCGACGCCGATCATGGACATACCGGCGGAAGACGTCTACTTCTGCGCGGGCGTCGTCGGCCACGAGGTCAGCGGCGGCGCCGACTGGGCGCTGATCCGCCTGGACCGCCCCGTAGCGAACCGCACGCCGGTCGAGGTCCGTCGCGACGGACGCGTGCCGAACAGCGCACCGCTCATCATGATGGGGCACCCGTCGGGCCTTCCCGGCAAGATCGCGGCTGGCGCCAACGTGCGCGACAACTCGCCGAGTAGCTACTTCATCGCCAACCTCGACGCTTTCGGCGGCAACTCGGGCTCGCCGGTCTTCCACTCGTCGACGCTCGCCGTCGAGGGCATCCTGGTCCGCGGCGAGACCGACTACACCCAGCGCGGCGGCTGCACGGTCGTCAACGAATGCTCGGACAGCGGCTGCCGCGGCGAGGACGCCACGCGAACGACGGAGTTTGCCGACCTCCTGGTGCCGACCGGCCCGTCGCTCGAGTTCGAGGTCTGGATCGGCCGCTGCGGCGAAGACCTGCAGCTCCTGGCCGAGACGGCCGAGAGCTTTCTCGACGTCGACGACCTCGACGCCGACGCCGAGTACTGCTGGCAGATCGTGGCGCGAAACTCGTGCGATAGCGTCGCCGGACCGTTGTGGACCTTCTCGACCGGCGGCGGCGTCACACGACCGACGAACGACGACCGATCCGACGCCATCGCCGTCAGCGGCGCGAGCGGGTCGACGAGCATCGACAGCACGAACGCGACCGACGAAGCCGACGAGCCCGACGGCCTCGGCGCGAACTCCGTCTGGTGGCGCTGGACCCCGCCGATCACCGGCACCGCGACGATCGACACGAGCGGTAGCGGTTTCGACACGACGCTCGGCGCGTACGATCCCGGCCTGACGAGCCTGGCGCAGAACGACGACGCGGTCGGACGGCAGAGTCGGATCGAGTTCACCGCTATCGCCGGGACGGAGTACCTGATCCGCGTCGCCGGCTTCAACGGTGCGACGGGCTCGGTTCAGCTGCAATGGTCAGTCGAGGATCCGGGCGACGACAACACCTCGCCGCGCGACGCTCGCACGATCATCGGCCCCGCAGGCGACACGACCGGTCGCAACAGCGTCGGCAGCCCCGCGCTGTGGTGGATCTGGACGCCGACGGTCGATGGCCTCGCCACGATCGACGCGACCGACAGCGACTTCGACACGGCGCTGACGATCTATGACGGCTCCGTCGAGCGGATGACCGCCGGAGGCGCCAGCGCCAGCTTCGAGGTGGAATCCGTCTCCTCGTACTACATCGAGGTGACCGGCGCGGGTGGCGAGTCGGGCCGGATCGCGTTCTCGTGGTCGGTCGAGATCGACGATCCCCGGATCCTGTTCCGACGCGGCGACATGAACCACGACGGCAACACGGACCTCAGCGACGCGGTCAGCCTGCTGCAGCACCTGTTCAACGGCGGTGCCCTGCCGAGCGAGTGCCCGAAGATCCGCGACACGAACGACTCGGGCCTGGTCGACATGGCCGACAGCATCTTCCTGCTGACGTTCCTGTTCTCAGGAGGACGGACGCCGCCACCCCCGTTCGCGACGTGCGGCGAGGATCCGACCGCGGACGCGCTGGAGTGCACGGGATACCCGTTCTGCCCGTAGCGACGAGGAGTCAATCGCGCCGACGGTTAGCTCGAGTTCAGACCGGACAGCCCTGGTGCCGCTGCCAACGCAGCGTCGCGGCTTCGCGCTCGATCTCTTCGCGCTGCCGGACGGCTGCAGCCTCTTGGAAGATGCGCATCAGGGCGCCGACCTCGGCGCGCGCGGCCGCGTTCGACTCGAGCTCCTCCCACGACCAACCGGTGAAGCGCAGGATCGCCTCCACCGGATCGTGCCACTCCCACTCGACCGCGTGCACGACGGCCGTCGGCAGAGGAACCGGCGCCTCCGCGCGGAGCCCGAGGATCCCGGTCGGATCGTGCAGCGCCGCGGTCAACGCCACCGCGGGAAGCGACGGTACGCCCCCACCGCTGCGCTCGTCCGGCTGTCGATCCGCGCCGGGCTCGTCGACCAAGTCCTCACATCGCTCCAAGGGCGGTCATGTGCGCGTCGTGCTTCCGCATCGTCCGCTCGATGAACGGGAGATTCTCGCGCGTCCACTCCATCGTACGGGCAAGCCCCTCGTCGATCGAGACGCTGGCCGTGAATCCGAGCACGCGTTCGGACTTCTCGGTCGACGCGTAGCGCTTGCCGGAGTGGTCCCAGTCGCGCTTCGGACGCAGCTCGATCTCCGACCGGCCGCCGGCGAGAGCGTTGATCTTCTCGGCGAGCGCGCGGATCGACGTCTCCTCGCCGGTCGCCAGGTTGTAGACGTCGCCGGGGGCGCCCTCGAGCGCGCCGAGCATGAGCCCCCGACAGATATCGTCGACGAAGATGAAGTCCCGGGTCGCGACGCCTTCGTTCTCGAGCGGAATCGGCAATCCGTTCAGCGCCTTGTAGACGAACGTCGGCGTCACGTTGCGCCAGACCGTCGCCGGCGTGCCGCGCCACTCGCCCGCGCCCAGGATCTCGCCGGGCCCGTAGACGTTCTGGAATCGGGCGCGCACCGTCGGCAGCCCGTGACGGTCGTGGTAGTAGACCGAGTAGAACTCGCCGACGAGCTTCGAGATCGAGTACGGACTGTCCATCGTCAGCGACACCGGAGCGTCCTCCGTCGTCGCCTCGGCGTCGTCGAAGGTCTTCTCCGCGACCGAGCAGCCGGCGGCGGAGTACACCAGCTTGCGCAGCCGCTCGAAGCCTTTCATGCGCTCGAAGAGCCGCAGGGTCGTTAGCTGGTTGTTCTCGTAGTCTGCGATCGGATCGCAAATCGAGCTCTGGTTGCCGTGATACGTCGACAGATGGAACGCGTAGTCGTACGCATCGGCGATGTCCCACAGCACGCGCTCGCTGGCGATCGAGCCGTGCGTGAAGCGGACGCGGTGGTCGTCCGGCACGTTGCTGCGCTCGGCGCTGAGCAGATTGTCCACGATGTGGACCGACGCGATATCCGCAGCGAGCAGGCGCCGCACCAGATTGCTGCCGACGAATCCCGCTCCGCCCGTCACGAGCGCCGTGCGCCCCTCGAAGCCTTTCATGCTCGCTCCTTCGTAAGTCGTCACCCGTCGCATCCCGGCCGGGACCCTACGCGATCGCGCCGCGGCCTGTCCACCCGAGACGGGCGGAAAAACCGCCGAAACCCGTCGACATGCCCCCCGAAAGGCTTACATTGTGCGGGGAATCGCCCAGGCCGCGACGCCCGGCCGGGCCACCAGAAGAGACGGGTTCGAGGCCCCCAGCGCGAGTGGACGCACAACTGCAGGTCCTGGTCCTTTACGACGACCGGTCGACGTATACCGAAACCGTACGCGAGCACGTCGAGAGCTTCGCGCGCTTCTCGGCGCATCGAGTGTGGTACGCCGTCGCCACCCATGAAGGCGTGCCGACCGTCTCGCTCGACCTCTTCGACGTGGTCGTCATCCACTACTCCGTCCGCCTCAGCCTGACCTGGCAGATCAACTCGGAGTACGTGGCCGCGCTCGAGGCCTTCGGCGGCCTCACGGCGCTCTTCATTCAGGACGAGTACGAGACGACCGAGACCGCCCGCGGCTGGATCGAGAAACTCGGGGTCGACGTCATCTTCACGTGCGTGCCCGACGAGCACCGCGACGCGGTCTATCCGTCGAGCCGCTTCCCGACCGTCCGTTTCGAGAACAATCTGACGGGTTATGTTCCCGCGAAGCTCGAGCGACTGACGACGGCGAAGCCGCTGGCCGAGCGCGAGATCGTCATCGGCTACCGCGGCCGCCCCCTGCCCTATTGGTACGGCGATCTCGGCCAGGAGAAGCTGCAGATCGGCGTCCGCATGCGCCAGATCTGCGCGGAACGCGGCATTCCGGCGGATATCGAGTGGGCCGAGGAGAAGCGGATCTACGGCCCCCACTGGTACGACTGGCTGCAGAGCTGCCGCGCGACCCTCGGCACGGAGAGCGGCTCGAACGTGTTCGACGAGCGCGGCGAGATCCGCGCGACGATCGAGGCCGAGCTCGAACGCCGCCCGTCGCTGACCTACGAGGAGGCGGCCGAGCGCTTCCTCGCGCCGCACGAAGGCAAGATCCGCATGAACCAGGTCTCGCCGCGCGTGTTCGAAGCGATCGCGCTGCGCACCGCGCTCATCCTCTTCGAGGGCGAGTACTCCGATGTCGTGCGGCCGGACGATCACTACCTCCCGCTCGCGAAGGACTTCAGCAACGTCGACGAGGTCCTCGACAAAGTTCGCGACGACGCGCTCGTCGAACGCATGACCGAGCGCGCATACGAAGACATCATCCGCTCCGGTGAGTGGGGATACGGGAGCTTCGTCGCACGTGTCGATCGTGTCCTGGAGGAGTGTGCCGAGCCGCGATCCGATCGGCGGCCGCCGGTGTCCGTGCTGCTCGGGAGTCAGGACGACGCCACCGGAAGCGTGCGCCTCGAGCTCGCGCAGACCGAGTGCTTCGCGGGGAATCTGGTGACGAGTGCGGTTCTCGCGCCGCAGGATCTGTGGATCCCGGTGGCCGTCGGCAGCAAGGAGCAGATCCAACGGCTGCCGCTGCGACATCGTCTGATCTTCGTCAAGCAGCGGTTCAAGGAGCGCTTCGCCGGCCGGCCGTGGATCCTCGGCACCGGGAAGATCGCCTTCCGTCTCGCATGGGGTGTCGTGCGAGTGCTCGGCCGAGCGTGGCGCGCAGTGCGCGGCGTCGCGCGGCGTGTGCTGGCACGCGATGATTCGACGAACGCGACGGAAAGTTGACGCGGTGACAAGTGCACGCCTGCTGATCTCCCATCGCCACCTCCTCTGCCGCACGGCCTGGAGCGAGCTGCGCAGCCGCTACGCCGGATCGATCCTCGGACTCGCGTGGGCCATCCTCGGCCCGTGGTCGATCCTCGGTCTGTACGCGGTGGTCTACCTCAAGATCTTCGCCGTCAAAGTCCCGGGCCTCGAGAGTAGCACCGCCTACGTGTTCTTCGTGTTCTCGGGGCTGGTGCCCTACTTCATGACCGCCGAGTCGCTGATGCAGGGCCTCGGCGCGGTCGTCACCAATCGCAGCGTGCTCGAGAACACCGTCTTCCCGATCGACCTCGCCCCCGCGAAGGCCGTGCTCATGAGTCAAACGCCGATGCTCGCCGGCCTGCCGGTGCTTCTCGTCGGCACACTGGCCATCGATCGGTTGAGCTGGGCGACGCTGGCCGTCGTCCCCCTGTGGGGACTGCACGTCGTCGGGCTGCTCGGCCTCGCGTGGATCCTGTCGCTCCTCAATGTCGTCTTTCGCGACCTCGGCAACCTGATGAACGTCGTGTTGATGGCGCTCCTGATCGCGTCGCCATTCGCGTACACGGCCGACCGAGTGCCGGAGTCGCTGCGACCGATCATCACATTCAACCCGTTCGCGTACTGGGTGCAGGCGTATCAGGACGTGCTGATCTTCGGCCGGCTGCCCGGACTCAGTCACTGTCTCTTCCTCGTCGTCCTCTCGTGCGGCCTGTTCGTGCTCGGAAGCTGGTTCTTCTCCCGTGCCAAGCGAGTCATCGTCGACTATGTCTGAGCGCCGCCCCGACGATGCCGCGATCCGCATCGCCGGCCTCGGGAAGATGTACAAGATCTTCCCGACGCGGCTGGACAACTTCCTCGACGCGCTCGGCGTCGCGAAGCTCCTACCGATTCGGCGAAACCGCTTCCGGGAGTTCTGGGCGCTGCGCGATGTCGACCTCGAGGTCGGCCGCGGTCGCCGCGTCGGCATCGTCGGCTGCAACGGCGCCGGCAAGACGACGCTCTTGAAGCTGATCACCGGCAACGTCGCGCCGACCGAGGGCACGGTCGACGTAACCGGTGACGTGCACGCGCTGATGAACACCGGCGCCGGGTTCCACCCGGAGTTCACCGGCCGCGAGAACATCGAGGCGTCACTCGTCTACCAGGGCTTGTCGCGCGACCAGATCCGCGACGCGATCGGCGAGATCGCCGAGTTCACGGAGCTCGAGGAGTTCCTCGATCAGCCGTTCAAGACGTACTCGGCGGGCATGCAGGCACGGCTGACGTTCGCGACGGCGACGACGATCAAGCCCGATATCCTGATCATCGACGAGATCCTCGGTGCGGGCGATGGCTACTTCATCGCGAAGTCGACCGAACGCATCGCGAAGCTCGTCGAGAGCGATCACACGACGGTGCTCATCGTCTCACACGCGCTCGACATGACCGTGCGCTTCTGCGAGGAGGCCATCTGGATCGACCACGGCCGCGTCGTCCGACGCGGCGAGGCGCTCGAGGTCGTCAAGGCGTACGAGCAGTTTCTGCGCGCCCGCAACGAGCGCCGCCTGCAGGCCAAGAATCGCGCGCGGCAGTCCGGCAACAACGGCGGCGCGAGCCGCTTCGGGTTCTACGACGCGTCGCTCATCGCGCGCTTCGTGGCCGGCGACGCGCCAACGGCGGGGATCGACATCGGCGCGGTCGCTCTCAAGGAGGGGCCCGAGGTCTACGAGGAGCTGCGCGTCGGCGACGCGCAGGACTCGGCGCCGAATCGCCCGGCATCGGTCTCGCTGTCCGATGCGTGTGGCTGGGGGCCGCCGTCGCTGGATGGCCCGCAGCGCTTTCGTAGCGTCGCGGGCGGCGATGCGACGCCACCCGCTGACGTGCAGTTCTTCCTGTGGACGCTCGATGCGGCGACGCGGTACGAGGTCGAGATCCGCTACCGCACCACCACGACGGCGAACCCGGTGGTCGAACTCTTGCGCGACGGCGAACCGTTCGCGCGGCAGGACCTCGCCCCGAGTGACGACTGGACGACCGCGACCGTGAGTTTCGGCGGCGAGACGAGCGCGTCGGCCGACGACAGCGAGTCCGACGGCAGCGGCGACGCGACGGCCGAACCCGCCCGCGCCGTCAGCGAGTGGCCTGGCGACGACACGCTGCGCATCGAAACGGTGACGCTGATCGACGCCGACGGAACGCCGCGGGCATCGTTCGAGGCCGGCAAGCCGATGGCGCTCCGCATGAAGGTGCGCGCGTCGCGCAGCGGTCGCTTTCCCGCTCTTCCCGTCGCCGTGATCTACCGCCTCGACGGCATCCCCGTATCGAGGCACCGCGGCTCCAAGTACGAGATCGAGATCGACGAGGGCGCGACACAGGAGTTCCAGATCGACTTCGGCCCGCTCAACCTCGGCGACGGCGACTACGTGTTCTCGGTCGGCCTGTATCGCGAACTCGACGCGGCCGCGACCGACAAGGCCGCGCCGTACCAGGTCATCGACCGTAGCTACGAGTTCGAGGTCTACGGCAACGCGCCGAATCCGGTCGCGATCTTCCAGCATCCTGGCGAGTGGCGGCTGCTCTGAGGCAGCGCCTTGAAACCAGACGCCGGAGCGACTACTTCGTGGCCGTGATGTAGAGATCCAGCCCCAAGACTCGCGCGACGTTCCTGAGCAGCCGCTTGCGCTTCACGTGCACCTTCCCATTGAACAGCACGTACTCATCGAAGTTCTGCGACTGGATGCGAACCTGGCGAAACTGCCGGCACATTCGCCGCACGTCACCACGCGAGAAGTACTCCGTGCACGGCGCCGCGTCACCTTCGGAATTCGTGTCGTACATGGCCCGTACCCGCTCGCGCAACGAGCGGCCATCTCGCGCGAACAACGAGCGGAAACGCAACCAGGGCACCGCACAAACCTGACGGAACGAGTGCTTGTTGTAGAGCATCAGGATCGCCTGCCCGTCCTTTCGGAGCACGCGATAGACCTCCGCGATCGCCTTCGGAGTGTTACCCGTGTGATGCAGACAACCGATCGAGTACACGAAATCGAGCGAGTCGTCTGCGTGGGGAATCTCCAGCGCACTGCCGACCCGGACACTCTGACGCGCAGCAGCTTCGTCGGCGCCCAGGAGGTTCTCCAAGCGGTAGCGCATCATCTCGACGGGGCCGCTCGCAATGTCCAGGCCGTGATAGCGGCAGCCACGGGACGCCAGGAGTTGCCCCAACGTGCCGTACCCGAGGCCGATCTCGAGAACGTCCTTGCCCTCCAGATCCTTGTCGAGAACGAACGGAGGCAGGTACGGGTAGTAGCCCAGATACGTGCTGTCGAACCGCTCGACCGTCTCGGGCGTACGTCCGGTGATTCCGTGGTGTGCCGCCAATCCGGACCCGCACAGCTCGTCCCAGAAGCGCGCGTTCCGCCGGTCGATTTCCTCCTGCGATTCACGCGAATCGATATCCTGGCTGGACTCCTGCTGCGACAAGCGCTTTCTCCTCCAAGGGAACGGCTACCGCCAGACGCCCGTGGCGCGGCGAAAAACCGTCGAATCCCGTCGACATGCACTTTCAAAGCCTTACATTGTGCGGAAACCGCCCGGCCTAGGCAACGGTCGGGCTTCGGAGAGAATAGTCCATAGTGCCAGCTCGGGTGGACCCGCATTTGCCCCTCAATGATCGGCCAGCGCCGGCTGTGAAGTACCGCTACAGCGATTTTTGCGTCTGTCCGGAGTGCCGCGGCGATCTCGACGAGTCAGAAGACGCTCTGCGCTGTGCGGCGTGCGGTCGCGATTTCGAGATCCGAAACGACATCCCCGACCTCCTGCCGTCCTACGACGACGAGCGCCGCGAGCGATACCAGGAGAACTACGAGCGGGTCGCGAAGAACTTCTTCGCGACGAACAAGTACGCGGCGGACAACGTCGCGCACCGTCACCACGCCCTCCTGAAATTCGCCGGGCGCGACCACCGCGGCAAGAGGGTCCTCGACATCGGCTCCAGCCACGCCGCGTACCTGCGCGAGATCGACGCCGAGCTTCGTGTCGCGTTCGATATCGCTCGGACACATCTCGAGAAGGCGGCGCCTGCGGACGATCTCGTCAGGGTGCAGGGCGATGCCGAGTTTCTGCCTTTCAAGGCGGGATTCTTCGACATCGTGATCATCGCGGATATCCTCGAGCACCTGCTACACCCCGAGAAGCTCGTCGAGATCCTGGCGGCGATATCGACACCGGCGACGCAGATCCTCGTCCACATCCCGTGGGAGGAGAACCTCGAGCCATACGCGAACTCGGAGTTCGAGTTCACGCACTTGCGCAGCTTCAACGCGTACACGCACGCCCAGCTCTGGCATCGCTTCGAGATCCGGCGGTCGCAGTCGACTTTTCCCGACCTGCGCTACCCGCTGATCTTCGCGCTCGAGCGCAGGCTGCCGCGCTTCCTGTTCAACGCGCTGACGCGGCGGTACTTTCTGACGGCGGGCGTATCGGAGCGCGAAGCCGCCCGCCGCCAGCGTCGCTTCGAAGCCCTGCCGCGCGGCGAGCGATGGCTCCTGTGGTTCTTCAAGGCGGTCTTCCGGCAATTCGAGATGCGCCTGCGACCGCCCGTTGAGCCGTGGTGGTCGAAAATGCTGTCGCGCCTCTTCGGAGGTGCGAGCAAGGAGTCGTAGCGATGAGCGACCCGCAGCCGATCCGCACGTTCTTCTTCGGCGACTCGATCTGCGTCGGACAGCACGTGTCGATTCACCGCGGCTGGGTGCCCCGTATCTCCGCACGGCTGAGCGAGCTCGGCGAGGAGCGCGGCCGCGAGATCCTCGTGACGAATGCATCCGCGAACGGTCGCATCACGCGTCAGGCCCTCGAGTCCATGCCGTACGAGGTGCAGTCCCAGGGCCCCGACGTCGTCATCGTGCAGTTCGGCATGAACGACTGCAATTACTGGCAGAGCGATGGCGGCCTGCCGCGCGTCAGCCCGAAATCGTTTGCGGCGAACCTCGAGGAGATCGTCGAACGCGCGTACGCGTTCGGCGCGCAGCGCGTGCTGCTGAACACGAATCACCCGACCGCCCTCGATCGAGACATCTTGCCGCACGCCGGCATCACGTACCAGGAGAGCAATGCGCGGTACAACGCGGTCATTCGCGACGTCGCAGCGGCCCTCGGCGATCGCGTCGTGCTCAATGACATCGAGCGGACGTTCGAGGCGCACGTCGGATCGTCGCGCGACCGGCTGCTCGAGCTCCTGCGGCCCGCGCCGGATCTGCTGCACCTGAGCGAGAAGGGGCACGATCTCTACTTCCTCGAGATCTGCCCGAAGCTGGAAGCGGTCATCGAAGAGATCCTCGCATGTCCGTAGAGTCGGCGAGGTTTCGAACGCTCGAGGCGCGGCTCTTCGCACGGTACGCGGAGTCCATCGATGCGGCCGATGTGCCGCTCGTGTTCATCGTCGCGTCACCGCGGACCGGCAGCACGCTCGTCTACCAGGTCCTCGCGCAAGGGTTCGACGTGTGGCCGTTTTCGAACCTCGTCAACGACGAGTTCGCCGCGCATCCGATCGTCGGAGCGCTTCTCGACAGGGCACTGCGCGACGCTCTCGACACCGGCGCCGAATCGGCAGCGAGCTTCGAAAGCGCGTACGGCAAGACGCAGGGCCCGCTCGGCGTGTCGGAGGCGTCCTTCGTCTTCCGTCAGTGGTTCGGCGGCGAGCAGCCGTCTCAGACCCGCAGCTCGCAGGTGCTCCCGGGCCGGGAAGAGCATCTGGTCGCGTCGATGAAGGCGCTGTGGTGTGTCACCGGCAAGCCGGTCCTGACGAAGAACGCGTGGAATTGCTTCCGCATCGAGGCCTGGTCGCGCCTCTTCGCGAACCTGCGCTTCGTTCGCGTGCGCCGCGATCTCCATGCGAGCGCGGTGTCCGATCTCGAAGCGCGTTACCGTCGCGGTTCTCCCGAGCACTGGAACTCGGCGACGACCGCCGATTGCGACGACATCCGGAAGCGGCCGTATTGGGAGCAGGTCGTCGAGCAGCAGGTTGCGTACAATCGCGCCATGGAAGCGGACTTCGCGGCGCACTGCCCCGGCCGCCACATCGACGTGTGGTACGAGGACCTCTGCGCACGACCCGAGGAAGAGCTCGATCGCTTGGAGCAGTTCTTCGCGGCGCGCGAGCCTCGTATCCGTCGAGTCGGCAGCCCGTCGCTGCCGGCAATTCGGGCGTCCGACGGACCGACGGACATGGACGAGGACCGCGAGCGCATCCGGCGGTACATCGACGAGCACGCCGACGATCGCTTTCGCGCGGATCTCTACCCCCACGACGATCGGTCCGTGTAGCCGATGCGCATTCTCGTCATCTACCACCATGCCGAGAGCTTCGAGAACTCGAGAGCAACGGTGTTCGACCACCTTCGCTGTCTCGAGACGAGCGATCACGGCCACGACCTCGTCTACCACAACACGTGGGAGGTCGCGCCGGACTGGACACGCGTCGACCTCGACCACCTCCCGCCGCCGCCTGCCGCCTCGAGCCAGGAGTTCGTCGCCGCGATCCTCCACTACACGTTCCTCGGTATGCGAGGACTCGGGCTGCCGTTCTTTCGTTGGAGCCGCTGCTTCGATTGGATCCGCGACCTACGCTGCGTGAAGGTCGCGATTCCACAGGACGAAGGGCACTTGGCGGGCGTGCTGGACGATTGGCTCGTTGCACTCGATGTGTCGGTCGTTTGCAGTGTGCACCACCGCGAGGATCGGCCGCTCTACCCGCTGACACGCCAGAGGGCGGACATCGTGTCGTGCTTGCCCGGCTACATCGATACTCGTGCCGCGGCATTGCAGGCCGACAAAACTACGCCGATCGCTGAGCGCTCGAAGGACCTCGTCTACCGCGCGCGACAGATACCGTACTTTGTCGGGCGGCACGGGCAACTCAAGCACCGCATCGCCACGGCGGTCGGCGATCCGGCCCGCGCGGCTGGACTCGTCTGCGACGTGTCGACACGCGCCGAGGACACGATTCTCGGCGCGCAATGGCTCGACTTCCTCGCGTCGAGCCGCGCGGTGCTCGGGGTGGAGGGCGGATACAGCGCGATCGACTGGTACGGCGAAGTGACCGCGCGACTCGAGCGGTTCATCGATGCACGCCCGGACGCGACATTCGACGAATTCGCAGCCGAGCTGCCCGACGGCTGGGACGGACACGGGCTGTTGACCACCACGCCGCGGCACTTCGAGGCGATCATCACGCGAACGGCCCAGGTGCTCGTCGAGGGCGAGTACAAGGGCATCCTCGAGGCCGGGAGGCACTACATCCCGGTAGCGCCGGACTTCTCGAACGTCGACGAGGTCGTCGAGCAGCTGCGCGATCACCGCTTGCTGCAGGAGATCGCCGATCGCGCGTGGGACGAGATCGGCACGCGGGAGGAGTTCACGTACGGCGGCTTTGCCAGTACGATCGAGCGCGCGATCGAGGCGCGAACGCAACGGGAGAACATCGCCGTGTCGAGCGACGACGACCGGACGACGGATGGGTCGGAGGGGACGGCTGACGACGCCGTAGCGCTCGAGCGCGAGCTCGCCGCGCAGAGGCGCCACGACGCGATGGTGGCCGAGCGCCTCGTGTCATTTCAGTACGAGCTGCCGCGCGTCCTGCACGAGGCGATGGCCAAGTCCGCCGAGACCATCTACGGCGTGTCCCGTCTCGAGCCGATGGAGGAGCACCTGCTGTATCGCTCGGAAGAGCGCATGCAGGGAATCCTGCGGTCGACTCAGCGTCGCGCGCTGCTCGCTTGCGCGATCACGACCGCCGTCGCGACGCTCGTGGCGTTCGTCGCGGGCCTGCTCGTCGGGCGAGCGCTCTAGATCGACTCGAACGACTCGCCTCGCAACAACGCGGCGATGCGCTGCGCCGCGCGGCCATCGCCGTAGACCGACGGCGGCTCCTGCTGGGGCGGTCCGCGATCGAGCGCCGCACGGGTCGCTGCGACGATCGCCTCGGCGTCGGCTCCGACCAGCGAGTTCCAGCCGAGCTCGACCGTCTCGGTCCACTCCGTCTCGTCGCGCATCGTCACGCACGGCACGGCGTGGTAGAGCGCTTCCTTCTGCACGCCGCCCGAGTCGGTCAGAATCAGCGCCGCGCCCGCCTCGAGGTCCTGCATCTCGAGGTAGCCGATAGGCTCGATCGTTCGCAGGCCTGGCGCGTCGATGCGCTCACCGGCAGCGTCGAGTGCCGCGCGCGTGCGCGGATGCAGCGGCAGGACGAGCGGCACGTGCGCGGCGACCTCCCGCAGCGCGGTCGCGACACTCCGCAGTCGATTCCGGTCGTCCGTGTTCTCCGCGCGGTGCCACGTGACGACGCCATAGCCTCCGTCGGTCAGGCCGAGACGCGCGCGTACACCGGTGCGCCGCGCCGAATCCGCGTACGCATGTTGCGCGTCGAGCATCACATCGCCGACGACGTGCACGCCCTCGGTGATCCCCTCGCGCTCGAGCAGGCGCGCGGGAGCCTCGCTGGTGACGAGCAGGAGCCGCGACACGTGATCGGTCAACACGCGGTTGACCTCCTCGGGCATGCGTCGATTGAACGAGCGCATCCCCGCTTCGACGTGCGCCACGGGCACGTGGAGCTTCGACGCGGCAAGGGCTGCGGCGAGAGTCGAGTTCGTGTCGCCGTAGACGAGCACCCAATCGGGCCGGTCGGCGACGAGCAGCTCCTCGAGCGCCTCGAGCATGCGACCGGTCATCGCGCCGTGGGACAAGCCGCCGATGCCGAGGTGATGCCGCGGCGCCGCGAGACCGAGCTCCTCGAAGAAGACGTCGGACATGCGCGCGTCGAAGTGCTGCCCCGTGTGCACGATCGTCTCGTCGACGCCGGAGCCCGCGAACGCCGCCGACACGACGGCCGCCTTGACGAACTGGGGCCGCGCGCCCAATACCGTCACCACGCGCACGCGGTCCGTGCCGGTTGCCACGTCCTGTCGCTCCCTCTTGTCGCTGTGCCGTCCGCCGCAAGAGCGCCGAAATCGTCGGGATCGCTCCCGATTCGAGTCGCGCATGGTACAGAGGGGGCTCATCGGCGCGCAATCGGAAAAGAAGGGCGCCCCTTTTTCAGCGAGCTGTTGACAGCTCTCGACGCTTCTCCTATCTACGACAGTTGGGTGTCGGGACCGCTCGTCGATCACCGGAGAGCCGCCAGGAAGCGCACGTTGCCGGTCACGCAGATTCCGAAGGTCCTTGTCGCGATTGCTTCCGCCGAACTCGGAGGCGGCACGACGCACGTGCTTCAGCTGCTCGACGGGCTCGATCGCGGCGCATGGTCCCTCACGCTCCTGTGCGACCCGACCGGACCTCTCGTCGACGCCGCCCGCGCGCGCGACATCGAGGTGGTGACGCTCCCGTTCATGCGCCGACGCCTGCAGGTGAAGCTCGTCCGCGATCTTCGCCGCATGCTGAGCCGCGAGCGCTTCGATCTTGTCCACGCCCACGGCTCGCGCGCCGGGTTCGCCCTGTCGCTGGCCGGCGTGGCGCGCGCGTCGATGCCGCCGCTCGTGTACACGGAGCACGGGCTGTCCGTGAACGTGCCGCGTGGACCGATTCTCGCCCGCTTCGCGCGGGCGGCCGAGGCGCGCACGGTGCGAGCCGCCGAGCGGATCATCGCGCTGAGCGAGAGCACTCGCGGAGCGATCGCGGCGCTCGACTCGACGGCGGCTGACCGGACGCGGGTGATCCCCCACGCGATCAGCCCGCACGAGCCGCTGCGATCGCGCAACGAGCTGCGGCGCGAGATCGGCGTCGCTCCCAACGTGACGCTCATCGGCACGGTATGCCGGTTGAGCGCGCCGAAGGCGCCACATGACCTCGTTGCAGCAGCGGAGGCGGTGTGTGCGCAACGCGACGACGTGCACTTCCTGGTCGTCGGAGACGGACCGCTGCGCGCCCGCACCGAGGCCCACGCCCTTCGCGCGAACCTGCCGTTCACGTTCCTCGGCGACCGCGACAACGCGCGGATGTGGCTCGAGGCCATGGATGTGTTCTGCTTGACGTCGCACTGGGAGAGCCTGCCGCTGTCGATCCTCGAGGCGATGGCAGCCGGGTTGCCGATCGTGGCCACACGGGTCGGCGGCGTCGAGACTCTCGTGGGATCGGACGGCGGCGGCATTCTCGTGCCACGCCGACGGCCCGGTGACGTCGCGTCAGCCCTACTGCGCCTCGCGAGCGATCCGGGCGAACGGCAGCGGCTGGGCTCGATCGCGCGCCACACTTGCGAGGAAAGGCACACTCTCGGCCGCATGCTCGACGCGACGTCGCAAGTCTACGCAGAGACGCTCGGCGCCACCGGACGCTCGAGCCGCACTCTCGTCAGCCAAGGATCGTGAGCCCTGCGATGGTAGTGCCCGCGCAATCGAGCCGAGCAGCGCGGCGCTGGCTGCCGCTCGCGATCATTCTCGTGGTCTACGTCGCCGTGCAGTCGTACGTGATCGGTCGCTCCGTCATCCCGGCTCGCGACGGCAGCCGCTATCTGCGTTTCGCTCTGCGACTCGAGACCGAGCCGTGGCGGGACGTCTTGCGCACGTCGGTCGACCACCCGGGCTATCCCCTTGCCACCTACGCCGCGTTTCGACTCGGCGATACGGTCGGGTTGAGCTCGCCTCGTGCTCGAATCGTCCTCGCGCAGGTGACCTCAGCGGCCTTCGGGCTCGTGCTGGTCGTCGCGACCTGGCTTCTCGTGCGCCGGCTCGCGGGCCCGTCGGGAGCCTTCTGTGGGACGCTGTCCTTCGTGGTGCTGCCGCGTCCGGCGTGGCTCTGCGCTGACGTGCTGTCCGATCCGGCATTCGCGGCGTTCTGGGTGCTATCGGCGGCCTGGATCGTCCGCGGGATCGACCGACGCA
This sequence comes from uncultured Planctomycetia bacterium, assembly GCA_964392615.1. Lineage (GTDB taxonomy): Bacteria > Planctomycetota > UBA8108 > UBA8108 > UBA8108 > CAYMRB01. The sequence goes on along the minus strand of CAYMRB010000069.1, from coordinate 1,298 downwards.
GCGTCGTCGATTGCCTCATCGCCGGCCTCATCGGCTGCGTCGCCTATTGCGCTCGCGTCGATGCTCTCAGCCTGCCGGTGACGTTCGTCGGCGCTGTGGCGACGGGCTTCGTACTGCAGCGTTGGATCGACCGCGACGTCGACGACCACGTTCGACCGTGGACAGTCTGGCGCACGGGAGCGGCTGTCGTGGCCTATGTCGTCGCGTTCTCGACCGTGATCGTCGCGTTCCTCGCGGTTTACGGTCGCATCAGCCCGAAGCCGGTCGCGAACGTCCTCCTCAACGCGTCGCTCCTCGACCCGGCTCGCGCGCTCCCCTACGTCCCGCTGGCGATCAAGATCCAGGAGGCCGATCAGACCCTCTTCCGGTCGGCGGTGCAGTACCTGGAGATGCTCGGGCAACAGCTGCAGTTCTATCACCTGGGCGCTGCCGCGATCGCCGCCGTCGCGTTCACGTGGTGGAGACGGTGGACGACGAGCCTGCTCTTCTGCGTCGTCGCCGTCGGCGTCTACCTCGGCGTGTTCATCGCGCTGCAGCTCGAGGTCGGATACGCGGACGGCCGGTACCTCCTCCCCGTGCTGCCGATCGTCATCGGCTTCGGCATGAGCGGCGTGCAGCTCCTCGGCGAGCGGCTCGCCCCGCGAGTTCCCGCGGCGTGGCCGCGCATGGTCGCTCGGCTGCTGCGATCGCTTCCCGCGGTCGCGCTCGTCCTGTCGCTCGGCCTCTCTCTGCCGTCCCTCCTGCCGCGTCCGCTCCATGACGCGTACAGAAACGTCCTGCGCGCGGGAGAGTGGTGCGCGCAGAACCTCGACGAGCACGACACCCTGCACGACCCGTACTTCTACCCGACGTTCGTACACGGCCTCGAAGAACAGGCGATCGACACCGTCGAACCGACGACTTGGACCGGCCGCCACTTCATCATCCTGCGGGCCCGCGAGCTCCGCAGATTGGAACCGATCCGCACTCTGGTGGATAGCGGTCGCACGACGCGGACGTGCGAGTTCAGCGACGACGGCGGGTCCCGGCGCGACGCGTGGGTGCTCGAGGTTTCGCCGCCCGGCAGCCCGACGGGCCACTAGCAGTCCGTCGAAGAAGGGCTCCGAGCGCGAGTTCCGCGTGAAGGCCGCGTCGGGAATCCGGGTTTACAGTCGTCCGAACGCCGAGCAAGATGCGCAATGAGAGTGGCGACACACGCCGCCGCCTCGCCCTCGGAGGAGTCGACATGTCCAGCGTCCTGGAACGCGTCAATCACCCCCACGATCTCCGCAATCTCACGCTCGAGGAGCTCGAGACGC
>CAYMRB010000068.1:0-29610 GCA_964392615.1 uncultured Planctomycetia bacterium | reverse complement strand
GAAAAGGAGACGCGGGGCCAGGAAGACACCCTCTGTCAGCAGGAACCGCGTCCAGTCCCCCGCGGGCACCATCGCCGCCCACTCGCCCCACTGCGCCCACACCGCGATGCCGCCGACGACGACTCGCGCGGCCAGCGCGAGGCCGAGAGCGACCGTCGTACGGCGCAGCGGCGCGAACGAGAGCTTGCGGGACACGAGGTACCAATGTCCGAGGACCATCGACACGATGGTCGCGCCGAGGAGGAACGAGGCCGCCAGCGCGCCGGCCACCAGCGAGGCCCCGCCTGCGCGCAGGTCCGGGAAGCACGTCGGCGCCACGAGGGCGTCGCGAACGATGCCGCAACCACCGCAGGCGATCGCTGCCGCCAGGAGCAACGTCGACGCGAGCCGAGCGAGCCTGGTGCCCAGCACGTCTTCTTCCCGGGCCGCGCGGTCCGATGTCGGATCGACTCCGGGCTGCTGCGGCAGGAACACGTTGTACGCGATCAATAGCCCGGCGGCGGCGAAGTGGAACGGGTCGACATCGAGGCCGCGATCGAGCACCGCGACGCCGACGAACGCCACGGCGACGAGGCTCATGAGCACGAAGAACCGCCGCCCGAAGCTGCGCAGCGGCACGAGCGGCAGCAGCATCGGAATGCCCGCTGCCACCGACGTCGAGAACAGGTAGAGCGTCGAGAGGGGCTCGATGGCGGAGAACTCCGGGTCAGTCCGGCCGGCGAGTCGCCTACGCGAGGCGATCGGCGGAGGCGCGGCGATCGGAGCCGGACAGATCCATCATCGTGCGGTCGGCGAAGCACTCGTCCAGCTCGTGCCAGGACACGGCCTCGGGCTGCTTGAGGTCCCAGACGAGGAAGATTCGACGGTCGTCGCGCTCGGAGTAGAAGTACACGAGCCCACGACGCGGGTCCTTCAGGAATCCGCCGAGGAGACGGACTTCCTTCTCGTACCCCTCCATGTCCGCGTCGTACTCGCCGATGCGCCGACGCAGGTTGTTGATCGTCTCCTGGATCTCGCACGAGCTGAACTTGCGCGAGATGACGACCAGCTCTTCGAGGCGTTCCTTCGCCTTGCGGCGGTTCTCGTGGCACTCGATGACATCTTGCGCGACGCGCTTCAGGAGCGGCAATCGCAACAACACGCCTTCGGGAGAGACACTCTCAGTTTGATTTGCCTGGAGGGAACGCATCCGTGAGACCGGTGGTTGACTGACGCGGGAGGTGTCGAGAAATCACCGGGGATTCTACGGGCCACTCCGACTCGATGCAATTCCGAAACGTCTTCAACGCGTGTCCGATAACGGCTTTATGCGATCTTTACGGATGATCGCGCGCATCATTTGCCGTCGTCGATCGCCTCGGGGTGGGCGCGTTCGAGGCGGTCCTTCAAGTATTGCACGCGCTCGGCGATGTTGACGTTCTGCACGATCGTCCACGCTGTGAAGAGGGCGATCAGCACGCACGTCAGGCCGTAGGCCCAGAAGATGTAGGCTTGGAAGCTCGGCTCCTGTGCGAGGAGCAGCGGGGAGAGTATCTGTTCGATCATGTCGTAGCTCCGAGATCGTCGTGAGTCAGATGTCCACGCGGCCGTAGGCGACCTCGATGCGGTCGAGCTCGTGGCGGTGGTGATACAGACGCCGTCTCACGCGCCATATCGCCGTGTACAACACGAGGAAAGCGAAGGCGCCGAACCACATCGTCCAGCGCATCTCGGCTTCCACGTCGATGGCCATGGGGTGGTGTTCCTGCTTGAAGATGCGAATCGCGAAGTAGGTAATCGGCACGTTGACGGTAGCGATGATGCCGAAGACCGCGCAAAAGAGCTGGCGCTTGCGAGCGTCCTCGATCGACGCGCGCATCGCGAGATAGCCGGCATACGTGAACCACATGATGTAGACGCTCAGGAGGCGCGGATCGCTGGTGATCCACGTGTCCCAATCGCCCCATGCCGCCCGCGCCCAGACTCCGCCGGTGACGAGCGTGATCGTGCACGCGAGCATGCCGACCTCCACACCCGCCACGGACCAGTGCTCCCACCGGCTGGCTGCCTCCTCTCGTCCGGCCCCTCGCCGCGTGAGGCATGCGAGGCTGCAGATTCCGGCGAGCACGAAGATGACCAGGCAGTCGATTGCGGACGGGAAGTGGATGAAGAAGATCAGGTAGCTATTACCGATCGTCTTGTCCTCCGGCGGCACCCAGAACCCGACCATCCCGAGCAGGACGAGCACCAGAAGCCAGCCGATGGCGTTGTGGATATGGGTCGACATATCTGTCTCGATCCGAGGAGTCAGTCCTCGAGGACCTTCGGAAAGAAGAGGAAGCCGGTCGTTGCGTAGATCACGTCGATCGCGCCGACCGAGAGGACATAGTTGAGGAGCGGCATCGGCTCGCCCAGCGCGGCGCCACCGGCGATCTCGGCGCCGAAAATCGTCTCGCTGACCTTCAGGGTCAGGATCAGCACGGGAATCATCAACGGGAGGAGCAGCACGCGCAGCACGATATCGCCGCCGCCGCGCAGGGCGGTCGTCATCGCCGAAAGGACGACACCCGCGGCGATGTAGCCGAACGTGAACACGGCGATCGTCGCGACGATCCCCGGCAGAAGCTCCCATTTGTTGAAGTTGAAGAACAGGACATACGCGCCGAGCATCGCGACGGCCATGACGAGCAGATAGAGCCACGTCGCGAAGACCTTGGCGAAGTACAGGACGCCGAGATCGACCGGCGCGAGCTGCAGCCCGATCAGACGCCCCTCTTCGCGCTCGACGACGAAGGCCTGGCTCAAGCCGACGGTGCCCGCGAACAGGATCGTGACCCAGAAGACGATCGGACCGACGCTGGCGGCGATGTCCTGCTTCTGGCCCAGGCCGACCTGCACGAGGAACAGGATCAACACCGCGAAGAGCGTCATGTTGATGACGATCTCGCGGCGGCGCAGCTCGCGGACGACGTCCCAGCGCACGAGGGTCCAGAAGAGCCGCAGCGTCCTCATGCTGCCCCCTCCGCGCCGTCGCCGGCGACTCTGCCCGCCGCGATCCGGACGACCTGCGTCGCGAGCGCCTCGCCGAGCTGCGTCTGGTGCGTCACCAGGATCACCGTGCCGCCTCGGTCGCGGTAGGTCCGAATCGCCTCGCACAGGACGTCGCAGCCGTCGGGGTCGAGGCCGCTGAACGGCTCGTCGAGGATCCACAGCTCCGGATCGTGCAGCAGGCTGCGAATCAGGTTGGCGCGCTTCGTCATGCCCTGAGAGAACGTCGACACTCGATCGCGTCGGCGGTGCGCCAGACCGAACCGCTCGAGCAGCGCCGGGATCTTATCCGAGCCATCGACGCCGTAGAGGCTCGAGTAGAAGCGCAGGTTCTCGTCGAGCGTCAGCTCGGAGCGCAGGAAGCTCTGATGGAAGACGACGCCGATCCGCCGGCGAATCTCGGCAGCTTGGCGCGCGAGATCGAAGCCGAAGACCTCACCGCTGCCCCCGGTCGGTCGCCACTGCGTCGCGATGATGCGCACGAGCGTCGATTTGCCGGCGCCGTTGGGGCCGAACATCGACAGGCACTCGCCGCGGGCGAGCTCGAGGTCGACCCCGCGAAGAACCTCCATCAGGCCGAAGCGCTTGCGCACGCGAGACAGCCGGACGGCCGGCGTCGCGGCCCCGTTCGCCTCCGCCTGCTCCGATGCGCTCGCCATCACCCGTCGGCCTTTTTCGCGAGCGCCTTGTAGAGAGCCTCGAGCATATGGGCTCGCGTCTGAATGTCCGCCGGCGTGCCGGCGCCCGATGCGTCGAGCTCGCCGATGCGATCGACGAGGTCACGGGCTTCCGGCGCGAGCGCACTCGTGTCCTGCGTGGCGCCGGCGACCGGTGCCACGGCCGCCTCGAGCTCCTCGGCCGCGATCTCGACGAGCGGCGCGCGGTAGCGCTCGTAGTCGGCCTCGGAGATCTCGCCCCTCTTGTGACGCGCGTCGAGGTCGGCGATGCGGTCGAGCACCTCCTCGGTCGTCAGCCCGTCGAGGACCGCCTCGCTGGGCGGGCGACGCAAGAACCGGAAGAGGCCCAGCGCCGATCCGAGCAGGGTTGCCACGAGGCACACGAGCAGCGTCCCACCGTGCCAGAAGAGCGCCTTCCTGCTGATCTGGCCGATGGCCCCATTCTCGATCGACAGCGGCAGCATACGGGACTGCCCCGCTTGCACGAGCTGTCGCGGCGCGAAGACGCTGTAGTGCTTCTGCTCCCGCGTCACCGGATCTCGGTCGACGCGGCCCGCAGACTGGAAGAGCTTGCCCTCGATCTTGATCGAGTCGGGCAGATAGACGCGGAAGCCACCGCGCTGCGGGTCGAGCGAGCGAATGTTGAAGTCGTACGTCAGCGTGAAGAGCTGGCTCGGCTCGACGAGGTATTCGAGATACCACGACTTCGACGCGTTCATGTCCGCGATCAGGTCGGGGAATCCGGGAATCGGCTCGTCGATGATCATCGCGTCACCACTCTCCGAACGCCGCCAGCGCATGCCGGACTCCGGACCCGAGCGCTTCACGATGCGCGCCGCCTGCGGTAGCGGCAGTCGGAACACCTCGCGGCGTCCGTCGGCTCCCCCAGTGCCGACGAACAGGCCTCGCGCGCTCCACACGCTGACGCGGCACCGCACGCGAAGAAGCTTCTCCTCGCCGACGGTCTGGATATCGTGGACGACCGCCAGGTCGACCTGCACATCGTCCTTCGCTTCGACGAGCGGGTAGACGTACAGCTCGACAGGCTTTCCCGCCACGGCAGTTCGCGCCCCGGAGTACCACGGGCCGCCCTTGCCGTCGGGAGCCGCGCACCGCGCGACGACGAGGGCGTCCGCCGGCAGCGTCGCGACATCGACGTCGACCGTGAACGCGCCCGATGCATCCGTCTTGACCGTCCACGCCGCGGCGCGCACGGCCCCGATCATGATGTCCACATCGGTGTCGGCCATCGGCACCTTGTAGTCGGACTGCTGGCCGAGGAGCTTCTGAGCCCCCTGCACGCCGTCGTACACCGTTCCTGTGACCGTCACGGCCGCGCTCGCATCGGTCGCCGCGCCGATCCAGCCGGCGAGGACGAACAGGGCGAGGCTGACGAGCCTCCGGCAGGATCCCTCTCGTTGCGCTGATCGCATCGTTTCCATCAGCTCTCTTTCTCGCGTTGTCGGATCCGTTCGCGGACGAGATCTTCGACGAGCTGCCTCTTCGCGTCCGACGCTCCCCCGCTCGACGTCTCTGTTCCGAGCCGGCGCACGCGAACCGCGCGGACGCGGTCGAGGTCGCGCAACACTGCGGCGACGCGCCGCTTGTAGTCCCGCGCCAGCGCCGTGTAGTCTTCGCGCCGGATGCTGCCGGCTTCGAGCTCCTGCTCGAGGTCCTTCAGGACGCGCAGCAAGCGCTCCTTGCGCCGCGTCAGCTCGGATAACCGTCCGGCGCTCGTCTCGAGGCTCCAGGCCTCGCGCGGCCCGGCCAGCCCGTGCACGACGACCGCGAGCACCGCGGTCGAGACCAGGATCAGGAGCAATACGCTGGTCATCAGTCTTCGAGCCTCCTGAGCTCCTCGTCGACGCGCGCTTCCGTCGCGGCGTCGAGATCCGAGTCGTCGTCGAGAACCGGCCGGCTGGCCGCGCTCTTGCGGACCAGCAGGGCGAGCACGAACACGACGAACGCGATGGCGACGCCCGCGCCGCAGATGACCAGGATGGTCGGCGCGTGACTTCGCGGGCGGACCAGCACCTTGTCGGTGCCGGCTGCCTGAACCATGGCCGAGATCACCTCCTCATCCGTGCGCCCTTCGTCGAGCCACTGCCGCACGAGCTTGCGCTGCGGCTCCACGCACGTCTCCCAGCAACCCTCGAGCGTGCGCGCCCAATTGTCGTTCTTGCACCAGCACTTGAGCTTGCGGTGCAGGTCGACCGTGCGGCGCTCGCGTACCCGATTCACCGTCAGCGACACGATCGCCTCGGCGCGATTCGAATCGCCTATCGCGCTCGCCACACCCGCGACGAGCGCGGCGCGCACATCACGCTGTCGCGCGAGGCGCTTCGGGAGGTCGGCCTCCAGCGCTGACAGCGTCGCGCGCAGCTCGCGCAGCGGGTCGACGAGCCCTTCGGCGAGCGCGTCGTCAGAGAGCTCTGCAGCGTCTTTGGCAACAGCCGCGATGACCGCGACGAGCGGAGCGACCGTGGCCTTCTCCGCCGCGTTGGCGTCGCCGGCGTCCGCTTTCCCGGCACCGCTCGAGTCCTGCGGCGCGGCGCCCTTGTCCTGCGGCTGCGAGGTGGTGTCCGCGGCGGCCGCGTCCTGAGCCGTCAGCGCTCCTGGAAGGATCCAGCAGGCGGCGAGAAGAACCGTGTGGACGATCGCGTTTCGGGTCACGGCGCTACTCCGACAGGCCGACGCGGTGGCCGGAGAACGGCAGGATCGCGAACAGTCCACCGAGGACCATCGTCACCCAGCCGATGTAAAGCAGCCACATGAGCGGGTTGATGTACATCGTCAGCGCCATCCGCTCGCCGGGCTGCCGGCCGCGGAAATAGATGTAGAGATCCTCGAGCGGTCGACGCTTGATGCTGACCTCGTGAATCCACTGGCCCTGCTTCGGATACCAGCGGCTTTCAGGCTCGAGCTCGTAGACGACCTCGGAATCATCGGTGCCCAAGACGGTCGCCTCGCCGTCCGGAGCGTACGTGACGCGGAAGCGCACCTTGTCGAGCAGGTACGCGAGCCCCGCGTCGTAGTCCTCGACGCGCGCCGTGTGGCTCTGGATCTTCCTCACCGCGTCCTGGAGCTCAGCGTACGACCGGTTCGCCTCGACCGGCGTCACGACCCACGGGCCGATGCGCGCGCCCTCGCCGATCTGCACGCTTTCGACATTCTCCGTGCGGAAGAGAGCGCTTCCGATGATGCCGATCGCCAGGATCGCCAAGCCCAGGTGCACGATGTAGCCGCCCCACCGGCGGTTGTCGCGCAGCACGAGGTTGAGCGTCGCCGAGATCAAGTCCTCTTTGCGGTAGCGCACGCGGCTCGCCACGCCGCGCCAGAACTCGGCCCCGACCGTCGTGAAGATCAGGAACGACAGGAAGAGGAAGAGGCCGGTCGGATAGATGCCGACCGCGAAGAAGACGTCGGGAGTCTCGGCGCCCCAGATCCTGTCGGCGATGACTTTCGGCGTGACCACCTCGTGGACCGAGCCGATCATGCCCCGCGCCGCGAACCAGATATAGACGCCCCCGGTCGCCAACGCCGCCAGAATGCTCGGCAACAAGAGGTTGCGCACCAGCGTGCGCAACGACGTCTTGACCCAGCCGAGGCTCGGTCCGACCGCTGTCAGGAGCAGGAGAACCAAGAGCGCCGGGGTCATGTACGTGTTGAAGTCCGACGGCTCGAACGTCTTCTTCGCACCTACATAGGACGACGTGTGGTTCGGCAGCCAGCTGAAGAACCAGATCGCGAGGGCCAGCACGACGAGCACGAGGTTGTTGATGAAGAACACCGCCTCTCGCGACATGAGCGATTCGAGGCGATGGGCGCCGCGCAGGTCCCAGAACCGGAAGAACAGGAGGAACAGGCCGCTACCCGCGATGGCCCACTTGAAGCAGCGGAACCAGATGCCCAGATCGCCGCCGCCGAACGCGTGCACGGAGTCGATCTCGCCGGCGCGCGTCATGTACGTCGCTTCGATCGTCAGGAAGAACGTGAAGATCAGCAGGAACACGTTCCACCACTTCAGCATGTCGCGGCGTTCCTGGATCATCACCGAGTGCAGGAACGCGGTCGCGGCGAGCCACGGCAGGAACGACGCGTTCTCGACCGGATCCCACGCCCAGTAGCCGCCCCAGCCGAGCTGGCGGTACGCCCACAGGCCGCCGAGGATGATGCCGCAGGTCAGGAAGAGCCACGCGGTCATCGACCAGCGCCGAGTGACGCGAATCCAGTAATCGCCGAGCTCGCCGGTGATGAGCGCGGCCATGCCGAACGCGAACGGTACCGTGAAGATGACGAACCCGAGGTACAGGCTCGGCGGGTGGATCACGAACCAGTAGTTCACGAGCTGCGGGTTGAGCCCCCGCCCCTCGAGCAGATGTCCCGCGTCGTCCACCGGGATGTTGAGGTTGCCGGCCTGCCGAAAGCGATCCTCTAAATCCATCGCGGAGAACGGATTCTCCTTGATCACGAGCGCGACGAAAAAGCCGAGCACGGTCATCATGACGAGGTAGAACCACGGCTCCATACGCCGGCCGACCGGCTGCCGTGAGCTCCACACGTGCTGCAGCGCAGCGAGCGCCGCGCAGGTCGCGAGGATCAGCGTCCAGAACAGCAGCGAGCCGTCGAGGCCGCCCCACAGCCCCGCGAGCTTGAACGCGAGCGGCAGCTCGCGGTCGGAGTATCCAAAAACGTACTCGCAGTCGTACTGTCCGGTGACGAACCCCCAGACGAGGGTTCCCGTCGCGCCCGCGATGAGCAGGAGAAGCGGCAGGAACGCGAGCCGCACACAGACGACGAAACGCCGGCTGCGAAAGGCGAGGCCGATGAGGGTCAGCGCGACCATCATCGTCAGAAGGCCCGCAGCGATCCACATCAGCTGGTGGCCGAATTCGAGTACTTCCACCGCGTCAGGCTCCGTGTCGTTCCGTATTGCGGTTGGCGATTATTGGGCGTCCGATGCGGGAACGACGTCGGAATAGGGCTCCTCGGAGTCCTCGGTCGGCTCGTACTTCGTCGGACACTTCGTGGCGACCTTCGCGGCGGTGAACGTGCGCGACGCGCTATCGAAGGTGCCAGTGCAGCTCGCGTGGACGTCGACCTTGAAGTTGTCCGGGGCGGACCGCTCGCAGACGACGTGGACCACCATATCGGGCGAATCCTTGCTCGCTATGTCGAAGCGCATCGGCTGGCGGCTCTCGATGGCCACGATCTTGCCGTTGTCGATCTGCACTCGCTTTCCGGCGTGCTGCTGGTCGTAGTTCCCGTTGAGCAGGTCGGAGACCTTGAGAACCGGGGTGCCGGCGCTCGCGACACCGACCCAGATGAGCGTTCCGATCGCGACGGCGAACACGAAGGCGACAACGAAGATTTTCATAGCACGTTTCCGGAAGTTCGGGAGTTACTCGGTTCGGGAGGCTGTCGACGCGGGGCGCTGAGCGCCGTTCGGGCGGCGCCTCGCCGGCGCGGTCGGGTCCCCGATGGTTCCCTGGCGTGGCGAAGTATACGGGATGGCGAACGGTGGATCAAGCTGTGCTCGTCGGCGTAAATCCCCTCGAGAGAGACCCTTAAGGAGCTGTCCGATATCGATCGATCGCCGCGCCGGCCGCAGTGTTTCAAACTTCCTCGAGGGCTGCAAATGGGGTACCCTCGCGGACCCTGTTTCGCAATCGTTCCGGCACCGCGCCGGCCTTCCCACGACCCGCGCTCCCCTTCGTCATGGCCCCCCGGCGCTTCGACCTCGTCGTCCTCGACCTCGACGGCACGATCGCCGAGACCCGCTACGCGATCGCTCACGCGCTGAATCGGGCTCTCGCCGATCTCGGCCGCGACGCGTTGGACGTCGACACCGTGCTCGGGTTCGTCGGCGATGGTGCGCCGCTCCTCGTCGCGCGTGCGCTCGCCGTCGGAGGCCGGGAAGCGAGCGCTGTGGAGCGCGAGGCCGTGCTGCAGAGCTTCGTCACCGCGTACGACGACGCGCCGCTCTACCGCACGGAGCTGTACCCGGGCGTGCGGGAGACGATCGAGGCGCTCCGACGTCATTCCGTCCCCTGTGCTGTCTTGACGAACAAGCCCGGCGCGCTGGCGCGTCGCGTCGTGGGCGAGCTTGGCGCGACGGAGCTCTTCGAGACCGTGCTCGGCGGCGGGGACGTCCCGGCGAAGAAGCCCGACCCCGCGGCGCTGCTGGAGCTGTGCGCACGGTGGGACGTCGAGCCGTCGCGCGCGCTGATGGTCGGCGATAGCGCGGTCGACATCGACACGGCCCGCGCCGCGGGCACGGCAGCCGTGGGCGTGCTCTGGGGCTTCCGCCCGGATCACTTCGACGCCCATCCGCCCGACTACCGGCTGACTAGCTTCGCGGAGCTGCTCGAGCTCGTCGAGCTCTGACAGCCCGCTGAGAGTCGCCCGTTGAAGCCGGCGCGTGGACTTCGCCGCCGGACTCGCGTAGGTTCGAGGGGTCGACGGACAGGCCGTCCAGACGCCCAGCACGACGGAGAGCCACATGCCCGCAGCCGGCGCCAGGAAATCATCGCGGCGCAAGAAGAAGCCGAAGGTGCTGGCCACCATCACTGAATGCTGCACGGGATGCGCGGGCTCGCCGGTCTGCCAGACGTACTGCCCGGTGGACGAGTGCATGGTGCTGGTCCAGAACCCCGGCGCGCCGACCTTCGGCGTCATCGAGGTCGACCCGTTGAAGTGTATCGGCTGCCGCAAGTGCAACTCCGCCGGCCCGAACGGGACCTATCTCGACGGCTGCCCGTGGGACGCGATCGTCATGATCGACACCGCGGAGTACGAGCGCCGCAACGGCGAGCTGCCGTACTGATCCGCCCGCTGTACGACGTGCGTCCGGGCCGTGTTCGCGCACGTTGGCGCTGCGAGCGCACGGTCGGTACTGCCGGCCCGCCAGCCGTCTTGACCCCGCTCAGACCCCGTGCTACCATAAGCGTCTTATCTTCCGTTATCTTCTCGATTTAACTGGTCTGAGGCGGTCTGATACCCGCCGGGCCAGTCGGGTCTCGGTGCGGTGACGCCCGGCGGTCTCGGCCCGACAGCGACGATCGGCTCGCTGAACGGTCTGTTCGGGTACGGCATCGGCCTCCCTGGCTGCGACCCGCGGTGGAGCTTGATACGTGAATCCCAGCAAAGACATCTTCAAACGCGCTGAGCAAGCGGCCAAGAAGCAGAACTTCGAGTACGCCATCGAGCTCTATCTGCAGGGGTTGTCGATCAACCCCAAGACCGGTGCAGAACGCCGTGTCATGCACAAGATCATGCGCGAGGTCGTCGTCAACGCCGGCGGCAATCCCGCGGGTGGCCTGAAGACCAAGCTGCAGGTGGCCGGCGCCAAGGCGAAGGTCAAGAAGCTCAAGGTGCAGAAGAAGTGGGAAGAGGCGATCCGCGAGCAGGAGAAGGTGCTGCGTCCGCAGCCGGAGAACCCGGCCGAGCTCTACGAGCTGGCGGAGCTTCTCGTGCACTGCGAGTGCATCGACGCGGCGATCGTCATGCACGAGGACGTGGTCGACATCGAACACGGCCACACCGAATCCTACCGCCGCCTCGGTCAGCTGTGGGAGCAGAAGGGAGAACCCAAGAAGGCTATCGAAGCTTGGGAGAAGGTCCGCCTCTACAAGCCGGACGACAAGGAGGCGAGCAAGTCGATCCGCGACCTTTCCGCTTCGACCCTGGTCGACGCCGTCGAGGAGCGCAAGAGGCAGGCCGGCGACGAGTCCTACCGCGCGATGCTGAAGGACGAGGAGGAGTCGGAGGACCTCGAGAAGAAGAACAAGGTCATCCGCACCGACGAGGACCGCATCGAAGCCATCGGCTTCAAGAAGGAAGACCTCAAGGCCGACCCGAAGAACTCGCGCCTGTGGCGTGAGCTCGGCGGCCTGTATCAGGATCTGCGCAAGTGGAAGCACGCCATGGCGGCGTATAAGAAGGCGATCGAGGTCAACCCGCACGACCTGTTCGCCCCGGACAAGATCGGGCAGCTCAAGGAGGCCGTTCACGAGGAGAACGTCCGCGCGCTGAAGAAGAAGCTCGACGGCATGGGGAAGGACGGCGGCGAGGCCGAGGCCGCCGCGCTCCAGGCGCAGCTCAAGGACGCCGAGAGCAAGCTGCTCACCTTCAAGATTGCGGAGTACGAACGGCGTACCAAGGCCCACCCGACCGACTACGCGCTGAAGCTGTCGTACGGCGAGCTTCTGATGGAGGGCGCGCGGCATGACGAGGCGATCGGGCAGTTCCAGGAGGCGGTCAAGGACCCGAAGTACCGCGTCGCGGCGCAGAACCAGATGGGGCAGTGCTTCCAGGCCAAGGGCGTGTACGCGATCGCGATCAAGAGCTTCGAGGACGCGCTTGACAACTGCCCCGACCGGGACAACGAGGTCGGCAAGGACATCCGCTACCACCTCGGAGTCGTGTACGAGGAGATGGGGGACGTCAAGCAGGCGCTCAAGATCTACGAAGAGATCATGGCGACCGACATCAACTATCGGGACGTGTCGGCGCGCGTCGACCGACTGCTCGGCGGCGGCGGCGCGGCCTGAGAGAGTTCCCGCGGTTTTTTCACTTGCCAGGCCGCCGCATCCGGCTAACATGGCGCGGTTTACGCTAGAATAGACACCGCCGAGAGGAACCGATGGCTCACAGTGCCCAAGCCAAGAAACGCATTCGCCAGAACGAGGTACGGCGGCTGCGCAACAAGAGCGCCAAGAGCGAGATCAAGACGCTGACCAAGAAGCTCGAGGGCCTGGTCGAGACGTCCGAGAAGGACGCGGCGATGGATCTCCTCCCGAAGCTGGTCTCCAAGCTCGACAAGGCCGGTCGGCGCAATGTGTACCACCGCAACACGGTGGCGCGAAAGAAGTCGCAGATCGTGCGGCTCATCAACTCGATCGGCGAGTAGTCTCGAGCTCGCAGTCTGCGCCATCCCCGGACGCAGAGCTGCGGCTTGCGTGATAGGGGGCTCCCTTCAGCGGCAGGAAGCGAGAGCCCCCGTCAGATGTTGAGCTTCAGGCGCGCCGCCTCGCTCATCATCGTCGGGTTCCACGGCGGGTCCCAAACGAGCTCCACCTTGCACCGCTCGACGCCGTCGATCTCGCACACCTTGCGCTCGACCTCCGCGAGAATCGAGCCCGCGATCGGGCATGCCGGGGACGTCAGCGTCATCTTGACGTGGACGATCTCGTCCTCGTCGACGCCGTAGCCGTAGATCAAGCCGAGGTCGTAGATGTCGACCGGGATCTCGGGGTCGTAGATCGTGTGCAGTTGCTCGACGATGCGCTCCTGGAGCACGTCGCGTTCGAGGCTGCCGCCCTCGGAGGCTTCCGACGTGGAGGGGTCGTCTTGCTGCGGCGCGGACTCCGCCGGCCGGTCTTGATCGCTCATGGTTTCACTCCGTGGAGACGGCGTCGTCTGACTCGTTCAGCGCCGCGTCGAGCGTGTGCCACACGAGGCTCGCGCACTTGACGCGGTTCGGATACTCGCAAACCCCCGAGAACACGGTCAGCTTGCCGAGGGCGTCGGTGTCAGGCGGCGTGCCCGGTGCCGCGGTGACCATGTCGTTGAAGCGCGCCGCGAGTGCGGCGACCTCCGTCCGGGTCTTCCCGCGCAGCGCCTCGGTCATCATCGACGCGGAGGCGGTCGAGATCGCGCAGCCCTTGCCCTGGAAGCCGACGTCCTCGACGACGCCGTTCTCGTAGCGCAGATACAGCGTCACCTGATCGCCGCACAGCGGGTTGTACCCCTCCGCCTCGTGGCTCGCGTTCTCGACGACCCGGAAGTTCCTGGGGGACCGTCCGTGGTCGAGGATGACCTCCTGGTAGAGATCGCGCAGGTCGGACATCAGCCGAAGATCTCCTTCACCTTGCCCAGAGCGGCGAACAACGCGTCGATCTCGGCGTGCGTGTTGTACAGCCCGAACGACGCGCGCACGGTCGCGGGCACGCCGTAGCGCGCCATGATCGGCTGCGCGCAGTGGTGGCCGGTTCGAACGGCGACGCCTTCGCGGTCGAGGATCGTGCCGACGTCGTGCGGGTGGGCGCTCTCGAGGGTGAACGACAGGATGCCGGCCTTCTGTGGCGAGGTGCCGATGAGGGTCAGTCCGTCGACGTCGTGCGCCCGCTCGGTGGCGTAGTGGAGAAGGTCCTCCTCCCACCCATGAACGCGATCGAGGCCGATCCCTTCGAGGTACTCGATCGCAGCGCCGAGGCCGATCGTGCCCGCGATGTTCGGCGTGCCGGCCTCGAACTTGTTGGGCACGTGGTTGTACTTCGACTCCTCGAAGGTGACCGACGTGATCATTTCGCCGCCGCCGTGATACGGCGGCATCGCATCGAGCAGCTCGCGTCGGCCCCAGAGCGCGCCGATGCCGGTCGGGCCGTACAGCTTGTGGCCGGAGATCGCGTAGAAGTCGCAGCCGATCGCGGCGATGTCGACCGGCAGGTGGCCCGCGGCCTGGGCGCCGTCGATGAAGACGGGCACGCCATGGCGGCGCGCGATCGCGGACATCTCCCCCACCGGGTTGATCGTCCCGAGAGCGTTCGACACGTGCACGAGCGAAGCGAATCGCGTTCGTGGACCCAGCATCGACTCGAACGCGGCCACGTCGACGACGCCGCGGTCGTCGAACGGCACGACGCGCAGCACGCAGCCCGTCTGCTCGCGCACGATCTGCCACGGCACGATGTTCGAGTGATGCTCCATGCCGGTGATGACGATCTCGTCTCCTTCACCGACGCGGCCGCGCACGAACGACTGCGCGACGAGATTCACCGCCTCGGTTGTGCCCCGGACGAAGATGACTTCATCGCGCGACGGCGCGCCGATGTAGCGGGCGATTTTGTCGCGAGCGCCTTCGTACGCGTCGGTCGCCTTCTGGCTCAGGCTGTGAACGCCGCGGTGGATGTTCGAGTTGTACGAACGGTAGTACTCGGAGATCGCGTCGATCACCGCGTTCGGCTTCTGCGTCGTCGCCGCGTTGTCGAGGTAGACGAGCGGCTTGCCCCAAACCTCTTCCCCGAGGATCGGGAAGTCCTGCCGCACGCGCTCGATGTCGAAGCCTGGCGGCGAGCCGGTGTTCGGGCCGGTGTCTTCGGTGATCGTCATGGTCGTATCAGGCGGTTGGCGCCAGCTCGCTGCGCGGCAGCCTCTCGAACAGCAGCTTCTCGATCGCGGCGAACAGCGCCTTGACCTGGACCCGCTCGACGACGTCGCTCGCGAACGCATACGTCAGCAGGTCGCGCGCGGAGTCGCGATCGATGCCGCGGCTGCGCAGGTAGAACATCGCGCTGTCCTCGAGCTGGCCGATCGTCGCGCCGTGCGTGCACTTCACGTCGTCGGCGTAGATCTCGAGCTCGGGCTTCGCGTCCATACGCGCGCTGTCGGAGAGGAGCAGGCTCTTGTTGGTCTGCTTCGCGTCGGTCTGCTGCGCGTCCTGCGCGACGTAGATCTTGCCGTTGAACACGCCGCGAGCGCGGTCGGCCAGGACGGCCTTGTAGAGCTCGTGGCTGTCACAGTGCGGCTTCGCGTGCACGATGTGCGTGTGGTTGTCGACGTGTTGCTCGCCCGCCGCGACGGTCAGTCCGTTGAGCGTGCACTCGATGCCTTCGCCGTCGAGCACTGCGCTGGCGTCGTTGCGCACCAGGGCGCCGCCGAACGAGAACGAGTGGGAGGCGAACACGCTCGAACGCTCGAGATGTGTGGCGAGCGACGAGATGTGATAGGCCGCCTCGTTCTCCCGCTCCAGCTTGTAGTGATCGAGCTTGGCGTTTTCGGCGACGACCGCCTCGGTGACGACGTTCGTCAGGCTCGGCCCGTCGCCCAGGCCGAGGTACTCCTCGACGACGGTCGCTTGGGCGCCCTCCTCGAGGACGATGAGGATGCGCGGGTGGAACGCGATCGCCGGCTCGCGGCCGGACGCCGCGAAGACGAGGTGGATCACTCCGCCAGCGGCGCGGCCACGCGGCACGTGGATGAACACGCCATCTTCGGCGAGAGCCGTGTTGAGAGCGACGAACGGCTGCTCGTCGAAAGACGCCACGCGTGCGAGGTGCGGCTCGATCAGCTCGCGGCGGTTACGGAGCGCGGTGCAGAGGGGCTCGATGGTCACCTCCGGACAACAACGCTCGCCGATCTTGTCGACTGTGATTCCCGTCGACAGGCGCTCGGCGAAGCGACCGTCCACGAAGACGAGGTGTGAGCAGCATTCGCTGCCGAGGGCGACCGCATCGAGCGGATCGGCGCAGCCTGCGCGCAGCGGATCGTTGTCGTCGATGTCGAGCCGCTCGATGTCGACCTCCGGCGCCTCCGTGACGCAGGAGAAGCGCCCGGACCGAATCGGAGCGACGTTCGTGTACTTCCACGCCTCGTCGCGCGCGGTCGGGAAGCCGAGCTCTGCGAATCGCTCGAACGCGCGCCGCCGCGTCGGCACGAGCCACTCGGTGCCGGACGCCGCTGCTCGCTTCTCGACACACTCGACGCAAGGGCGCCAGGTCGCGACCTGCGCGGCCCGCGCGTCGGATCCCTGCGGGGTCGCCGTCATGACTTCACCGCCTCTCCGTTGATCCACGCGTATCCCTTGGCCTCGAGCTCGTGGGCGAGCTCCTTGCCGCCGGATCGGATGATCTTGCCGTCGTGAAGGACGTGCACGAAGTCCGGAACGATGTACTCCAGCAGCCGCTGATAGTGCGTGACGACGACGAAGGAACGGTCCGGCGAACGCAGGGAGTTGACGCCGTTCGCGACGATCTTGAGCGCGTCGATGTCGAGGCCGGAGTCGGTCTCATCCAGGACCGCGAGGCGCGGCTCGAGAACGGCCATCTGGAAGATCTCGTTGCGCTTCTTCTCGCCGCCGGAGAATCCCTCGTTCACGGTGCGCTCGAGCAGATCCGCCTCCATCTCGACGAGCTTCGCCTTTTCCTTGACGATCGAGAGGAAGTCGAATGCGTCGATCTCGGGCTCGCCACGGTGCTTCCGCATCGCGTTGAGAGCGGTGCGCAGGAAGTACGTGTTGCCGACGCCGGGAATCTCGACCGGGTACTGAAACGCGAGGAAGACGCCCTCGCAGGCGCGCTCCTCGGGCTCGAGCTCGAGCAGGTCGCGTCCCTCGAGCGTGACCGAGCCAGCCGTGACCTCGTAGTCTTCGTGGCCGGCGATCACGTTGCCGAGCGTGCTCTTGCCGGAGCCGTTCGGTCCCATGATCGCGTGGACTTCACCCGCTCCCACCTCGAGGCTGATTCCCTTGAGGATTTCGGTTCCTTCGACGCTGGCGTGGAGGTTGTCGATCTTCAGCATGGTTCTTCGTGTTCGTGCTTCCGCCGCTCTGCGGCTTCCTTCGGTCGATTCGCCGCTATCCGACGCTGCCTTCGAGACTGACGCTGAGGAGCTTCTGCGCCTCGACGGCGAACTCCATCGGCAGCTCGCGGAAGACCTCCTTGCAGAATCCGTTGACGATCATCGAGATCGCGTCCTCGGTCGAGATGCCGCGCTGGCGCAGGTAGAAGATCTGGTCTTCGCCGATCTTCGACGTCGACGCCTCGTGCTCGACCTGCGCGGTCGGGTTGCTGACCTCGATGTAGGGGAACGTGTGCGCGCCGCAGCGGTCGCCCATGAGCATGGAATCGCACTGCGAGAAGTTGCGCGCGCCCGTCGCGCCCTTGTTGACCTTGACGAGACCGCGGTACGAGTTCTGACCTCGGCCCGCGGAGATGCCCTTCGAGACGATGGTGCTCTTCGTGTTCTTGCCGATGTGCACCATCTTCGTGCCGGTATCGGCCTGCTGGTAGTTGTTCGTCAGCGCGACCGAGTAGAACTCGCCGACCGAGTTGTCACCCTGCAGGATGCAGCCGGGGTACTTCCACGTCACAGCCGAGCCGGTTTCGACCTGCGTCCACGAGATTTTCGAGCTGTCGCCGCGACAGGCGCCGCGCTTCGTGACGAAGTTGTAAATGCCGCCCTTGCCGTCCTTGTCGCCCGGGTACCAGTTCTGCACCGTCGAGTACTTGATCGTCGCGTCCTTCATGGCGACGAGCTCGACGACGGCGGCGTGGAGCTGGTTCTCGTCGCGCATCGGCGCCGTGCAGCCCTCGAGGTAGCTGACGTGCGCGCCCTCGTCGGCCACGAGCAGCGTGCGCTCGAACTGACCGGTATTCGCGGCGTTGATCCGGAAGTAGGTCGACAGCTCCATCGGACAACGGACGCCCTTCGGCACGTAGCAGAAGGAGCCGTCGCTGAAGACCGCGGAGTTGAGCGTCGCGTAGAAGTTGTCGCTGTACGGAACGACGGTGCCGAGATACTTCTTTACGAGCTCGGGGTGCTCCTTGACCGCCTCCGAGAACGAGCAGAACACGATGCCGAGCTCGGCGAGCTTGTCCTTGAACGTCGTCGCGACCGACACGCTGTCGAAGACCGCGTCCACGGCGACGCCGGAAAGTCGCTTCTGCTCCTCGAGCGAGATGCCGAGCTTGTCGAACGTCTCGAGGAGTTCCGGGTCGACCTCGTCGAGGCTCTCGAGCTGCTTCTTCGGCTTCGGCGCCGAGTAGTAGACGATGTTCTGGAAGTCCGGGCGCGTGTACTTGACGTGGGGCCAGCTAGGCTCCGTCATCGCCTGCCAGTGACGGAAGGCGCGCAGCCGGAACTCGAGGAGCCACTCGGGCTCGCCCTTGATCGCCGAGATCTTGCGGACGACATCCTCGTCGAGGCCGGGCGGCACGGCATCGGCCTCGATGTCGGTGACGAAGCCGTACTGATACTCCCGATTCGTGAAGGTCTCGAGCGGGTCGTCCTTCGGGAGTGGTTCGGTCGAGCTCATTGCGGTTCGCTCATTCCTCATGGCTGGAGAGGACGCCGACGTCCTCGGCGTACACCTGCACCCACCGCGTTACGTTCTGTTCGTCGTCCATCAAATCCGCCAGGCTGACGCGGCCGAGCACGCGCTCGACGACATGCTGCAGGCCGGCCCACAGGGAGCGGATCGAGCAGTCGTTGGTGTGCACGCAGCGCTGTCGGCCGCCGGAGTAGCGACCGCACGTCGCCGGCTCGTACAGGATCCCGCCGAGCGCGGCGAGGATTTCGCTGACCGGGAGCTCCGCCGCCGGGCGCACGAGGCGATACCCGCCCTTGCAGCCGCGGACGCTCTCGACCAGCCCGGCCTTGCCGAGGATGCGCACGAGCTTTCCCGCGTTCTGAACGGAGAGGCCCTCCGCCGACGCGATCTCCGCGACCGTCACCGCCCGAGGAAGGCCGGCCTTCCCCCCGTCAGCGCCCGCGGGGTTGCCGCGGTCGTCGCCGGTACGCTCCTCCGCCGCGCGCGCGCTCTGAGCGCGAGCGAGGGTCAAGAGGCAGCGCAGGCCGTACTCTTCCTGGGCGGTGAACTTCATGAGTCGCTGATCGAATCGTGAACCGTTGAAATACTACACGAGTGTAGGATATTTCAAGTAAAATGCTACTAATCGGTAACCTATTCGCAGGCCTTACCGGCGGAACGACTTACGAAACGCCCACGGGCCGCTAGACCAGGTGGAGCGCCGCGAGGAGGCGTCCGGTCGGCTGGCCGCCCACGCCGCGGTGGGAGAAGTAGCGATCGCGGGCGCACCGCGTACACGGCGGGGCGGGAAGCGTCCCCGGCACGCCGGCGGCGGCGGACTGGGCGGCGAGCGCGCGGTGGAGGTCGACTCGTGCGCGAATGGCCGGCGACGGCCGGATCACGGCTCCGGGCACGCCCTCGAGCCGCTCCGCGAAGCGATCGGCCACGTCGTCGCCGACCTCGAAGCAGCACGCTCCGATCGAGGGCCCGATCGCAACGCAGAGCTCGGTCGCGGCGATGCCCGTCGCGGCCGCAATCGCGTCGATCGCGCGTGGCAGGATGCCGCCCACCACGCACCGCCAGCCGGCGTGGAGCACGCCGCCGACGCGACCATCGAGGCTGGCGACGAAGACCGGCACGCAATCGGCGACGGTCACCATCAGCGGCAGGCCGCTGACCGTTGTGAACGCGCCGTCACCGCTCCAGGGGCGCACCGGATCGAGGAGCGGCGCCGCGTCGTCGCGGGTCGCGTGCAGGACGTCGACACCCTGCACGAGTGCCGGAAACACGACCTCCGCCGGGTCGAATCCGGCGGCCGCCGCGACGCGGAGGCGGTTCTCGTCGACGGCGGCGCGATCGTCCCCCACCGAGTGACTGACGTTCAGCGTCTCGTACGGCGCTTCCGACACGCCGCCGTGGCGGGTCGTCACGAAAGCTCGCACGCGAGGTGACGGCGTCCGCGTCCAGCGCGGAGACTCGAGGGTCAGCTCGGTCAACGACCGCTCGTCCTACGTGATGACATCCTCGTCGACGCGCGGATTCTGGCCGCGCAGGACGGAATTGCCCTCGAAGAGAGTCCGCTGGTCGATCGCGGCCGGATGGAGCCAGTGCTCCTCATCGAACTGGTCGCTCTGACCGTAGAGGCCGAGCGCGTTGTCGTAGGTCACCGCACGGACGTGCGTCGGGTCGATTCCGCGCTCGAGCATCAGCTTCGCCGTCTTCGGAACGGCGAGGGGATCCGAGACGCCCCAATCACAGCTCGAATCGACGAAGATGCGCTCCGGGCCGTACTCGCGCACGACTTCGACCATGCGCTCGCTGCCCATCTTCGTGTGCGGATAGAGCGTGAAGCCGGCCCAGTACCCACGATCGAGCACCTCGCGCACGGTTTCCTCGTTATTGTGGTCGATCGCGACGCGCGTCGGATCGATGCCGTGTTCTTCGATGACGTCCATCGTGCGCGTCGTGCCGCGCTTCTTGTCGCGGTGCGGCGTGTGGATCATGACCAGCAGCTCGAACTCCTTCGCGAGCTCGAGCTGCTCGCGCAGGAAGCGGTCTTCGAGATCGGACTGATCGTCGTAGCCGATCTCCCCTACCGCGACGACGCCCTCCTTCGCGAGGTAGCGGGGCAGGATCGCGATGACCTCCTCGGCGAGGGCCCCGTTGTTCGCTTCCTTCGAGTTGAGCCCGATAGCGCAGTAGTGGCGGATGCCGAACTGGGCCGCGCGGAAGCGCTCCCAGCCGACAAGCGTCGAGAAATAGTCGATGAAGCTGCCGACATTCGTACGAGCCTGCCCGAGCCAGAACGCCGGCTCGATGACAGCAACGACGCCCTCGGCGGCCATGCGCTGGTAGTCGTCGGTCGTCCGGGACACCATGTGGGCGTGCGGGTCGATGTACGTTGCGCTCGGCGCCTTGCCATCACTCATCGTATCGTCACTCATGAACGGGCTTCGCAGTCTCGGCCGACGGTTTCCCAGGTGATGTATTCCTTCTCGGCCGCGGAGTCCAGGTCGGTGCGCTGCATCAACACTTCGCCGGCGCGCTGGTCCGGCGACGCGCGCAACGCGAGAACGGCCGCTTCCCGCTCGAGCTCGTCGCTCGAGCCGAGAAGCAACTCGAGGTCGGCGATCACCTGCCCCGTCGCAAAGGGGCCGACGCCACGCCACAGCTCGGGCGACACGGGCCGGTGCGCGGATCGCCGCTCGTCGGCGTAATCGCAGAGCATCTGCGCGAGGTCGGGGTTGGCTCGCTCGTCGATCCCCTGGATCGGGTGAAGGGGCGCACCGATGAACAGGGCCTTGAGGACCATCTGGTTCCAGGCGTCCTGATCCAACTGCTCGCGCGGGTACGGGTTGCGGTGCGCGACGGCCTCGAACACGGCGCGCATGTTCGTGCGCACGCCCTCGGCGGCGCGAGCGCGGTACAGCTCGGGGGCCGGATAGAGCGGCAGGCCGCGATAGAACGCCACGAGCTCGCCGACGTCGGCGGTGGAGCAAAGGCTATCGAGCCGCGCGAGGAAGACCTGCGGTGGCGTGCGCATCGCCAGGAGGAGCGCGACGCGAGCTGCCTGATCGGCGCTCCAGCCGCGCGGGTCCCACCCGCTACGGCAGTCCTCGGCAGCGGCCAGGTCGGCGTCGCTCAGTGCGAGGTCGTCCTTGCCGACCTTGCGCTGGGCGAGGCTTATAGCCAGCCATAGGTCGCGGTCCTTCGCGTCGGGGCATGCGACCTTCGCGGTGCTCGCATCGAGCCAGCTTGCGGCAGCGTCGGAGAGCTGGCGCCGCAGCCACTGGTGGAGCAGCTCGGCGGCGGATCGGGACGGGTCTTGCTGTGCGTCGGTCATGGCGAATCGCGGTGGAGCCGCTCAGCTTACCACGTGTCTGCAGGCCGTTGAAAAAGACAATTCGGTCCTGTTAGTAGGCTGTTGCAAACTGCGGTAGAAACGATCAGATGTCGTTCGATGCTTTTCCCTGGTTTTTCGATTCTGTTTTCGCTATTTCCTTGTAGCTTCGGCGAGGGTAGTTTGCCTGTGCTGTTTCGCGCCCTCGCTGCTCCAGTGTTCAAGAGGCGGTCTGCGCCACCTTCGTGCTCTGCCCGATCGGGTGGATTCGCGAGGCGGTAGGGGCAGCCGTTCCCTTCGATGTTCACCAAGACCTTTCAGAGGCGGATCCACCTCTTCTGCGCGGTTCTGACCGCGTCGCTTCTCGGTGGCGCTGCGTTCGGCGCTTACGCCCTGTGGCCGTCCAACGTCGAGGCGGGCTACCAGCCGGATCAGCCCATCGACTACTCCCACAAGCTCCATGCCGGTGAGCTCAAGATCGATTGTCTCTACTGCCACTCGCGCGCAGAGACGGATCGACGCGCCGGTCTCCCTTCGGTCGCGACCTGCATGAAGTGTCACGACGAGGTCCAGCCCAAGGACTCGAAGGGAAACGTCAAGCCGAACACGGCACAGCTTCTCGAGTACTGGAATCGCCAGGAGCCCATCCCCTGGGTCAAGGTTCACGACTTGGCCGACTTCGTCTACTTCGACCACGGTCGCCACGTGAGCGTGTGGGATTCCGAGAAGCAGGAGCGAGTGCGACGCCTCGAGTGTCAGGAGTGTCACGGCGCCATCGAAGAGATGGAAACCGTCTACCGAGAGCACTCGATGAAGATGGCCTGGTGTCTGGAGTGCCACACGCAACCACCGCAGGCGGACACGAGCCCGGGCCTCCAGACCCGCGGGCCGATCCACTGTTCCGCCTGCCACCGCTAGGTCCCATGTCCCCCGACTTCACGCCCTCACCCGGACTCCCCAGCCGCGAGCACGACGGTCCTACCACGGGCGCGCCCATGGATCGCCGCTCCGCGCTCAAGCTCATGGGCGCCTCGATCGCGATGTCTCTGGGCACGGTAGGCTGCGACCGCAAGCCGGCCCGGAAGATCCTGTCGCGGGTCGACCCTCCCGAGTACATGAAGCCCGGGAACGCCCTCTACTACTCGACGACCTGGCTCGACGGCGCTCACCCCTACGGGATCGTCGCCAAGACCCAGGACGGTCGCCCCGTGGCGATCGAGGGCGCCCCGGAGGACCCGGTCAATCGCGGCGCCGCGAACGCCCAGATGAAGGCCGGCATCCTCTCCCTCTACGACCCGGATCGCCTGCGGGCTCCGCGCCAGCGCGCGACCCCCGCAGCTGCCGGAGAGGCTAGCCCCGTCTCCTGGGCCGACGCCGACGCGAAGGTCTCGGCCGCTCTGAAGGCCGCGGAGTCGGTCGTTCTGATCACTCGCGCCACATTGGGACCGTCCGAACGCGCTCTCGTCGAGCGCTTCGTCGCGGCGGCTCCCGGAGCGCGCCATCTCGTCCACGAGTCGGTTCACGACCGCGACCGTCGTGCGGCTTGGAAGGCGATCTACGGGGGGGACGGCGAGCTCCTGCCGCGCTACGCGGCAGCAAGCGTGATCGTGAGCCTCGGAGCGGATTTCCTCGGCACCGACGGTGCCGTGCTCGAGGCCACGCGGGACTTCGCGCAGTCGCGCGACGCGAGCGGCGGACAGATGTCGCGGCTCTACGTCGCGGAGTCGGCGTTGAGCGTCACTGGGATGAACGCCGATCACCGGCTGCGCCTGCCGCCGTCGGCGCAGATCGCGTTCGTCGCCGCGCTGCGCTCCGCCGTCGCCGGCGATGCCGCCCCGCTCAAGGCCCTCGCGACGAAGCACTCGCTGAACGAGAAGGTGGTCGGCGCGCTCGTCAAGGATCTCCGCGCCAACCAAGGCCAGGCACTCGTCGTCGCGGGGCCCGACTTGCCGCAAGCCGCGCACGCGCATGTCGCGCTCCTCAACGAGACGCTCGGAGCCGTCGGCAAGACGCTCGACTGGAACCCGACTCCCCACGCGCTGCCCGTCGACGATCCCGCGACCATCGCGGCCGCGCTGCAGGGCGGAGTCGACGTGCTGCTGCTCTTCGGTGTCAACCCGGTCTACGACTGGCCCCTGACCGGTGGCGCCGAGCTCGTGCAGAAAGCCCGCCTCAGCGTCGGTTGCGACCTGAGCGAGACCGAGACGCTGGCTGCGTGCCACCTCGCCCTTCCCGATGCTCACAATCTCGAGTCCTGGGGGGATGCCGCCGCGCGCCCGGGGCTCACGCGCCTGTGCCAGCCCGTCATTCGTCCGCTCTACGATTCGCGTCAGCACGCTGAGAGCCTGTTGCGCTGGACCAAGGCGTTGGCCCCGGACGATCCGACGATCGCGGCGGTCGGCGATTGGCACGACTTCGTCAAGACGCGCTGGCAGAACGACGTCCTCGGCACGCGAAGCGAGGATGCGTGGGACGACGTGCTCCGCACCGGCGGACGGACCGCGACCTCGACGCCGTCTCGCCCGACCTTGCGCGCGGACGCGGCCGAGGCCATGGCGAAGCAGGCTCCCACAGCGAAGCCGGGCTCCGAGCTCGAGCTTGTCGTGCGGCCCAGCGGGTCGGTTCTCGACGGGCGGTTCGCCAACATCGCCTGGCTCCAAGAGCTGCCCGATCCGGTCACGCGCGTCGTCTGGGACAACGCCGCCACGGTGAGCCCGCAGACCGCTGCCTCGCTCGGTGTCGGCGAAGGCGACCGCGTCACGCTGCGCGGGCCGACGGGACAGACCGTCCTGCCGGTCGTCGTGCAGCGCGGAACTGCCGACGGTGTCGTCGTCGTGACGCAGGGCGGTGGGCGGCGCGCTGGAGGAAGCGTGGCGTCCGGCGTGGGCTCGAGCGTCGCGATGATCGCCGCCGCGAGCGCGGTGGAGGTTGCCAAGGCTCCGGGCCAGCACGAGATCGTGCGCACCCAGGAGGAATTCAGCATGCACGGGCGTCCCATCGCCCTCGATGCCACGCTCCAGGAGTACCGCGACAACCCCGACGTCGTCTCGTCGCAGCAGCATATCCCCAAGAAGGCGCTGATCCACGAGGAGTGGGAGTTCAAGGACGGCCCCAAGTGGGGCATGGCGATCGACCTCTCCAAGTGCACGGGCTGCAGCGACTGCGTCGTCTCCTGCCAGGCGGAGAACAACGTCCCCGTCGTCGGCAAGGAGGAGTGCGGCAAGGGCCGCGAGATGCACTGGATGCGCATCGACCTCTACCAGGAGGGAGAGCCAGACGATCCGACGTTCCACGCGCAACCCGTCATGTGCCAGCACTGCGACAATGCGCCGTGCGAGTCGGTCTGCCCCGTCCAGGCGACGTCCCACAGCCCGGAAGGCATCAACGAGATGACCTACAACCGGTGCGTGGGAACGCGGTACTGCGCGAACAACTGTCCGTACAAGGTCCGACGTTACAACTTCTTCGACTACCAGAAGCGCAACCTGCAGGATCCCGTCCAGGAGCTCGCGTTCAACCCGAACGTGACGGTTCGCATGGTCGGGATCATGGAGAAGTGCACCTACTGCATCCAGCGTATCAACGCGGTACGCCATGAGCAGAAGAACAACGGCCGCTTCGACCCGCCCGACGGGTCGATCGTCCCGGCGTGCCAGCAGTCGTGCGCGGCGAATGCCATCGTGTTCGGAAACCTGAACGACCCGGAGAGCAAGGTCGCCAAGGCTCACAAGGACGACCGCGCCTACAAGCTCCTCGAGGAGCTCAACGTCAAGCCGAGCGTCGCGTACCTCGCGAAGCTGCGGAACCCGCACCCGGACACGATCCAACCGGACACCGGCCCGGCAGCGAGTCACGCCGAGAAGGGAGGGCACGGATGAGCTCCCAGGCAACGGACATCTCGGTCTACGACGAGAGCCAACCGGCCTCGAAGCGTCTGGCCCGTCTCGACGACGACATCTTCCGCCCTCTCGAGAGCTTCCCCACGACGCGCTGGACGGTCTCGATCACGATCACCGGCGCGTTGGCGCTGATGTTCGTCATCCTCGCGACGTACACCGCGGTCACCGGCATCGGGCTGTGGGGAAACAACAACCCCGTCGGTTGGGGCTGGGCGATCGTCAACTTCGTGTTTTGGATCGGCATCGGCCACGCGGGCACGCTCATCAGCGCCATCCTGTTTCTTCTCCGTCAGCGCTGGCGCACGTCGATCGCTCGGTTTGCGGAGGCGATGACGATCTTCGCGGTCGTCTGCGCCCTGCAGTTCCCGCTGCTGCACACCGGACGGCCCTGGCTCGCTGCCTATTGGCTGATCCCGCTGCCGAATCCGAGCGATCTCTGGGTGAACTTCCGCTCCCCACTGATGTGGGACGTGTTCGCGGTCTCGACCTATGGGCTGGTCTCGTTCCTCTTCTGGTACACCGGCCTGATCCCCGACTTGGCGATCGCGCGCGACCGGGCCAAACACAAGGTCCGCAAGCTCTTCTACGGCATCCTGACGCTCGGCTGGACCGGATCGAATCGAGGCTGGCGTCACTACGAGAAGGCCTACCTCCTCTTCGCGGGCCTGTCGACGCCGCTGGTGCTCTCCGTGCACTCGGTCGTCTCCTTCGACTTCGCGACGTCGGTGATACCCGGTTGGCACACGACGATCTTTCCGCCCTACTTCGTGGCCGGCGCCGTGTTCAGCGGCTTCGCGATGGTCTGCACGCTCGTGCTGATCATGCGCCGCTTCTTCCGGCTCGAGCACGTCGTCACGATGGACCACGTCGAGCTCATGAACAAGGTGATCATCACCACCTCGCTCATGGTCGGCTACGCCTACGCGATGGAGCTGTTCACGGCGTGGTACAGCGGCGTGATCTACGAGCGCTTCGTGTTCCTCAACCGGGCGGTCGGCCCGTTCGCGTGGGCCTATTGGATCATGGTGAGCTGCAACGTGTTCGTTCCGCAGCTGCTGTGGATCCGAGCCGTTCGGCGCTCGGCGCTGCTCATGTTCCCGGTCGTGATCTTGGTGAATGTCGGCATGTGGTTCGAGCGCTTCGTCATCGTGGTGACGAGCCTGCATCGCGACTTCCTGCCGGCCTCCTGGGGCGACTTCGCGCCGACGTGGGTCGACGTAGGCCTGTTCGTCGGCAGCATCGGTCTCTTCCTGACGTTGCTGCTGCTCTTCTGTCGCTTCCTGCCCACGATCGCAGCGGCGGAGTGCAAGGCCGCACTTCCCGGGACGCAACCCCGAAGCGGAGGCAGCCATGGCTGATCGAACCCGGCTCGTCGGCATGGTCGGGCTCTACGACGATACGGACTCGCTCCTGATGGCCGCGCGTGCCGTCCGGGACGCAGGCTATCGGCGGTGGGATTGCCACACGCCGTTCCCCGTGCACGGTCTGGACCAGGCGATGGGCCTCAAGTCGTCGCCCATTCCGTATATCTGCATCGGCTCCGGCTTCGTCGGCGCCGGCCTGGCCATGCTGATGCAATGGTGGATGTCGGCAGTGGACTACCCCGTCTGGATCGGCGGCAAGCCGCTCTTCAGCTGGCCCGCTTTCGTCCCCATCACGTTCGAGCTGTTCGTGCTGTTCGCGGCGCTCGGTACCATGGGGGGCGTGCTCTTCTTCTGCCGGCTGCTGCGTTGGCATTCACCGCTCCACGACTCCGGCGTGATGCCAGAGATCACGTCGAACCGCTTCGGCATCGTTCTCGATGTGGCGGACGCGAAGTTCCGCGAGGACGACGCGCGGGAGCTGCTCGCGGGAACCGGCTGTACGGACATTCGACCTCTGCAGGAAGACCTGGACGAGGAGGAGGAACGATGACCCCCCGCTTCGTCGAGGATCGGCTGCGGAACTGGTCGCCCGAGTTCTGCCCGCAGCTCTTCAAGATCGTTCTGTGGAGCATGCCGGCGCTCGCGATCGTGGTGCCTCTCGTCTTCGTGGCCCTTCCGTTCATCGAGTTCTTCAACGACATGGCCGCGCAGTCCAAGGGCAAGGCCATGGCGACCTACGGAAGGACGTTCGGAGAGGAGCTCCCCGTCGACCGCATGCCGCCGCCCGGCACGATGCCGCGTGGCGTCCCGTCGTGGCGGTTCGCGGGCAACGCCGAGGCGACGGCCGTGGCTGCGGGCGAGGCGTTGCGCAACCCCGAGAAGCGCACGATGCAGAGCCTCGAGCGCGGACGGAAGCTCTACGACATCTACTGCATCGTCTGCCATGGAAGCTACGGCGATGGGGACGGGCCCGTGGTCGGACCGGATCGCTTCCCCGCGCCGACGAGCCTGCACGACAAGGCCGTGGTGGCGTATCCGGACGGCCGCATCTACCACGTCGTCTCCGAAGGCAAGGGGAAGATGCGCGGCTACAAGGACAAGATTGCCCCCGGCGACCGCTGGCACGTCGTCAACTACGTCCGTGCTCTGCAGCGCGCGGCCAACCCCCGCGAGGAGGACCTGGAACGGTGAGCTCCGTGACGAAGACCGAGGCTCCCGGGAAGCGGGCGCTCCTGAGCAGCCTCGCCATCGTTCTTGTCGTGGTCGGAATCGCCCTCTCGCTCGCGGCGTTCGCCGCGGATCAGGGCCTGCGCCGCTTCGCGTTCGGGTACCTCTGGGGATTCGCGTTCCTGTGGACCGTCGTGCTGGGAAGCCTCTTCTTCGTGGGGCTGCACCACGTGACGGGCGCCGTCTGGTCGGTCGTTCTGCGCCGGGTTGCCGAGATGCTCGCCGCGCCGGTGACGCTGGTGGCGGTGCTGTTCCTGCCGGTGGCGGCCTTCGCATTCCTGCCCGGGAGCGGCCTCTTCCCCTGGCTCGACACCGCCGCGGTGGAGGGAGATCACGTTCTGGAGGCCAAGACAGCCTATCTCAATCTCCCGTTCTTCCTGGTGCGGGCGCTTGTCTTCTTCGGCCTGTGGTTCGCGTATGCGCGAGTCTTCGTCCGCCGCTCGCTGCGGCAGGATTCCGACGGCGGATCCGAGCTGCGCTCGCTGCGGACGATGTCGACCCACTTCATGGTCGTCTTCGCGTTCACCGCGACGTTCGCCGCCTTCGACTGGATCAAGAGCCTCGACCCGCACTGGTTCAGCACCATCTTCGGCGTCTACGTCTGGTCTGGCATGGTGGTCACATCGCTGGCGGTGATGACGCTCGCCACCCTGTGGTTGCGCGCGGAAGGGAAGCTCGGCGACGTCGTGCGGCCCGACCACCTCTACAACCTCGGCGGCCTGCTCTTCGCATTCACCTGCTTCTGGGGCTACATCGCGTTCAGTCAGTACATGCTGATCTGGTACGCGAACATCCCCGAGGAGACGATCTACTTCGCGCACCGTCTGGAGCACGGCTGGCTGCCGGTCAGCCTGGTGCTCGGCTTGCTGCGCTTCGTCCTGCCGTTCCTGCTCCTGCTCTCCCGCCGCGCCAAGACCGCCCCGCGCGTTCTGATTCCGGTGAGCCTCCTCGTCATCGTCGGCCAGTGGCTGGACCTGTACTGGCTCATCATGCCGCAGCTCGGGGCTGAGCCCGTCTTCGGGATCTTCGAGTGCGGGCCGCCGCTCCTGATGACCGGGATTCTCCTCCTGTGGATGAACCGGTTCACGAAGCGGCATCCGATGCTCCCGAAGCAAGATCCGGCGTTCACCCAGTCGTGCGAGTTCCACCTCCACTGAGGCCACCGATGGACACCTTCAGAATAGCCTGCGCTATCCCGGTTCTTTCGCTGGCTGCGGTGCTCGCGCTGCAGGGCTTCCATCAGGCCGGGCCGGCGCAGCACCTCGGC
>CAYMRB010000067.1:0-29672 GCA_964392615.1 uncultured Planctomycetia bacterium | reverse complement strand
GCCCATAGTCGACTGAGCGCAACGAAGCCAGCGGGCGGAGATGCCGCTCGAATGCACAGAGATTTGTGAAAGGCGGCACTTGGTCATCCCGGCGCGAATCCGAGACTCCGACCGAGCCGGCCGTTTCCCATCAGATCGATCTGACTATACTCGGACACACCGAACCGACAAGTACCGGAACCCAGGCGACGATGGACTATCTGCTCGGCATCGACATCGGTGGCACGACCTGCGCGGCGTGCCTGGGGACGGCCGACGGCGAGATCACCGACCGCCGACCCGTGACGACCCGGAAGGGCAGCGACGGCTGGCGAGACACGGTCGACGATCTCCTCGCGGCGTCGCAGGAGCTCGTCACCGCGCACGCCGTCTCGACTCTCGCCGCGATCGGCATCTCCTGTGGCTCGCCGATGGCGCGCGAAGCCGGAATCATCCAGGAGCCGGCCAATCTTCCCGGCTGGTGCGACGTGCCGATCGTCGCGCTCTTTCGCGATCGTTTCGCCGGTGTGCCCACGCGTCTCGAGAACGACGCGGATGCCGGCGCACTCGCCGAGCTCGCGTTCGGGGCCGGCCGCGATCGGCCGTGCCGGCACATGCTCTTTCTGACATTCGGCACCGGGCTCGGCGCCGGGATCGTTCTCGACGGTCGTCTGCACCGCGGTGCGAGCAACTACGCCGGCGAGATCGGCCACATTCGCCTCGCGCCGTGGGGCCCCGCGGGATGTGGCAAGGCCGGCAGCTTCGAGGGTTTCTGCTCGGGCGGCGGCATCGCCCAGATCGCGCACGTCGAGCGGCGCGCGTGGTTCGGCTCGACCTGCCTGCCCACCGAGGGAATCACGACGCGCGACGTCGGGCTCGGCGCCGCCGCGGGCGACGCGCTGTGCCATCGCATCCTCGAACTCTCCGGCGAGTATCTCGGCCGCGGCCTCGCGATCGTCGTCGACCTCCTGAACCCCGAGCTCATCGTCATCGGCTCGGTGTTCGCCCGCTGCGAGCCGTACCTGCGCCCCGCGATGGAACGTGCCCTCGCGGCGGAGGCTCGCCCCGAAGCCCTCGAAGTCTGCGAGGTCGTGCCGGCGACTCTCGGCGAGCGCATCGGCGATTGGGCGGCGCTATCCGTCGCGCTTCTCGAGGCCGGGCGGTACGACGACGTCCGCCTCGGAGGCTGAGCCGCGCGCCTCACCGGTCTTCTCCGATGCGTCCGGCGACGCGCCCGCATCCCCGCCGGTGGGCTCCTTCGGTGCGGTGAAGTCGATCTCGTCGAGCCGCGCGTCGAACCGCGTGATGCGGCTGCCCGTGCGAATCCGTTTGCGAAAAGCCTCGCTGACCGCGGCGTCGTTCGCGGCCCGCATCGAACGAACGACGGCCGGGCGCAGCCTGCTGTCCAGCGGTCGCGTACCGGCCCCCTCGCGATCGACCAGCTTGGCGATCGCGAAGCCGCGCCGCGTCTCGAAGACCTCGCTGAGGTCGCCCGGCCTCTCGAGCGCGAACGCTCGCTCGATGACCGCGTCGCTCCATTGCGTCTTCACGCCGCGAACGAGCCAGCCGATCTCTCCGCCGCGAAGGCGTCGCGCCGTGTCGTCGGAGTAGTTGGCAGCGACGTCTCCGAAGTGGCGAACCGACGGATCGAGACGGCGGGCCTCCTCGAGCGCCTCGTCCGCGCGCTCGAGCCGATCGGCCCGCTCCTCCGCAGACGCATTCTCCGGCACGTGAAC
This sequence comes from uncultured Planctomycetia bacterium, assembly GCA_964392615.1. Classification (GTDB taxonomy): domain Bacteria; phylum Planctomycetota; class UBA8108; order UBA8108; family UBA8108; genus CAYMRB01. Next base: position 27,957 of record CAYMRB010000067.1, on the reverse strand, counting down.
GACGATCAGCGCGATCCGTACACGCTCGCGCATGCCGAAGAGCTCGGGATGCTCCTTCCAAAACGCCTCGACCTCGGCATCCGTCGGCTCGATCGGCTTTCGCCTCGCGCGCTCGTCGTCCGTGTAGCGCCCGACGAGCGCTCTCTCGACGATCCGCACGACGACGGGGTCGTCCTCGTAGCCCTCCTCTCTCGCGCGCGCCACGATCGCTCGGTAGTCGATGAGCTCCTCGAGCAGCCGCTTGCGTTGGGTCGGATCGCCGAGATCGACGCCGCGACGACCCGACGCCGGGTCGCGGAGATCGTCCACCGTTATCGGCACGCCGTCGACGACGGCCAGGACGTCGTCGCCGATGGCGGGCGCCTGCGGTTTCTCGGTACATCCGGTGAGCGCGAGCACCGACGCGATCACGACGGACCCGATCCACACGCGGTGCCAAGACGCAACGGGTGAATGCCGATGACGTAGAGTGCCCATGACCGACTCCCGAAGATTCGATCCCTTCTCCGTGCTCGTCGTCTTGACGGGACTGGCCATGCTGTACGCGGGCACGATCCCGTTCGACTTCTCGAGCCCGTTGGCGGGATTCGAGAACGAGGTGAACGCCGCCCTCGATTGGCGGCAGGCGCGGATCTCGCGCGCGGACATTCTCAGCAACATCCTCTTCTTCGTACCGTTCGGCCTGCTCTGCGGGGCCCGCCAGGCCTCGCGTGGCCGGGGATTCGTGCTCTCGGTCCTGCTGACCGCCGTGGTCAGCGCGTGTCTGAGCCTGCTCATCGAGACGCTGCAACTCTACTCGCCGCAACGATACTCATCCTTCGTCGATCTGGCGACGGATACCTTTGGCGGCACCGTGGCGGCGCCGTTCGGCTGGTGGTTCCTTCGCTTCGTGTGGCCCGCCCTGAGGCCGCGATTAGCAGCGCTGCGCGACCGTCCGTTGCGCGCGATCGCCTGGGCAACCGCCGCGATCGTCGTCGTCCTGTCGCTCGAACCGTTCGACCTCAACATCGAGGTCGACGCCCTGAAGAAGGCGATCAAGAGCCTGCGACCGATTCCGTTCGGCGCCCCGCTACGCGGCTCGATACCTTCGTCCGAGCCGTGGGCGTGGACGCTCGAAACGGTCGTCTGGACGCTGATCGGCGGCACGATGTGCCTCGCGCACAGGGAGCGCCGCTCGTGGCGGCTGACGCCGCTCGTCGCCGTACCGCTGACTTGTGCGCTGCTCGCGGCGGTCGTCGAAACGCTGCAACTCGGCGTCGAGAGTCGTTCGACCGACGCGACGAACGTCGTCTTCGCGGCCGTCGGCGGTTTGATCGGCGCGGCGGTTCCCGTCGCTACCTGGAACGTCCGATCCTCACGCTTCAGCGCGCCGGCGATCGTCGTCGCGTTCGGCGCCCTCGCGCTGGCGCGCTGGACACCGCCCGAATGGCTGCCGAGCGGTCTCGAGACGTTTCACTGGCGGATGCTCGTCCCGTTCCTGCAGCACTACGAAGGCGTCAATCGCATGCCGGTGATGGGCGTCGTTTCCGACATCGTCATCGAGACCGTGACGTTTCTGCCGATCGGCATCCTGCTCGCGATCGCGTCGGAGAGGTGGACGGTCTGGCGCGCAGCGTGCGTCGGCCTGCTCCTCGGCGTCGTCCTGGAGGCAGGACAGCTCGTCCACGCGACGCGCACCGCCGACATGACCGACGCTCTCTTCGGGGCGCTGGGGTGCGGCATCGGCGTGTACGCGTGGCGCGCCATCACCGCGAACTGGACGCGGCGATCCGCAGAGAAGGCCCACCGCGAGACGGGCGCCGATTCCACGCCTCGAGATAGCGCCGGCGTTCCGGATCCCGCGTGAACGCCTGCGAGTCGGCGTACGGGTACTCGCCCATCGCCGCGAACGGCAACGGTCCGACAGTCGTCGAGTGGGCGGCCCAGAGCTCGAGCCCCTTCTCGTATCCGTGCGAGAAGAAGAGGAATGTCCGGGAGCGATCGCCATCCGAGGACGCGACGCCGCTGGCATCGAAGCGCAAAGCGACTTCCTCGCCGTGCCCCATGACGACGAAGCGATCGTCGACCGCATCGAGCAGAGGCTGCACGCCGCCGTAGCTCGTCAGCTGACCGCGATGGATCCCCCACGACGCGCTCGGCTCGATCGCGTCGTAATCGAACACTTCCGGCAGCTCGCCGTCCGGAAGCCGACGCGCGGGGTAGCCGAGCCAGCGCAGCTCGGCCGAGACGAGCGGCACGTCGCGCATCCGGACCGAGTCGCATGGGGAGTCGTCGCTCGGCCGCCAAACGGCGACGACGTCCGCGACACGAATGCGGTCGTAGTAGAGCATCTTGTTCGTGCGAATCCGCAGTCGCGTCTCGCCCGGGCGCAGGCGTCCGCGCAGATCGACGAGCGTGGTGCGCGGCAGTCCCGCCGACACGCCCATGTCGTCGTCGACGATGCGCCACCGCTCGGCGGCCGGATCGCGCGCTTCGAGGATCGGCCCGAACAGCGCGACGCCGGCCTGCGACGCCGCGAGGGCCGACGCCGATGAGCTCCAATGCGTCCAACCGTCCAGCAGCAACGCGCCCGGACCGCCCGCGTCGATCGACGGAAGGTCGAACTCGACGGTCCACTCCGCGGCGAAGCCCTTGAACGGCAGCAGGCGCGACGCGCTGACGTAGCGGCGATCGACCGCCGCGAGCCGCGCGGTCGCGTCGTCGCCCCGATCGTCGTTAGCACCGACGATGACACGCGCGTCGCGCACGGCCCAGAAATCCGCCGGGCGCCGGTTGGCCGGATCGTTCACCATCGTCTCGCCGGGGTAGATCTCGACGCCATCCGGGTGGTCGACGACGACGAGACGCACTGCATCGAGATAGGTCACCTCTTCGAGCGGATTGACGAACCGGAGCTCGAAACGCGATGCATCGTCGCCGACGGAACGCGCCGCGAGCTGATCGCCGTGCACGCGAATCCACTCGTCGGGGTCCGGCTGCCAGTACTCGCCCGGCGCGACGAGCTCGCCGAGAATGCCGGCGCTGATCGTGTCGGTGATCGTCTCGAAACGCTCGCCGTTCCAGGTGAACACGACCGGACACGAGTTCGACGACAGGATCGGCTCCTCGATGACGACGACCCGGTTCGCGTCGACGTCGACGTGCGCCTTCTGGAGCCCGGACGGGAAGCGAGCCGACACGAAGTCGAGCTTCTCGGTCATGCCGAGATTCAGCCAGATCTCCGGCGCGTCGCAGCCGCCGAGACCGTTGCCGGCACGGAGCTCTTCGCGGCGCCACAGACCGACGGCGCGCGCCTCGACGAGCGATCCGACGCCGCGCGAGTTGCTCGTCGTGTAACCGGGGCGCACCTGGCCACGCAGCCGCACCGTGAGCCAGTTGCCGCTGACGCCCCGGTGGCGCAGGAGGTGGGCGCGCTCGCCGAATACGTTGACGATCCGGTCGGGCGCTCCATCGCCGTCGAAGTCGCCGATCGCGACGCTGTGACCCCGCTCGGGTGTCGACGGCACCGACGGCGCGTCGACGCCGTCGAGGACATCGTCGTCGATGGGCTCGAACGTCAGGTCGCGTCGATTGCGCCAAAGCCGCCGGCCGTCGGCCCCGAGCACGGCGAGATCGACCGCGCCGTCGCGGTCGAAGTCACCGCACCACACGCTGCGCGACTTACCGCCTTCACTGTTGATCTTCGCTGTCGCGGAGATCTCGGTGAAAGTCCCATCGCGGTTGTTGCGCAGCAAGAGGTCCGAACGGCCGGCGAAATCCTTCGGGAAGCGCGGCGCGCTCGTCTTCACAGGAGAGTCGAAATCGACGAAGCCGCAGACGAACAGGTCGAGGTCGGCGTCGTGGTCGACATCGACCAGCGCGCAGCCGGCGAGCCACGCGTTCGCGTCGACGCTCGAGGCGATGTTCGATGCGGCGGTGATGTCGCGAAAGACGCCCCCCAGGTTGCGGTAGAGGCGCAGGTCGCCGTATCCGACGATGACGAGGTCGGGTAGCAGGTCGTTGTCTATGTCGCCGACGCAGCACGCCATCGACAGCGCCGGACCCGCGGCCAGGCCGGCCCGCGAGGTCGCGTCGACGAACTGCCCGTTCGACTGTTGCTCCCACAGCGCATGTCGCCCCTCGGCGTGAACGAGGAAGACGTCGAGCCGATCGTCCTGGTTCCAATCGAGAAACGCGCAGCCGGTGCCGTACGCGCGCACGAGACGCTGTCGGTTCGCCGCGTCGGCAAACCACGCGGTCGGCGTCGGCTGCCCGGCGAGGACGGCGGTGAGATCGGGAGCTGCGAGGTCGGCGACGTCGCCGTTGACGAAATCGATGCCCGCATCCTGTGTCGCGTCGACAAGCTCCGGTGGTATGCCCTGCGTCGGCTGCCGCACCCGGGAGACCGGCAGCGGCTGGAAGTACTTCCACGGCGTGAAGACCGGACCGACTCGGCGATCGCGAAACGCGAACCCGTCCTCTCCTTCGTCCTGCAGCTCCTTGAAGCGGCGGATGGACTCGGCAATCTCCTCCTTTCGACCCAGCCTGCGGCAGACGACGTGAAATCGATACCAGGCGACGTGGGATCGCGCCTCTTCCACCGTGAGGCGCCGGTAGACCTCCGCGGCGTCCTCGTAGTCTCCCGCGTCCTCGAGGCACCTGCCGTACTCATAGAGCGCCTGCGGATTGCGCGGTTCGCGCCGGACGACCTCGGCGAGGAGCTCTATCGCGTCGCGAGGCTCCTTGTCGCGCATCGCGGCCATCCCCGCGAGCAGCAAGACCGCAGGCTCGTCCGGCTGCTCGAAGACGAGCTCCTCGGCCATGTGACGAGCTCGATCGACCTCGTGCTCGAGGAGGAGCGCGAGCGCCAGATTGTGTCGCGCGCGCCAGTCGGAGGGCAACGCATCGCATGCGGCTTCGAACTCCGCGATCGCGTCCCGGTAGTCCGCTGTGCGCCGCAGGGTGCCGTTACGAACGAGCGCGATGCCGAGGTTCGTGTGGTGCTCCGCGGCTTCCTCGAGCGCGCGTTGACGCAGTCGGTACGCGATCACCAGCGAGATCGTCACCACCGCGGCGACCAGGAGACCGATTCCCAGGAGCTGGCGAGTTCCCATGCCCGACGCGCTCGCAAAACGCGTTCCGGCGTCGCGAGGTGTGGACACCGGGGCCATACCGACGCCGCTCACCCACAATCGACGCCGTCCGCGTAGAATCTACGCCATGAACTCGCAGGAACTACGCGTCTCCCGAGGCGGGCGTGGCGCGTCCGGCTGGCTGCTCTCCGTCGCCGTGCTCACCGCGCTGCCCGCGTGCGGGTGCAGCTCTCTCTACCGCTGGGTCGGCGGCGACTTCGTCGGCCCGCCGGAGGAGATGGCGGCAGGACTCAGCCCGGGTGCTCAACGGTTCGTCGCGAAGCAGCTCGACGAGATCGGTCCCGAGCCGTGGGTCGACTTCCACGTCCACCTGATGGGCGCCGGCTCCGGCGGCAGCGGCATCGAGATCCACCCGAGCTGGCTCGGCTCATGGAACCCGCTGCGCCGCGGTCGCACGGGCGTCTACATGAGCGCGGCCGGCGTGGAGGATCTCGGCAACGCCGATCGCGAGTTTGTCGATCGACTCGTCGCGCTCGTGCGCACGGTTCCGAAGCGAGGCAAGTGTCTGATCTACGCGATGGATCGGTTCTACCGCGACGACGGCACGATCGATCCGGATCACACGACGTTCTACGTACCGAACGACTGGGCGTTGCGAATCGCCGACGAGCATCCCGACGTCTTCGTGCCGGTCGTATCGATCCACCCGTATCGCAACGACGCCGTCGCCGATCTCGAACGCCTCGCGCTGCGCGGGTGCCGCTTCGTGAAGTGGCTCCCGAACGCGATGAACATCGATCCGTCCGCCGAGCGCCTCACGCCGTTCTACGCCGCGATGGTCCGCCACGGCATGGTGCTGCTGACGCACACCGGTCGCGAGCTGGCGGTCGACGCCGACGACCTGCAGAAGCTCGGCAATCCGCTACGCCTCCGCAAGCCGTTGTCGATGGGCGTGCGCGTCGTCGCGCTGCACGCGGCGTCCGACGGCATCGACATCGACCTCGACGATCCCGCTCGACCGGAGGTGCCGAGCTTCCACCTCCTGTTGCGGCTTCTCGACGAACCGCGTTGGCGCGGCCTGCTGTTCGCGGAGCTCGCGTCGACGACGTTCGATCACCATGTCGGCGGGCCCCTCGACACGTTGCTCGAACGCGACGACTTGCACGCGCGCATCGTGCACGGAAGCGACTACCCGCTGCCCGGCATCAACGTCGTGACACGCACGTCGCGGCTCGCCAGCGACGGCTACATCACCGAAGACGAGGCGGAGTGGCTCGACGAGGTCTACGGCTACAATCCGCTTCTCTTCGATCTGCTCGTCAAACGCACGGTGCGCCATCCGAGCAGCGGGCGACGTTTCGAGCCGTCGGTCTTTCGCGTGCCGACCGATCTGCGCGACGCCTTCGCTACCAGCCAGGCCGACCACCTCGAGGAAGACGCGGCGAATCCACGTGCGCCGATCCGCCGGCGCCGCGGAACGCTCGGTGGCCTCGGCTCTCCTCGGATTCGAGGCATCGGGCACGCTTTTGGTGGCCGCGACGATGCGCCTCGCGACGCCCTCGACCGCGCTCGCGATGCTCGCCGTGGCGGGACTCGTCGCAACCCTCCTCGGAGTCGCGTGGGGCAACGCCTGCGGGCGCATGGTGTGGGTGCGACGGATCCGAGGCGATCTCGTCTGGCTGCGCGGCGTACACCCTCGCGTGCTCGAACATCTCCCTCCGCTGCCACCGGTCGCGCGATCCGAACGTCACCACTTCTCGCGCTGCTTGCGGGACGGCTCAGCCGTCAGCTCGCGCCGCCGGTGACGCACGACGAGAGCCGCGGCGACGCCGACCGCCGCGCCTCCGACGTGACCGGCCGCGGACACGTTGGTCATCCCCTCGACCTGCTGCATGAGCCCGATGAGCTGCAGGAGGAACCAGAACCCGAGGTAGAGGAGGGCCGGCACTCTGACCCATCGGGCCCAGTATCCGACCCACAGGAGCATGCCCAGGCGCGCGCGCGGGAACGCGATCGCGTAGTAGGCGACGACGCCCGAGATGCCGGCGCTCGCTCCGATCAGAGGGGCGGACGATCTCGGCTCCACGAGCGCGTGAGCGAGAACGCCCACGACATGGGAGGCTAGCACCAACAGTGCGTACTTGCGCCGGCCGAGATCGCTCTCGACGTTGTCGCCGAACACCATCAGGAAATACATGTTCCCGACGATGTGCATGAAACCGGCGTGGAGGAGGAAGCTCATCAGCAGCGGGATGCCCGCGTGCCGCAACGGCTCGGCCGGAACGAAGCCGAACCTCTCGAACGCTGCTCCGAGCGTCCCGCTGACGAAGAGGATCAGGAAGAGCGCGCAGCAGACCGCGGTCAGGCCCCAGGTGATGACGGGTCGCCCGTCGACAAGGGCCGAGGTTCGCTTCGATGGCGCGGTCGTCTCAACCGGCATGCCCATCAACATCGGCACCCATTGCCACGCCGACTCGGGTGCCGTGGCGCCCTCCTGTTGCTCCGCACGCTCCGCAATGCGCCGAACCTCGTCCCTGGCGAGCAGCTCCTTGGCCTGCGGAGAGAGATCGTCCTCCGAGTCCTCCCGTCGCACTCCCCGTCGCACCTCCCGCGGCAATTGCCAGGCCTCGCCGGGGTCAAGCCAGATCGCCATGCACGGCCTGCAGACGTCGAGCGCGAGAGTGGACCCGCCGGTCTCCTCGGGCGTCAGCGTCACCTCGGCCATATCACCAGCGCAATGCGGACACGCCTTGCCGCGCCCGGCTTCGTCGCTGCGCGCCAGGGCCCACACGCGCTGAAGAAACCGTCTCGACGTGCGCTGGTTCCGCAAGACGGGCAGACCGACCATGCGACCACGGCAACCGTCACACGCGTGAAGGCGACCGACGCTCGTCTGGACCTCGCGAAGACGTTTACCGCAATTCGGACACGACAGCATATCGGCACACAGTGTCAGTGCTCTGCGACATCAACACGGCCACGGCCCGGCGTACCCGGTGGTGCATCGTCGATTCGCCTACACTGGCTCGAGTCACCTGGCAATCACCTCGCTCGAACAGGGCAGCCGAGCACGCGGGCGAACTTCCGAGCTCTCTTCTCGGCCACGGTCAAGTCTACGTCGATTTCCTTCTTCTTGAGACGGTCGAGGCACATCGAGGCCTCCCTCGACGGATCGCTTCGCACGTACTGGAGGAAGATGCCGACGAACGGGACTCGCTCGGTGTACGCGACACCACCGCAGCTCCTGACGCTCTCGTCTCTGTCCCAGCTCACCCGGACCGCTCGGATTCGCTCCCGTTCGATCGTCGCGTACGGAACCGAGAAGATGAAGCAGACCTTGGCAACGAACTCCACGCCACTCGCGGTGAGCACGAGATGTGGCCTGACGAGCACGATGACCGCGAGCGACACACCACCGGCGACGAATACGGGGTCGCGTCCGTACAGATCGAGCTCGTTTCCCAGGAAGACCAGAAACGCGCCCGCCACGATGATGAAGTGGAGCCCGAAGATCACCCGCGAGATGCTCACCGTGGTGTCGCCGGTCTCCTCGGCTCGCTTGCGCTTCCTCTTGCGGCGGCGTTTCCCGGCCATGCTATGCCTCGGTGTCCTCGACGGCGTCGAGCTCGGCGACCTTGCGCTCGAGCTCCTCGCGCGTCACGACGCCCTTGTCGACGAGCAGCTCGGTCAGAGCGCGGAAGCCGCGCGCGAGCACCTCGACCTCGTAGTCGACGACGCCGAGGTGCACGTCGTGCTCCTTCACTCGCTTGCGCAGACGGCTGCGCAGGGTCGAGCTCTTCAGCCACGCCCTTTGCAGGCCGCAGATTTCGCCGCGTACGTCGTATCCGTCGCCGAAGAGGGTGTTCAGGTCTATCGCCATCGCTGCCTCCGTTTTCGCATATCGATCGCTGCGCTACTCGGGCGTCCCGATCCTCCAGGTCTCGTCGTGGTCCCTCTTTCCGACCCAGATGATCCGCTCCTTGGCGATGCACAACCCGACGATGACCACGATCGCGCGCTGTCTCACGAAACCCCTCCTTGGCCCGCAAGCGAGCCGTTGCCGTCGCAGCCAGGCTAGGACTCGTCAACGAGATCGTCCGCCAGCGCGTCCGCCTCAGCGGCCAACGCCGCCGCCGCGACTCCTTCGGCGAAATCGCCCTCCATCTCGCCCGCGTCGCCCGTCTCCATCTCGCCCTCGGCGTCGGCCGCGGCTTCGTCTTCCCACTCGTCGAACATCGCGTAGTCGGGCCGCTCCATGTCGTGCTCGACGCGGAACTCGTCCAGCTCGTCGATCACCGTGCGCGAGAACCCCTCGTACGGCATGCGCTCCTCGGCGGCATGCGCGAACGCGTCGTACGCCAGGAACGCGACGCCCGTATCGAGGTAGACGCTGTACGAGTCGTAGCTGTCGTACGAGTGGATGTTGTGGTGCATGCCGCGCGCCCAGACGACCCGCTTGCGCGTGCCCTGGCGCTTCATCTCCGGCACGGTGACGAGCCACTTCGTCTTGTCACCGCGCAGGAAGCCGTACGGTTTGCGCGACCACTTGCGCCGCACGTTGTCGATGCTGGCGATGCGCGCGCGACGATCCTCGATCTCGCGCCGCAGATAGCGCTCGAGATCGCTGAGGTACTCGAGCTTCTTCGTCAGCGCGTGCGACTTGGCGGCGAGGATCTTCCCGGCCGGGCGCACCCGCGCGTGAATCGTGCCGAACTCGCAGTTCGCGAGGTGGCTGGCGAGATCGATGCGCAGGGCGGCGACGCACTGTCGCGGATAGTCGTCGATCCAGGCGCTGAGCTCCTCGCGCTCGGCGATGAGATCGAGCACCTCGTCCCGCTTCGCCTCCCAACCCTCGAGCTCCTTGGTGTGATACGCGAGCTTCTCGCACACGTCGTCGTACTCGCGGGCGAGCGCGGAGAAGTCGCTCTTCTCGAATCGCTTCTCGACGACCGCCAGCGCGCGCTCCTCGCGGTGATTCGCGAGCGTCACGACGCGCCAGAACTTCTGGAACGCGTTCGATTCGCGCTTCTCGTGGAAGCCGCGCCGATAGAGCCATTGGAACTCGCGGCACTCGAAGTCCGCGAGACGCGTCTCGAACGCCTCGACCGCCTGGATCTCCGACGCGATGCGTTGCGAGTAGTCTCCGGTCGTCGGATGGACCAACACGTCGCGGTCGACGTAGCGCTGATCGGCGTCGATGGCCGCGATGCGCGCCTTGCTGTCGTCCAACTGCCGCGCGAGGTCCTCGAGCCGCGAGCGGAGATGCAGCGCGCCGGTCTCCTCCGCGGCCGCCTCGACCACTTCCGGCTCGTGCGATGGCAGCAGACCGGTCGCGAGATTCTCGATGGTCTCCCCCATCTCCTCGCGGATCGTCCGCTCGTCCTGCTGCACGCTCGCGAGCTCGGCCTCGAGCTCGTGGATCTGGCTCTCGTAGCTGGCGATCGCGTCGCGTGCTGCGGCGATCCCGTCACCCTTGGTTCGCATCCGTCGCCGACCCTCCACCTTGCGGTGACCGTCCGCCTTCCGACGACGTGTCGTCTTCCGGCGCGACCATGAGACCGTCCGTCAATTCCTGCAGTCCGACCAACCTCTGCGTCGATTGCAGAGATTCTCGCGCCTCGAGCAGAAAACCCGCTCGCGCCGCGGGCGGCAAGCCCTCGCAGACGCGCTCCAGCACATCCTCGACGATGCGCCGCCGCGATGCGACCCGCGCGCAGCCTTCTGCCGACGCGTCGCCCACACTCTCCCGAATGAACCGGCGCCAGTCCGCGTCGGTCAGCCCGACGCGCTGTTGCCACCGCGCCAGGCGAGCGCCGAACGCGATCTCACCGCGATCGCGCCGTGCAGCCTTCGCGTCGTCCTGCTCGGATCGCCACGCGATCAGATGTCGATCGCGTTCCGCGTCGCGATCCAGATCTGCCCGCGCCCACCGATCCCACCACGACATCTGCTCATACGCCGTGGCGAAGCCCGGGACGGGACCAACCATGCTCTCGTCGTCCCGTGACGCTGCCACGTCCCGCGCCAGCTCGAGGCGCACGCGCGGCCACCGGCGTCGCAGACAGGCCGCCGTGAACAGCTCGCCTCGATCGATCGCCGTCCGATCGACCGTCGCCGCAAGCGCCAGTAGCTCGACCGCTGCCCGCAAGCGCCCTTCGCTCCGCGGACGAGCTTCGAGCGCGTCGCGGATCCGCTCGCGCTCGTGCGGCTCGCGAAGCGTCGCGAGCTCGACGCGCAGCAGGTGCGGATCCAGCGCGCTCAACACGCGATGCCAACCCCGCTCGGCTCCGCGCACGATACGCTCGTCCTGACGATCGAGCCCCTTCTCCTGCGCGAACAAGAGCGACGGCACGCCCGCCGCCAGCAGCTCCTGGTACGTGTTGTACCCCGCGGCACAGACCGCGAAGTCGACGCCTGGAAAGAACCTCCAGACGTCGCCCTCCGCCAGCGGCACGACGTTGCGGCGGTACACGCGCTCGCCGCGATAGAGCGGACCGTAGCCGACGAGCACGAACGTGCGCGGCTCCGCGGCGACGACGTCGATCAACGTCTCGAGCGCCGCCGCCGCGTGACGATCGCCGCCGCCGCCCGCCGACACATAGACGATGTCGTCGTCCGCATCGACGCCGAACCGCGCCCGCACGGTAGCTCGGTCAAGCGCCTCCTCACCGCGATAGCCGTGAATCGGCCCGACGAACCGCCGCCGCTCCACGAGCGTAGGCTGGATCGGATAGCGCTTCGTGGCGTCGGCGTGGTCCGGAACGAGAACGAGATCGTAGAGCGCGAGATGCGATTGGTGCGCGTCGCTCCTCGACGTTGCCGTGTCCTTGTGGCGATCGATGAACGCCGTCCTGCGGGCGTAGTCCTTCAGGAACAGAAACTCGCGAAACGAGCCCTCGGCGACCGTGTCCAGCACGAGCACATCCGGACGTACCGCGGCGACGACGTTCGAAATCAGGATCTTCGCCGCCGCCGCGAAGGAGCGCGGCGATGCGCCCGACTCGCGCGCGACCGTCTTCGACGGAATCTTGTAGACCGGAAAGTCCCACGCGGCCTGCGATGCTTCGCTCGTCGTCAGAAAGCAGAAATCGGCGCGATGGCCGAGAGCTTCGACGAGATCGCGCGCGTCGCGTGCGACCGCGAGCAAGCGCGAGAGATGCCCGAGACCGGTGCCGTCAATCGCGTAGAAGAGGACCCGGATCGTCGATCGGACGGCCATGGGCAGCTGCGCTAACAGCTGGCCGCGAACGACGAGCGGCGGAAGAGCTCCTCGATGCGCGGATCGGGAGGCTCGCTCGCGCCGGCGCGCACGGCGAGCTCGGCGCGATGGATCAACCTCCGGTCCTCCGGCGGAATCCCGAGAATGTCCGCGAGCCGCCGGAACAGCCGCTCCTCTTCGACATCGAAGCGCTGATCGACGTGCGCCATCGAGTACGCCCGCAGCGCGATGAAGAATCGGTCCTCGTACGTCGGGACCGTGGACACGAGCTCTTCGAGCGATCGCGACCCCGCCGCCTCGATCGCACGGTCCACCGCGGCGGCTTCGCCCGCGACCTCCTCGAGGAACTCGCGCTCCTCGACGGCGAGCTCGCCGTCGGAGAGCGCCATCTTCGCCATCACCTGCAGGACTGCGTCACGAGCGTCCATGCTGCGTACTGATGCCTCTCTCGATTTCGATCGCGAACGGAGCAGCCCCTGGAACAAGGGCTGCAGAAGAGAGGCATTCTACCCGCGGACGATGGCGCGCGTCCACGGCAGCGCGAAACTCGCGGACCGCCTACTTCCAGCGCACGACGACGCCCTCGCCGTAGTAGCTGCCAGACGGCGCCTGCTTCATCGTGAACTCGACGATCGCGTCGCCGCCCAATTGCCGCGCGCTGACCTTCATCTCCGCGAGGCATTCCTCGCGCGACGGCGTGGCGATCAGGTTCTCTTCGAAACCGAACACGAAGCCGATTTCGTGGCACGGACGATCCGTCATTCCCTCGATGACGTCGACCTGGTGGCTCGACGGACGCGGGGGAAACTCCCGATCCGTCACGTACAGCCAACTCGTCTGCGCGCCGCACCCCGCGAGCATCGACAGAATGAGAACGGCACTCGCCACGATCGCGCCGAGCCTCGTCGTATCGCGTTTCGACATGACTCCCCGCTCCTCTAATCCCACCGTACGATGTACCCCTGCGCCGTCACGCTGCCGGCGTTGGCCTGCCCCCAGCCGGCGCGCGTGATCTGCAACTCGAGAATCGCGTCGCCGCCTACCTGACGCGCGACGTTCTTCATCTCGCCTATGCACTCCCTGCCGTCCGCCTTGCCCGTCCACGGATCCGCAGGCTGACGCCCGACGATCTTGCCGATCAGGACATGCGGCCTGGAGGACGCATAGCGGTCGATGTCGATCGCATGGGACGGCCCGCACGCCGCATAGCGTTGATTGGCGAGGTAGGCCACCTTCGCCTCCGCAGCGGCACATCCGGCCAGCGGCGCGACGAGACACGCGACGGCGACGACTCTCGCGATCACGGCGCACCTCCTTCCGTCTCGATCCAGCGAACGACGTATCCCTGAGCGGTGACGGAGCCGTGGTTCACGGTTCCCTCGGGAGCGGTGAACATCTCGAACCGCACGATCGCGTCGCCTCCCATCGCTCGGGCTTCTGCGCGCATCTTCTCGACGCAACCGTTGCCGTCGGCAAGCTCGCGAAACTCGGCGAACCCTCCGGCTATCTGGCGACTCGACAGCTGGCCGAGCGCTATGTACGACCGCTGCGGCTCACCGCGAACGATCACGATCGGGTGGTCCGCTGGCCGCGGCGGATACAGCTCGGTGGACAACTGCGTCCTGCTGACCGTCACTCCGGAACACCCGGCGACGACGGACACGACGACAAGACACGTCGCGATCAGACTCCTCGCACGCATCGCGTTTCTCCTCTGACGTTCCGAAGAAGTCGGAACCGACACACACACGGGAATTCACCCCACTCGATACCTGTATCGACCGGGGGACTCCGGCGTCTGCAGCCGGGGGGCGAAGGGTGCGTCAGGCCTGCGGCCAGTAGCGCTCGGTAATGACCTTCTGCTCGGTGAAGAAATCGACGACGGCCTTGCCCTGGGCCTTGATGTCCGAGAAGAGAGACCCCTTCATGCCGCCGAAGGGCAAGCACGCGACCGGTGCGGGGATGCCGACATTGACGCCGATCATGCCGCACTCGACCTCGAGCTTGAAGTGCCGCGCCGCCCAGCCGTCCTGCGTGTAGATCGAGGCCCCGTTGCCGTACGGATGGCCGTTGATCATGCCGACGGCCTCGTCGAGACTGCCGGCCTTCAGGATGACCTGCACGGGGCTGAAGATCTCGGTCGTGTGGATCTCCATGCCCGGAGCGACGTCCGTGAACACCGTCGGCCCGACGAAGTGGCCCCGCTCGCAACCCGGCACCTCGACGCCACGGCCGTCGAGGGCCAGCGTCGCCCCTTCGCGCACGCCGGTCTCGATCATGCCGAGAACGAACTCCTTCGAACGGGCCGAGATGACCGGCCCCATCACCATCGACTCGTCCGCGACGGCCGGGTCGAGCGGGTCGGCGACGATGACCTTCTTCGACGCCGCGATGAATCGCTCGCAGACGGCGCGATAGACGTCATCGCCCACCGCGACGATCGCCGACGCCGCCATGCAGCGCTGGCCCGCGCAGCCGTAGCACGACGTGATCATGTTGCGCACGACCTCGTCGACGTTCGCGTCCGGCATGACGACGAGGTGGTTCTTCGCGCCGCCCATCGCCTGGAAGCGCTTGTGGTTTTTCGCGCACGTCGCGGCGATGATCTCGCACGTGCGCGTCGAGCCGACCTGAGACACACCTTTGACGAGCGGGTGCTCCATGAACGCCTGCCCGACGGTCTTGTCGCCGTTGACGAGGTTGTAGACGCCCGGCGGCAGATCGGTGCGCGCGATGAGCTCGGTGATCTGCTGCATCGTCTGCGGCGCCTGCTCGGACGGCTTGACGACGAACGTATTGCCCGTCGCGAGCGCGTACGGCAGGAACCAGAACGGCACCATGCCCGGGAAGTTGAACGGCGCGATCATCGTGAATACGCCGAGAGGCAGGCGGAGCACCTCGCCGTCGAAGCCGGGCGCCGCGCCGATGAGCTTGTCGCCCTGCTGCAGCACCGGCATGCCACACGCGACCTCGCAGTTCTCGACCGTGCGCTTCAGCTCGGCGCGCGCGTCGGGAAGCGACTTGCCGTTCTCGCGGCAGATCGTGCGGGCGAGATCCTCCTCGTGCTCACGCAACAGCGCCGCGAGCTGGAAAAGCGGCTGCACGCGGCGCGAGACCGGCGTCGAGCGCCAACCGTCGAATGCGGCGGCCGCGGTCTCGATGGCTCGGTTCGCGTCAGCAGCCGTAGAGAGCGGCACGGTGCAGATCGTCTCGCCGGTCGACGGGTTCTCGACGTCCAACGTGCCGTCCATCGCCGGTTCGACCCACTCGCCGCCAACCCAGTTCTTCAGAGTGTCCACGTTCGACCTTTGCTCCGCGCCCGCAGGCAGACAAGACTGACGACTCGAGGCGTCAAGCGGACAAGATCGCGAGCCGCTGGCGGAAAGTCAACCGCCGACGAAGGTCGTGTACTCGTCGAGCCGCTTGCGCGCGATATCCGGCACGCGAGCGTCGACCTCCGGGTAGCCGACGACGAGCAGCAGGAACGGCCGCTCGTTCTCCGGGCGTCCGAGGATCTCCCGCAGAAACCCCATCGGGCTCGGCGTGTGCGTCAGCGATGCGAGCCCGGCATCGTGAATCGCGGCAATCAGCAGCCCCGTCGCGAGGCCGACCGACTCGGGCGAGTAGTAGTGCTTGCGCCGCGTGCCCTCGGCCGTCGTCGAGTAGCGCTGTTCGAATACCGCGATCAGACACGGCGCGCGATCGAGAAACGGCTTGTCGGCATTCGTCCCGAACGGCTCGAGGTCCGCGAGCCACTCCTCCGATGCGCGACGCGAGTAGAACTCCCGCTCTTCGCGCTCCGCGGCCTCACGGATGCTTCGCCTGGTCGCGGCATCTTCGACGACGACGAAATGCCACGGCTGCAGATTCGCGCCGCTCGGCGCGGTGCCCGCGGCGCGCAGGCAGTTCTCGATGACGTCGCGCGGCACCGGTCGATCCGAGAAGTCGCGCACGCTGCGGCGACGGTCGAGGTGGTGGTAGAACGACTCCGCGCGGCGACGCATCTCGTCGGCCGGGTACTCGCGGTAGTTCGCCAGCGGGATAGTGTGGGGCGGGTTCATCGTCGCTCTCGACTCGTCAGTATGTTTTCACCGTGTCGCGCCACGTACTCTCCGCAGCGCTTCGCGCAATTGACGTCGCACACCCGCCGCGCCGACTTGCGCGCGGCCGGCGAAGACCAGCTCTCGACTCAACGCTGATCGCCGAGGAGATCGACGACGAGCGGTCGGGTCGGCAGCAGAGCCGCCGTCGGCGGCCGGATCGCGGCGAGGACGCCGTAGGCGGCCCGGACCGAGTCGCGGAGCCGTCGGCGGCCCCGTCGCCGAGGGCCGTGTTGACGGAAATCAACAACAAGAGCAGCCCGCACGGGTTGTTCGCACGAATCATGTGACTTGTCCCACGGTGAACGCGACGCGCGGCGATTCTACCAAGACCCTGATCGACGCACGAATGACACTCTGCTCGGCCCCTCGCGAGATGGCGCATTCCCTCCCAAACATCACCTCAAACCCTTGCAAACACGGGAGATACAAAAGCCGCGCGCAGGCCGTTTTTTGCCCGGATTCCCGGATGGTTGTGCTAAACTGTAAGCTCTTACCGCCAGGGTTTTGGTGCTCTCATCTCCGCAGAGCCCGCGAGGTACTCCGCGAGGACAATATGGTCAAAGAACCGGACGATTCCGCCAAAGACGATCCACTCGAGGAAATCGACTTGGAAGAGATCGACCTCGATGCACTCCTCGAGGAAGTGGGTGACGCGGACGACGCGAAAGACAAGAAAGAAACGACCGAGATCCTCTCCGACGACGCGTCCTCGGAGAAGGACGACGATATCTTGGCCGATCCGTTCGGGATCGACGACGACGCGATCGTCGACCTGGACGCCCCGGCTCCCGCAGCTGACGAGCCGATGGAAGACACCGCCGCCGATGAGATCGACGCGATTCTCGAGGACGACCTCCTGAGCGCGGATGAGCTCACGGAGATCGTCGACGTCGGTGGCGAGGCCGCCGAGGAGTCGGACGACGCGACCGACATCCTCGACGTCGGCACGCCCGCGGACGGCGCAGCAGCGGACGACGATATCACGGACCTTCTCGACGGTCTCGACGACGCGCCCGCCGAGGACATCGGCGACGACGTTCTCGACGCGGACGACCTCATCGAGGACGAGCCGCCGGCCGAGGAAGTGGCCGAGGTAGAGGCCCCTGCCGAGAAGCCCGCGAAGAAGGGCGGCAAGAAGAGCTTCGCGCCGCGCGGCAAGAAGGGTTCCCGCGGCCGGGTCGGAGCCAAGAAGAGCCGCGCCAAGCCGGACAAGTCGCGCAAGGTCAAGGCCCCCAAGCCGGTCTCTTCGGGCAAGGTGCTGCACTTCGTCTGCAGCGAATGCTACACGACGATCTCGCTGCCGGTGAGCTACTCGCAAGAGCAGGTCACGTGCCCCGAGTGCTTCCACGTCGGCAAGAAGCCCGACGAGAGCTTCCTGAACACGGTCGGCATGCACAAGTCCGGCGAGCGGAGCTCGATCCTCATCACGACGCTGGTCGGCGTGCTGATGGTCGTCGCGCTCTTCGCGGTCGTGTACCTGCGGACGCCCTACGGCGCCGCGTCGTTCCCGGACATGCAGGGAGACGATCTGTCGACGTGGACGATGGCGCTGCTCGGCGGCGGCGGTCTGCTGACGATCATCTTCCTCGTCTTGCTGTGGCGATCCGAGAACAACCGCTGGGAAGCGTACTTCTAGGACGCTAGCGCACGTCGATCGGAACGGACAGAGCGCCGATGGAAGTCCGCGCGGCCGTCCTCAGAGAGACCGGAACGCCGTTCCGTATCCGAGACGCTCGATCTGGCCCCACCGCGCCGTGGCGAGGTGCTGGTGAAGATCGCCGCTGCCGGTGTGTGCCATAGCGATTGGCACATCCGGACGGGCGACACGAAGCACCCGCTGCCGGTCGTCGTCGGCCACGAAGGCGCCGGCCGCGTCGTCGAGATCGGAGACGATGTCGACGACGTGTCCGTCGGCGATCTCGTCGCGCTCAATTGGGCGCCGAGCTGCGGCGCCTGCTTCTACTGTCGCGCCGATCGTCCGAGCCTGTGCTCGCGCTACATCGAGCCGGTCTGGGCCGGCACGATGCTCGACGGCACGACGCGACTGACGTGCGACGGCGAGCCGGTCTATCACTACTCGAGCCTCGCGTGCTTCGCCGAGTTCGCGGTGGTCCCCGCAGTCTGCTGCGTACCGCTCGACCCCGCGACGCCGCCGGAGATCGCCGCGCTGATCGGTTGCGCGGTGGCGACCGGTGTCGGCGCGGTCCTGACGACGACTCGCGTCCGCCCCGGGGAAAGCGTCGTCGTCTACGGCGCGGGAGGCGTAGGCCTGAGCTCGGTCCTCGCAGCGAAGCTCGCTGGCGCGGCGCCGATCATCGTCGTCGACCGAACGCCCGAGAAGCTCCGCGTCGCGCAGTCATTCGGCGCGAATCACGGTGTCCTCGCGACGGAAGGTACCGTCGACGAGATCCGCGCGCTGACCGAGGGCCGTGGCGCCGACTACGTGTTCGAGGCCGTCGGCGTACCGGCTGTTCAGGAGGAGTGCCTCCTCGCGGCCCGTCCCGGCGGCACGATCGTCCTCGTCGGGCTATCGCCGATGGGCAGCCACACGAACCTCCCCGGCGCGCTGATCACCCGCGAGGAGAAGACCGTCCTCGGCTCGTACTACGGTAGCGCCTTCGCGGCGCGCGACTTCCCGCGCTACGCCGATCTCTATCGCCGCGGGCTGCTCGATCTCGACAAGCTCGTGTCGCGACGCTTTCGACTCGACGAGATCAACGAGGCGTACGACGCCATGCTCGCGGGCGAGGTCGCGCGCGGCGTGATCGTCATCGGCGAGTGCGAATCCCACCCGGGCTGCGACGCGCCCCAATCGGCATAAACCCTTCTGCCGTCGACCCCTACGAGTCCGCAGCGCGCCCTCCGCCCCCCGAACGGCGCGGAAACACCTGGAAACCCCGCCGCCGGGCTGGTCAAGTGATCTCAGTCACATACGGCTGCGCCGGAGCTCGCGGCTGACCGCCCGTCGAAAACGGGCTGTCGGAGCTGTTCACCGCGAGGGCTGGTCGCGTAGCCGTCGGGTTCGAAGGGTCGATCCATCGCGTTCAGAGGCGACACATCGATGCGGCGACGAGACTTCCTCCAAGTCGGCGTGGTCGGAGGCTTGGGCCTCACTCTCGACCAGTTCCTGCGGACGCGTTCCGCGAGCGCAGACCAAAAGCACTACGAGTCGAAAGAGGGGCCGTGCAAGGGGGTCATCAGCATCTTCCTGCCGGGCGGCCTGGCGCATCAGGACTCGTTCGATCCGAAGCCGTACGCGCCGCTCGAATACCGCGGTGAGCTCGGCTCGATCGCGACGAAGCTGCCGGGCGTGCGGTTCGGCGAAGTCATGCGCCAGACAGCGCAGATCGCGGACAAGATCACGGTCGTGCGGTCGATGAGCCACGGCGAGGCCGCGCATGAACGCGGCACCCACAATATGTTCACCGGCTACCGACCGAGCCCGGCGCTCGTCTTCCCGAGCCTGGGCAGCGTCGTGTCGCACGAGCTCGGTCCGCGCAAGAGCCTGCCGCCGTACGTCTGCATTCCGAGCCAACCGAACGAGTACGCCGGATCGGGGTACCTGAGCTCGTCGTACGCCCCGTTCAGCCTCGGCAGCGATCCGGCGAGCGGCGGTTTTCGGGTTCGCGACCTCAACCTGCCGGCTGGCGTCGACGCGGCGCGTTTCGAACGCCGCAAGTCGCTACTCGAGACGGTGAACGCGCACTTCGCGAAGACGGAGAAGTCCGACGGCCTCAGCGCGATGGACACGTTCTATCAGCGCGCGTACAGCCTGATCAGCTCGAAGGAGGCCCGCGACGCGTTCAAGATCGACGCCGAGCCCGCCGCGCTACGCGACAAGTACGGACGCCACCAGGCCGGCCAGCGCTTGCTGCTCGCCCGTCGCCTGATCGAGTCGGGCGTTCGATTCGTCACGCTGACCTACGGTGGCTGGGACATGCACAACGGCGTCCGCGACGGCATGCGCCGGCAGATGCCTCCGTTCGATCACGCATTCGCCGTGCTGATCCGCGACCTCGAGGAGCGCGGCCTGCTCGACTCGACGCTCGTCATGGTCACGACCGAGTTCGGCCGCACTCCGAAGATCAACAGCAACGCCGGACGCGATCACTGGCCGAAGGTCTTCAGCATCGTGCTCGCCGGCGGCGGCTTCCAGAAGGGTCTCGTCTACGGCAAGTCCGACGCGACGGCGAGCGAGCCGGAGGAAGACGCGCTGTCCGTCGAGGACTGGGCGACCACCGTGTACCACCAGCTCGGCATCGTCGCCGACAAGGAGCTCATGGCGCCCGGCGATCGACCGATCGAGATCGTCGACGGCGGTCAGGTCCGCAAGGCTCTGCTCGTCTGACGCATCTCGGCGCTCTCGCGGCGCCACACGTTCTGCGCACAGGATCCACAGGGTGATCTCGAGATGATGTCCGTCCACAGATCGACGACGGTTCTTATCCTGTTGCTCGCGGCCGCGACGCTGCGGGCTGCATCCCCATCGCTCAGCGGTGTCTCGCCGCGCGGAGCTCAACGCGGCACCGATGTCGACCTCGTGCTCTCCGGGGCGCGACTGGCCGATGCGCGCGAAGTCCTCTTCTACGCGCCGGGCTTCGAGACGCGCGAGCTCACCGCGACGAACGACAAGCAAGTCAAGGTGCGCGTGCACATCGCTGAGGACTGCCGGCTCGGCGAGCATGCGCTGCGGCTGCGCACCGCCACTGGCGTCAGCGAGTTGCGCACGTTCTGGGTCGGTCCGCTTCCGACCGTGGCGGAGAAGGAGCCGAACAGCGACTTCGGCAGCCCGCAGCGCGTCGAGCTCAACGTGACGGTCGATGGCGTCGTCGCCAACGAAGACGTCGACTGGTACGCGTTCGAGGCGAAGAAGGGCCAGCGAGTGTCGGCCGAGATCGAAGGCATGCGGCTCGGCACGACGATCTTCGATCCATACGTCGCGCTCCTCAACGCGGCGCGCTTCGAGCTCGCCGCGAGCGACGACTCGGCCCTGCTGCGGCAAGACGCGACGTGCCAGGCCGTCATCCCCGAGGACGGCACGTATCTCGTCCAGGTGCGCGAAGCCTCCTACGGCGGCTCCGGCGCGTGCCGCTACCGCTTGCACGTCGGCACGTTTCCGCGGCCGAAGGCGCTGCTGCCCGCCGGCGGTCGGCCCGGCACGGAGGTCGACGTCACGTTCATCGGCGACGCTGCCGGCGACGTGAAGAAGAAGGTGACGCTGCCAGCGGCGACGACGCCGGGCTTCGGCCTGTTCGCCTCCGACGATGCCGGCATCGCGCCGTCGGGCAACGCGTTCCGGCTCAACGATCTCGCCGATGCCATCGAGGCCGAACCGAACGACGATCGCAAGAAAGCGACGGCCGGCAGCGCGCCCGGCGCATTCAGCGGTGCGATCTCCACGGCAGGCGACGTCGACTGGTTCCGCTTCTCGGCCAAGAAGGGCCAGGCGTTCGACGTCGAGCTCTGGGGACGGCGACTCCGATCGCCCCTCGATCCCGTGGTCGACCTCTTTCATGCCGGCGGCGGTCGCATTGCCGCGAACGACGACTCTCGCGGTCCGGACAGCTACTTCCGGTTCACCGCGCCCGAGACCAAGGACTACGAGGTGCGCGTCCGCGATCACCTCGGCAAGGGCGGCCCCGCGTACGCGTACCGGCTCGAGGTCACCCCGGTCGCGCCGGGGCTCTCGCTCGGTCTGCCGACCGTGCGGCAGTTCTCGCAGGAGCGCCAGGCGATCGCCGTTCCGAAGGGCAACCGCTACGCGGCGCTGGTCTCCGCGTCGCGCCGCAACTTCGGCGGCGACCTCGCGCTCGGCGTCGAGGGTCTGCCGGCCGGCGTGCGAGCCGTCAGCGAGATCATGCCGGCCAACGTCACCGTCGTACCTGTCGTGTTCGAAGCGGCCCCGGACGCGGCTGTCGCGGGAAGCCTGTCGCGCCTCGTCGGACGTCACACCGACGAGAAGACCGGCATTCGCGGCGGGTTCGCGCAAAACGTCGTCCTGCTGCGCGGCAATCCGGGCAACGCGATCTACTGGTCGCACTCCGTCGATCGACTCGCCGTCGCCGTGACCGAGGAGGCCCCGTTTCGGCTGCGCATCGTCGAGCCTCGAGTACCACTCGTCCGTAACGGATCGATGGCGTTGCGCGTCGTCGCCGAGCGCAAGAAAGGCTTCGACGCGCAGATCGAGCTCGAGATGGTCTTCACCCCCCCCGGTGTGAGCGCAGCGCGCGGCGTGAAGATTCCGAAGGGCGGCACCGAAGCGACGATCGCGCTCAACGCGAACGGCTCCGCGCAGCTGCGCGAGTGGAAGATCGTCGTCAACGGCAAGGCTGCCGTCGGAGGCGGTCCGCTCTGGGTCGCCACCCAACTCGCGCCCCTGCGCGTCGCGGCGCCGTACTTGACTCTCGAGGTACAGAAGTCGTCGGTCGAACAGGGCAAGGAGACCGAGCTCTACTGCAAGGTGCACCAGGCGACCCCGTTCGATGGCAACGCGAAGATTTCGCTCCACGGCCTGCCGCACAAGGTCACCGCCGCGCCGCTCGCGGCGTCGAAGGAGACGACCGAGCTCACGTTCGAGGTCCAGGTAGACAAGCAGAGTCCCGCGGGCCGCCACCGCAACGTGTTCTGTCGCGTCGAGATCGTCGAGAACGGCGAGTCCATCGTGCACTCGACCGGTGGCACGGAGCTGCGCATCGACAAGCCCCTGCCGCCGCCCAAGCCGAAGAAAGCCGCCCCGAAGCCAGCGAAGGTCGCCAAGGCGCCGCCGAAGCCCGCGCCGAAGAAGCCACCGGCGAAGAAGCAGTTGACGCGTCTCGAGAAGCTCAGGTTGCAGTTCGAACAGCAACGCGCGCAGGAAGAGGGTGCGAAGTGATGTCGACGTTCCGAAAGATCGCTCTCGCTGCCGTCGCCATCGCCCTCGTGCAGTCGAGCGTCCACAGCGCCGAGGCGAAGCCGACCGGGATCCGCGTGTTTCCGTCCGAGGTCGCACTGTCCACCTCCCGCGACCGCCAATCGATCGTCGTCCAGGCCGTGTGGGAAAGCGGTGTCACCCGCGACGTGACGGCCGAGTCGAAGCTACGCGTCGAAGACACGAAGTTGGCCCGACTCGATGGCAATCTTCTGCTTCCGCTCGCCGACGGCACGACCCGGCTCGCGATCGAGTTCGGCGGTCACGCGACGACGGTTCCGGTCGCCGTTCGAGACGCGACAGTCGATCGGCCGATCAGCTTCCAGCTCGATGTCATGCCCGTCTTCATGAAGTCCGGCTGCAACACCGGCAGCTGCCACGGCGCGGCGCGCGGCAAGGACGGCTTCCGACTGTCGCTCTTCGGCTTCGACGCGGCTGGCGACTACCACCGCCTGACGCGAGAGGTCAACGGACGGCGCATCAACCTCGCGCTCGTCCACGAAAGCCTTCTCCTCGAAAAGGGCGCCGGTCGCGTCGCGCACACCGGTGGCAAGCTCTTCGATCGCGAGGATGAGCTCTACGGCGCGATCGCGCGCTGGCTCGAAGCCGGCGCGCCACGCGACGCGGCCGATGTCGCGAAGCCGATCGGCATCGAGTTCTATCCGCCGGATGCCGTACTCGACGGCGCCGGAGCGACCCAGCAGCTGACCGTGCGCGCGCGCTACTCGGACGACACGACCCGCGACGTGACGTCTCTGGCGTACTTCATGACGAGCAACCCGACGTCCGCGACCGTCTCCGACTCGGGCCTCGTCACCGCGGCCGAACGCGGCGAGGCATTCGTGATGGCTCGCTTCGATACGTTCACGGTGGGCAGCCACTTCATCGTGCTGCCGAAGGGGATCGAGTTCGAGTTCCCCGCGGTGCCGGAGAATAACTACATCGACAGGCTCGTCAACGCGAAGCTTCGTAAGCTACGCGTCGCGCCGTCGGAGCTGTCGAGCGATGAGGTGTTCCTGCGACGAGCGCACATCGATATCGCCGGCGTGCTCCCGACCGCGGAGGAGCACGAGCGCTTCCTGGCTGATGAGGACCCGAAGAAGCGCGAAAAGCTCGTCGACGCGCTCCTCGGCCGCAAGGAGTTCGTCGAGATGTGGGTGATGAAGTGGGCCGAGCTCCTGCAGATTCGCTCGACCCGGAACGTCAGCTACAAGGCGACGCTGCTCTACTACAACTGGCTCCAAGAACGCGTCGGGAACAATGTTCCGATGGACCAGATGGTGCGCGAGCTGCTCAGCGCTCGGGGCGGCATGTTCGAAAACCCGACGACGAACTACTACCAGAACGAGCGCGACACGCTGAAGGTCGCCGAGAACGTCGCCCAGGTGTTCATGGGAATGCGGATTCAATGTGCACAATGCCATAACCATCCGTTCGACCGCTGGACCCAGGATGACTACTACGGCTTCGCGGCGTTCTTCGCGCAGATAGGTCGCAAGCAGGGCGAGGATCCGCGCGAGACGATCGTCTTCAACCGCGGCGGCGGCGACGTGCGCCACCCCATCGACAATCGACTCATGCCGCCAAAGTTCCTCGGCGGCGCCGTGCCGGACGTCAAGGGCAAGGACCGCCGCGCCGTCCTGGCTGGCTGGCTCGCCTCGCCCGAGAACCCGTTCTTCGCGACGAACCTGGCCAATATCGTGTGGGCGCACTTCTTCGGCCGCGGAATCATCGATGAGGTCGACGATGTCCGAGTCAGCAATCCGCCGGTCAATCGCGAGCTTCTCGCGGAGCTCGGAAGACGCTTCACGGAGTACCGCTACGACTTCAAGAAGCTCGTGCGGGACATCTGTACGTCGCGCACCTACCAGCTCGCGACGCAGACGAACGCGAGCAACGAGAAGGACGACCGCAACTTCTCCCACGGCTCGCTCCGCCGCGTTCGCGCCGAGGTATTGCTCGACTGCATCAGCCAGGTGACGGAGACGGCGAACAAGTTCCGCGGCCTGCCGCGCGGTGCTCGAGCGGTGCAGATCGCGGACGGCCAGACGACCAGCTACTTCCTGACGACGTTCGGCCGCGCGAAGCGTGAGACCGTGTGCTCGTGCGAGGTCAAGATGGAGCCGAACCTCTCGCAAGCGCTCCATCTGTTGAATGGCGTCACCGTCGAGCAGAAGATCCGCACCGGTGGCCTGGTGAGGCGGCGCCTGGACGAGAAGAAGACTCCCGACGAGATCATCGCGGAGATCTGGGTGCGCTGTCTCGGCCGCCGACCGACCTCGGGAGAGCTGGAGCCGTTCCGGAAGCTCCTCGCCGCGGAGAAGGACCCGCGGCCCGTGCTCGAGGACATCTTCTGGGCCGTGCTCAACTCGCGAGAGTTCATCTTCAATCACTGACGCCGACGACCCTGTGGAACGCGCCATGAGACTCCCTTCGAAACTCGAGCTCGCAGCCATCGTCGTCGCGACGATCTCGCCCGCCGTGGCGGAGGCTGCCGACGACGCGACGAAGAAGCCCGCTGCGAAGATCACGTACGTCGACCACATCGAGCCGCTCTTCCGAAGCAAGTGCTTTCGCTGCCACAATCAGGACCGCAAGAAGGGGGATCTCGCGGTCGACACGTTCGCGGCGCTGATGGAGGGCGGTAGCTCCGGCGCCGTCGTTCAGCTCGGAGATCCGGACGCGAGTCGCATCGTCACTCTCATCGAACGGATCGAAGAGCCGCACATGCCGCCGCGGGGCGACAAGCTGCCCGACGCGGACCTCGCGATGGTGCGCAGCTGGGTCGAGGCAGGAGCCCCGGAGACGAAGTCGAGCAAGGTGCGCGTCGCGAAGCCGAAGATCGACCTCACGGTGAACGCGTCCGCCGCGGAGCGACCGCCAGGGCCGCCACCGGTGCCGCGCGGCCTCACGCTCGAGCCCGCCGTGCACACCGCCAGGGCGGACGCCGTCACGGCGATGGCCGCCAACCCGTGGGCGCCGGTGGTCGCTGTCGCGGGCCAGCGCCAGGTCTTGCTGTGGGACACGACGGCGTTCGAGCTGCTCGGCGTGCTGGCGTTTCCGGAGGGCACGCCGCAGATTCTCAAGTTCAGCCGCAACGGCGCGCTGCTCCTCGCCGGAGGTGGCCGCGGCGCGCACTCGGGGAAGGTCGTCCTGTGGGACGCCCGCAGCGGCGAGCGCGTGACCGAGATCGGCAACGAGGTCGATAGCGTGCTCGCGGCGGACATCAGCTCGGATCACTCGCTGGTCGCGCTCGGCAGCTCGTCGAAGATGCTCCGCGTCTACTCGACGAGCGACGGCGAGCTTCTGTGGGAGAAGAAGAAGCACACGGATTGGATCTACGCGATCGAGTTCAGCCCGGACGGAGTGCTTCTCGCGTCCGCTGATCGCGCCGGCGGGTTGTGGATCTGGGAGTCGCTCGGCGGCCGGGAGTATCTCAACCTGCGCGGTCACAGCGGCGCGGTGACCGATGTGTCGTGGCGCATCGACTCGAACCTCCTGGCCAGTGCGGGCGAGGACGCGACCGTGCGCCTCTGGGAACTCGAGAACGGGCGCCAGGTCAAGCGCTGGAACGCGCACGGCGGGGGCACGCTGGCGGTCGAGTTCTATCGCGACGGAAGATTGGCGACCGCCGGCCGCGATCGGACCGCGAAGCTCTGGGACCAGAACGGCGCTCTGAAGCGGGCGTTCGAGGCGTTCGGCGACGTCGCGTTGGAAGTCGCGGTGGCCCACGACGGCGCCACCGTGATCGGCGGCGGTTGGAACGGCGAAGTGCGCATGTGGAACGCGACGGACGGCAAGAGGCTCGCGAGCCTCGCGACGAACCCTCCGACGCTCGCGATGCGCCTCGACGCCGCGCGGGGCCGACACGCCGAGTTGAAAGAGGCGCACGACGCATCAGCGGCCGAGATCGCGAGTCTCCGCTCCGCGCACGACAAGGCGCAGCAGGATCTCGCCGCGGTGAGGGAAGCTGTCAGGCGAGCGAGCGCAGCCGTCGACGCGGCACGCGAGAACGGGGACGCATCGCGCGAGGCCGCCGACGCTGCCAGCCGGGCCCTGGCGGCGACGTTGACGGACCTCACCGCGAAGGAGCGAGCCTTCGCCGAGGCGACGTCGGCAGCCGGCAAGCCCGACGCGGCAGAGAAGATCGCCGCGGCCAAGGGCGCGCTCACCAGCGCTCAGAAGACGGCCGCCGCTCATACCGCCGAGGTCAAGACCGCGATCGATGCACGCGTCGCGGCGCACACCGCACTCGGGAAGGCGCGCGCGAAGCAAGCGTCTACCGCCGGATCGATCGCCGCGCTCGAGAAGAGAGTCGGAGAGACGGCGCCCCTGCTGACGGCGAAGCAGAGGGCCGTGGCCGACGCCGCGACTCGGCTCGCGAGAGGCGAGCTCGTCGTGCGCCGCTGGACCGCAGCACAGCGCCTCGCTGCGGCGCTGCGCGCGCTCGCCGAGCGACGCCGTGAGCTGGCGCTCGCGACGGAAGCGCTCGAAGAGGCCGAGGCGGCGCTCGCGCAGCACGGCGAGAAGCAGGCGCAGATCGCAGCGCGCGCGCAGAGCGACACCGAGGCGGCTCGGGTTGCTCTGGCCGCGGTGGCGACAGCGGCGAAGTCGCTGGCAGCGCAAGCTGAACCCGCGGCCGACTCCGCATCGACC
>CAYMRB010000066.1:0-29947 GCA_964392615.1 uncultured Planctomycetia bacterium | reverse complement strand
GCGGGACCCGAGCCTCGAGGCACTCAGCGGGTGGTACTGGTTCCTGCTCATCGCGGCGGGTATCAACACCGCGGTGTCCGCCTACTACTACCTGCGCATCGCGAAGGAGATGTTCCTCGTCGACACTCCGGATCGAATGGACGAGGTCCGAACCTCCGTTCTCGGCCGGATCGTCGTCGCTGCGATGGTCGTGTTGACGTTCTACTTCTTCTTCGGCGCCGACGGTATCCTCGAGACTACGAGCAAGCTGGCACTGCGACTATGAGCTCCCCTGCCGCCCTTCGCGTCCTGGCGCAAATCGTTCACGAGGAAACGAACAGCCTCGTGCGCTACGTCATCGAGGTTTCGAAGCCGCCTCTCGTGAAGCCCGAGGACTACAAGGCGCTCGCGTGCTTCCAGGACCTCTACCGCGAGAGCGAGCGCGGCATCGTCGCGCTGGAGCGGCTCGCGTCGAGCGAGGCCGTCGTCACGCGGCGGATCCACTGGCCTCTGAACTACACGAGCTACAACTTTCTGCGTCCGGTGTACTTGCTGCGACCCGTCGTCGAGGACGGCGAGAAGCACGTCGCGAAGCTCGAGGCGCTCAGCGCGGCGCTCGCGAAGGAGGCCTGGAAGGCGGCGACCGAGGCCGTGGCGGAGCTCATCGAGCACGAACGCGAGAACCTCATCCGGATTCGCAAGCTCGCCGAGGAGTATGGCGAGATGAGCATCGACGAGCCGCAGGTCAAGGGGACGAGCGCCTCCCGTTGGTGAGGTCGGGCGTCATTTCCCGGCAGTTTTTCTTCATCCCGGTGCGGCGCCACGGAAGAATGTGGGTATGAAACAGCACCGCCACTCTCTCCGGTTCGTTCTCTGTTGTGCCGCACTCGCGCTGGTCGCCGGTTCGGTCCGTGCCGACCTGTCGCGAACCGAGATCCGTGAAGCTCAGAAGGAGCTCCAGACCGCGATTCGCGACGAGCATGCGGATGGGTTCCTCGGTCCGTTCGAGCTGCTTCTCGAGATCGACGATCGCAAGACCGTGCGCTATGTCGTCGACGCGTACACGCGGATCGCGAAGAAGCTGTCGACCAGCGTCACGTGGAGCGACTACTACTACCTGCACGGCAAGTGCGCCCGCGCGATGGGCGAGGTGAGTGGCGAGAGCGCTCTCGACGAAATCGACAAGCTGCGCGCGTCCAAGCGCACCGACTGGCGCGCCAAGGTGTTGCTGCTCGACGCGGCCGCGTTCAGCAAGAAGCACGACATCGAGAAGGTCGCGACGGACGCGCTTCGTGACGACGCGTTCCAGGTCGTGCGCCGCGCGCTCGACTATCTGAAGCACACGAAGAAGGTCTCCGTCATCGAGGCGGTCGTCCGGCGATACGTCGCGATCGAGGAGAAGGGGAAGGGCGACAAGCGCGAGCTCAATCGCACCGCGTTCGCCTTCCAGTCCGCCCTGCAGTTCGCGCTCCACGTCGATCTGCCGTCGGCGGTCGACTGGCGCAACTACGTCAGCGTGCGCAAGGATCGCGCCGATTTCTTCGAGCCGAAGCACTCGGGCAGCGCGCGGACGGGCCTGACCCTCTTTGGCGCTGCGGTGACCGGGAAGAACATCGCGTTCGTCCTCGACGTGTCGGGCAGCATGATGTCGACCGATCCGGCACCGAAGGGCTTTGGAAGCCCCGGCGGTCGGAAGGGACGTACGAAGGTCGCCGGGCAGAAGCCGAAGGGGCCGCCGAAGTCTCCGGAGGAGCGCCGCCGCATCACGCGGGCCAAGAAGGAGTTGTCTCGCGTCATCCGAGCCCTTCCCGACGACGTGCAGTTCAACATCATCTCCTACTCGAGCGACGTCTATCCGTGGAAGAAGGCGATGGTGAAGGCGAGCAAGTCGAACAAGAAGGCCGCGACGGAGTACGTCGACGAGCTGCGCGCCGAGGGCATCACCGTGACCGACATGGCGCTCGAAGAGGCTTTCGCCGACCTGCAGCTGGACACCATCTACCTGATCACGGACGGCGCACCGACCCACATCGGCTCGCGCGGTCCCGGGCTCCCCGAGGACGCCGAAGACATCATCGAGGCCATCCACGTCCGCACGAAGGAGCTCAACTTCCTGCGCGCCGTGCGGATCTTCTCGCTCGGCTTCAAGGGGGCCAAGGAGGACTTCCTGCAGAAGCTGTCACGGGATCACGGCGGGAAGTACGTCGGCATCGAGTGACGGTTTCGTCCTCTCGGGGCTCGCCGTGGGGCTGTTCTCTCTTGGGGCTCGCCCTCGCAACGGGCCGGTAAGCGCTCGACGATGCGGCCATTCTCGCTTGCATCCTCGTCGCGGCATCTCCGATTCTTCGGCGATTCGGGGCAATTCGGATTTCTCGAGTGACGATCTAGTGATGCGTTCGATCCACACGATTCCCACTGCGAGACGGTCTCGATGGAGTCTCCTTCCCCGCCGATTACCGGATGCCCCGCCGTCGCCCTCGACGGCTCGCGCACGCCGTCGTGCGAGGCGGGAACCGGCGCGTGGCGCGTCGAGACGCTCGACGATGGCATCGTCGTGCTCCTGTTCGATCCATCCGACGGCGAGGCCTGCAGGCTCTCCGCCGCGGCGCTCGACGACCTCGATCGCGTATTGACCGAGCTCGGCCACGAGGACTCCCTGCGCGCGCTGATCGTCGAGGGCGGCAAGCCGGACGCGGATACGTTCATCGCGGGCGTCGACCTCGACGAGATCCGCGCGATCGATGACCCCGCCGAGGCGCGGCGCAAGGCGAGTCACGGGCAGGCTGTGTTGCAACGCCTCGCGACGATCCCTGCGGTCACGGTCGCCGCGATGCACGGCGGCTGCTCGGGCGCCGGCGCGGAGCTTGCGCTCGCGTGCGACTTGCGCGTCGCGAGCCGCTCGCCACAGACGCGCATCGGCTTTCCGGAGGTGCCGCTCGGTGTCCTTCCCTGCCATGGCGGCACGCAGCGGCTGCCGCGCCTCATCGGGCTGTCGGCCGCGTTGCCGGTATTCCTCGACGGCGAGTGGGTGGAGGCGACGAAGGCCCGGGAGCTCGGCATCGTCGACCGCGTCGTGTCTCCCGACCAGCTACGCGAGGCCGCGGTGGAGCTCGCGAAGCAGGCGCTGAGAAGAGGCGGCAAGCCTTGGCGGCCGCACGGCTCTCGAACCGGGCTCTTCCGGCGCATGTTGGAGCGCTGGCCGCCGGTACGCGCGCTGATCCGCCGACGGGAGCACAAGCGCATCGCGGCGCGGGTCGGCGATCACTACTCAGTTCCTTATCGCGCGCTCGACGTCGTCGCGGGGGGATTCGGTCGCTCGCTCGAGGACGGCTTGGAGCTCGAGGCGAAGCTCTTCGGCGAGCTCGTCGCGTCGCCGGTCACGAAGAACCTGATCGACCTCGTCCTGTCGAGCGGCGCCGCGCAGCGCGACCGCGTGCAGCTCGTCGAGACGGTTCGCGGCACGCGGTCCCGCGCCGCTGCCGCCGAGGCCCTCGCTGCCGCCGAGGCCTTCGTGCGCGAGCCCGACCGGGCGTCGGCGCGCTGTGCGGACAGCCCGGAGGGACTGGTCCACCGCGTGCTCGCGCCGTATCTGAGCGAGGCCGTGCGATTGCTCGACGAGGGCTACGCGCCCGCGTCGATCGATCGGGCGGTTCGGAGGTTCGGCATGCTGATGGGGCCGTTCGAGCTGCTCGACGAGGTCGGGTTCGATGTCGTCGCGCCAGACGGCGCCAAACCCGACGAGCCGGACGTGTGGATCAAGCGGCTGATCTACTCCGTGGTCGATAGAGCCGCGAGGGCGCTCGAGGACGGGGTTGTCGCGACGGCGTCGGACGTCGATCTCGCGATGGTCCTCGGCGCCGGGTTCGCGCCGTTTCGCGGCGGCCCTCTGCGCTTCGCCGACTCGGTCGGCGTGCGTCAGATTCGCGACGGCTTGCACGCGCTGCGCGAGCCGCGGCTGATCCCGTGCGGGCTCGTCGAGCGACTGGCCGATTCCGGCGGCGTGTTCCACGGAGGCGAGTCGGCGATCGACTCCGCTTCGAAGCAAGACAACGCGACAACGGTAGAAAGCATCGGCTCCTGAGAGGAGCCATGGAAGAGGACAGAGCGTAGCGGCATGGTGACAGACCCGAAGCAGCTCGTCGGCAAGATCCTCAACGGCAAGTACGAGGTGCAGGATATCCTCGGTGAGGGTGGCATGGGCATCGTGTTCAAGGTGCGCCACCTGATCCTCAAGAAGCGCAATCTGTTCGCGCTGAAGATCCTCCACCCGCGCTTCTCGACGGACGATCGGTTCCGCGAGCGATTCCTACGCGAGGTCGAGGTCGCGATGGAGCTGACGCACGAGAACATCGTGCAGATCCGCGATTTCGGCATCACGGAGCACAAGCTCCTGTTCTTCACGATGGACTACTGCGCCGGCGACTCGCTCAAGGAGGTGATTCGCCGCATCGGTCCGTTCCCTCCGTCGCGCGCCGCGACGATCGCGCGGGACCTGCTGCGCGCCCTCACCGAGGCGCATCGAGCCGGGGTCGTGCACCGCGATCTCAAGCCGGACAATATCCTGATCGACACCGACAACGGCGTCGACCGAGTTCGGATCCTCGACTTCGGCATCGCGAAGATCGTCGAAGGCGACGGCGACTCGCACACCCTGACACAGGGCGGCGTGATCGGCACGCCGAAGTACATGTCGCCGGAGCAGGCCTCCGGCGAGAAGGTGGACGCGCGGTCCGACCTGTACTCTCTCGGCGTCGTACTCTACGAGATGCTGACGGGCCAGGTGCCGTTCTCCGGCAGCACCGCGCGCAGCATCGTGATGGCGCACATCACGACGCCGCCGCCTGCGTTCCGCAAGATCCGCTCCGACCTGCAAGTCCCGGCTCGACTCGAGCGTTTCGTGTTCGAGCTGCTGGAGAAGGACCGCGACCAGCGGCCGGCGTCCGCGGCCGAGTGCATCGCGCTCCTCGACGACACGAATACCCTCGAGCTGTCCGAGTGCCGCACCACGCCCACGGCGCGAGGTCGACGGCGTCGGATGATCGGCTCTCGCCGGTCGCTGTGGCTGCGGGTGGCCGTCATTCTCATGGCCGTGCTCGGCCCGGCTGCCTACTTCGGTTGGCAGTACCTCGAGGTCCGCTCGGCACTCGCCGAGGCGCGTGAAGAGAGCCGCGCGAGCACGCCACAAGGGCTCGCAGCCGCTCGCGACGCCGGAAGCGGCGCCAACGACGAGGTCGACGACGCCAGCGCG
This sequence comes from uncultured Planctomycetia bacterium, assembly GCA_964392615.1. GTDB lineage: Bacteria > Planctomycetota > UBA8108 > UBA8108 > UBA8108 > CAYMRB01. The sequence goes on along the minus strand of CAYMRB010000066.1, from coordinate 24,720 downwards.
ACGAGCGGCACCTCCGCAGCGACGCCGCATCGGCCCTCGATCGGTTCACCGAGCGACCCGACAGGAGGAATCGCGCCGGCCGGTCGGACCGACCCGTCAGCTCCGGACGCCACCGTGTCGGTGGTCATTCCATCCGCGCGGCACAGGAGCATCTGCGACGTCTGCAGAACGGCCTACGCTCCCGGACAGCGCGCGACGGGGATGTGTTGCTGGCTGCCGCTGCGCTCGCTGACGGAAGACGACGAGTAGCCGACCGCGCCTGCTCGGCCCGACGCGGCGGATTGCGGTTGCACTCGGTGCGCAGAGAGGGTCGCATCGGAACGAGACCAGCCAACTCATTCCGAATGGCGGGATCATGCGCATCCTCGTTGGCGTTCAAGCGTTCTTGCTGGCGACCGGGGCCCTGGTTCAAGGGACGGAGATCCTCGTCGATCCGATGGGCGGCGGCGAGTTCACCGCGATCCAGCCGGCCCTGGATGCGGCTCCCGACGGCGCGACGGTGCTCGTCGCGCCTGGCGAGTACCTCGTCACCGAGCCCATCGACTTTAACCGTCTTCACGACGCGGGCCCCGCGAAGACCTTGACGCTGCGATCCGTCGCGGGTCGAGATGCGACGGTGATCCGTCGGGCTGAGTCGCCCGACGGCGAGGCGGCAGGCGTGGTCGTCTTTCGCCGCGGCGAGACGCGTGAGTGCGTTCTCGAAGGATTCACGATCTCGGGTGGGAGCTCGTCACTCTGGCCTCATCGAGAGACCGGCGGAGGGATTCTCTGCATCGAGGGATCGTCGCCGACCGTGCGAGACTGCCTCATCACCGAGAACTCGTGCCTCTCGGTGGGGTGTGGCGGCATCTACTGCGGTCCGGCGACCGCGCCGGAGTTCGTCGACTGCGACATCGTTTTCAACGGTGGCGTCGGGGTCTACTGCTACGAGGCGGCGGCGACGTTGATTGCGTGCCGGATCTCCTACAACCGCGGCATGGGGGTCTACGACTACGACTCGAGCTCCGTGCTGCACGACTGCGAGATCCGAGGCAACGGGGGAACCGGCGTCGACGTGAGCACGGAGTCGACCACGACGATCGAGCGGTGCGTCGTGATCGCCAATGGCGGCAACGGCGTCTTCTGCGGATCGAGCGCGGCTCCGGAGGTGACGGACTGCATCCTGTCTGCGAATCGTCTCGCGGGGATTTCGTGCGAGTACGATGCGGCTCCCCGCGTCTCGAGCTCGACGATCTCGCACAATCGTCTGAGCGGCGTGTCCTCCGGGGATCCCGCGTCCGTGCAGCTCATCCGGTGCACGATCGCAGCGAACCTCGATCACGGCGTGTCGCTCGTTCCGGGCATGCCGTCCGTCGTTCGGAGCTGTATCGTCTGGGGAAATCTCGGCGGTTCGATTCGGGACAACGACGGCGAGGCCCCGGATGTGCGCTACTCCTGTGTCGCCGGTGACGCGCCTCTTCCGGGGCCCGGCAACATCGGCAGCGATCCCGGATTCTGCGGCCACCGAGGCCCGACGGAAGTCTTCGTCGACGCGTCGGCGGAGGGGCCTGGCGACGGCAGCGTCGGGAGCCCTTACCCGAGCCTCGAGTCGGCGCTGGCGTACTCGTTCTCCCTGGTCGCGAACTCGCCCTGCCTCGGTACGGGAGCGGATGGGGGCGACATGGGAGACGATCTCCCCGTTTGCGAGGCGGCCGGCGTCGAGACTCGGGAGGTGTTCCTCGCGGCGGGTACGTACGGCATGAGCGGGCTCTCTCTGATCCATCACGCTAGCCTGCACGGAGCGGGACGGGCGTCGACCGTCATCGAAGGCTCGGTCCTCGGCCTCCGAACGGGTGCGGTCCTCGAAGACCTGATGATCACGCGCGGCGAGGTCGGGATCTCGATTCAGCACGGTCAGCGGCCCGCGATCCGCCGCGTCACCGTTCGCGGCAACCGGTACGGCGGCATCAACTGTCTCCAATCGTCGCCGACGATCGACGACTGCGTCATCGCGAACAACTATCTGCGCGGGCTCTACTGTCGCAACGCCTCGCCAGTCCTGACGAACTGCGCTGTCTGGGGCAATTGGGCCAATATCGACGGCGGGGGCGTATACCTGAGCGGCGCTTCGGAGCCGACGCTGCGCTTCTGCACGATCACGGGGAATCTCGCGACGCGCTGGGGGAACGCGGGGGTGGTCTGCTCCCGCGATGCGCACCCGATCCTCGAGAGCTGCATCGTCTGGGGCAACACGCCGCAGGTCGTCTGCGGCGTGTTGCGGCGTACGATCACGATGGAGAATCCGCGCTTCGTCAGCCGCGGCGTGATCGACTTCGAGCGGACCACCACGGCGATCGTCGGCGGGCTGACCATGGAGTTCCCCGACTACGTGGTCGAAGAGCCGGACTTGCGGCTCCTGCCGGGATCGCCGGCCATCGACGCCGGCAGCTGCGACAACGCGCCGGATCACGACCTCGACGGACGGCCGCGCCCCGGTGGAGCGGGGTGCGATGTCGGGGCGTACGAGGCACCTGGCGCCGACGGCGACGACGGGAACGAAGGCTTCGAGAGCGGCGACCTGGCGCCATGGGTGCTGACCGGATCCGGCGCGGTGGTCGGGGAGGATTTCTTCGTCCCGGGCATCCTTCCGTCGTCCGGGGACCGGATGGGCTACATCTCGACGTTGAACAACGAGTTCCTCGTTCACATGCCGGAGGCGACCATCCCGCGGGTCGATCTGGACGACGACGGCGAGGTCGAGCGCGAGTTTTCCGCGCTGACGCGAACCGTCAGCGCGACCCAGCCCTCGATCATCAGCTTCGACCTGAACTTCCTCACCGATGAGCTTCTGCCCGACGGCGCGGTCAACGACTCGGACCTGTTCGGCGTGACGATGGGTTCCGTGATCGACGGACCCTACGAGCTGCTCTTCGCGGTCGCTCCTGCGGACGGCTCGTACTCGGGCAGCGCAGAGGAGGTCACGCGTGCGGACTTCTCGGACGAGTTCATCGAGGAGATCCCGACGTTCGGAGTGTTCCCGACGATCGTCGACAGCAGCCGGTACCAGGGGCAGACGGGCTTCCGGCGGTACAGCATTCGCGTCGCCGCAGGCGACCACACGGTGACGTTCTTCGTGGCCGACAGTCACACCGACGGCGTGGCGTCCGGCCTGCTCATCGATCGGTTTTCCGTCGCCGCCGTGTCGGAATCGGAGGGCGGCTTCCGTCGCGGCGACGCCAATGGTGACGCCAACGTGGACGTCTCCGATGCCGTTTTCGTCCTGGCGTACCTCTTCCACGGCACGTCGGAGGTCGAGTGTCTGGACAGCGCCGATGCCGACGATACCGGCGCTCTGGACCTGACGGACGCCGTCTACGTCCTGAACTATCTGTACCTGGGCGGCCCCGCGCCTGCCCAGCCGGTCGCTGGCTGCGGTCCGGATCCGACGAGCGACGCGCTCGGCTGCGTGTCGTTTCCGCCGTGCCTGGAGAGGTGATGGACTCCGGGCGCTAGCCCTCTTTCAGCGGACTGTCAATCCCGGCGCCAGTTCATCTCCTCGGCGCTCTGTGCTCCGACGATGCACTCGTCGAGACCGTCGACCGGCTTGTCCTTGCCTCGAGCGACCGGTCGGCCGAGGGACATGATCTCCGCGCGCTCTTGGGGATACCGGGGCTGGCGATCCGGGTCAGCGAAGCCCTGTGGAAAGACGCTCACGTTGCCGTCGTACTTGTCGCTCGCGCCGAACGTGTGGCAGAGCTCGTGTGCGACGAGCGTGCACGTGTGGCCGCGAAGAGCGTCGCTGATCGGCGCGAAGACGACGCCGACCCCCGAGCGCCGGTCCGCGACGGAGTCGAACGACGAGAAGAACTCGCGGCGCGCGCGGTCGTGGAAGTCGTAGAAGTACAGAAACACGTAGACGTCATGCTCTCCGAGCACGAGATCGTCGCGTCCCGGCAGCGCATTGAAGTAGTCGAGGAATGCGCGCGTCTGCCCGAGCCGCTGGAAGAACGACGCGTCCGCGGCCGGCAGCGGCGGTGGGGGTGTCGGGAGCTCCAGCGGGCCGCGGACCGCGAACTCGAGGAGGTCCGGGGAGCCGCCGGTGTGACGCGCGTACTCGGAACGTATCCAGCGTTCGACGCCGAGGAGGTTGTCGCCCGGTCGCGCCGCCCTCGACAGGAACCGTCGCACGTAGCTGCGGTGGTGGTCCTCGCCGCCGGCGGACTCGTCGACGATCGCGATGAACGCGACGCTGACGGTGCGATCCCAGGCGAACACGCGGTGGTCCGCACGCCACGTCATCCAGCCCCAGATCGCCACGGCGAGCAAGACGACGGCGAGCGTCCCCTGGCGTACGCGACGAATCGTCTGGCGCAGGCGCTGGAGGGCGAGCCAGCGCCGTGAGGCGGCCGAATAGGCGGTCTCTGCGGGCATCCTTGCGTCCGTTCCTCGGAACTCCCACGAATCTGCCGGGGGCTCCCCACTCGTATATCGGCGCAAGCGGCTTGATCCCCCGATTCCGTCTCGAGAGGATCGGGTTATCGACCGGGGCTCCGCCTCGAATTCAGCCATCGCTCGCTGGGCTGGTAGCCCGTTGAGAAAGGCAATTCGGCGCGAGTGCGGCTCTCGCCTCGATTGACTCGATGCGCCCCCGTCCTATAATTGCCAGCTTCGCCGCGCCTAACCGTTCCTTCCCATTCCGTTTCGCCGAGACAGTGGCTTGATCCCGACTGCCGCGACCCGCGCCCTGATCCGTTCCGTACCGACATTCGGCGGCAAGGTGCTCCTACCCGGATCGAAGAGTCTGACGAATCGGGCTCTCCTGATCGCCGCGCTCGCGTCCGGGCGTAGCCGACTCGTCAACGTGCTCGACTGCGACGATTCGCAGTATCTGCGCCGGGCGCTGGCCGAGCTCGGCGTCCAGATCGAGATCGAGGACACCCCGCCGTTCTATCCCCCGATCTGGGCGGTCACCGGCACGGGCGGCAAGTTCCCCGTACGCGAGGGAAGCTTCTTCCTCGGCAACGCGGGGACAGCGACGCGGTTTCTGACCGCGGCGCTGACGGCGGCGGAGGGGCGCTACTCCGTCGATGGCGATCATCGCATGCGCGAGCGACCGATCGGCGACCTCGTCACCGCGCTCGAGGACCTCGGCGCCGAGGTCCGGGCGCCGACCGGCTGTCCGCCGGTCCAGATCGGAGCTCGGCCGCTCCGCGGCGGCACCGTCCACATCAGCGGTAGCACTTCGAGTCAGTACATCTCGGCGATCCTCATGGTCAGTCCGCTCGCGACGCGGGCCGTCGACGTCCTGATCGAGGGCGAGCTGGTGTCCGGTCCGTACATCGATTTGACGCTGCGAACGATGAACGACTTCGGCGCGCGCGCCTGGCTCGACAGCGGCCGCGCCGACGGCCGACCGCAGTACCACGTCGTCCCCGGGCGCGACTATCGGGCCCGCGAGTACTTCGTCGAGGGCGATGCGTCGGCGGCGAGCTACTTCTTCGCCGGCGCGGCGATCACGGGCGGTACGGTGCGAGTCGACGGCGTCGGCAAGGAGTCGCCCCAAGGCGACGTGCGATGCGCCGACGTGCTCGCCGAAATGGGCTGCCGCGTCAAGAAGGAGCCCGACGCGATCACGGTATCCGGCCCCGCGACGTTCTTGAACGGCGTCGATGTCGACTGCGGTGATATGCCCGACGTCGTGCCGACGCTCGCCGTCGTCGCCGCGTTCGCGCGCGGTCGTACGCGGCTGCGCGGTGTGCCGCACCTTCGCTTCAAGGAGAGCGACCGCATCGCGTCCGTCGCGAGCGAGCTCACGAAAATCGGCGGCGACGTTCGGGAGCTGCGCGATGGGCTCGAGGTCGTCGGCTCGCTCGGACGCGACGATCATCAGCTTCACGGCGCGACGATCGACACATGGGGCGACCATCGCATCGCGATGGCGTTCTCGATCGTCGGGCTCGTCGTGCCCGATGTCGTGATCGCGGATCCGGGCGTCGTCTCGAAGTCGTTCCCGGAGTTCTTCGGCGTGCTACGGGGGCTCGGTGCGCGGGTGACGATCGAAACGGCGTCGGGCGAGAGGATCGACGTCGACGCGTACGGGGGCGCCGGAGAGCGATGACCCCATCGGCGTCGGGCGGCGACGCGGAGTACGATGTCGTCGTCATCGGCGGCGGCCACGCCGGTATCGAAGCGGCGCTCGCCGCTGCGCGCATGGGCGTGCGCACGGCGCTCGTGACGTTCGACCGTCGCGCGCTCGGTCGCATGTCGTGCAACCCCGCGATCGGCGGGGTCGGCAAGGGGCAGATGGTGCGCGAGATCGACGCGCTCGGCGGCGAGATGGGCCGCGCGGCCGATCGCTGTGGCATCCAGTTTCGCCTTCTCAATACCCGCAAGGGCCCCGCGGTCCGCGCGCCGCGAGCACAGTGTGACAAGCACCGGTACGAGGAGTACATGGTGCGCGTCTGCAGCGCGACCGACGGACTCACGGTCGTCGAAGGGTGTGTCGAGCGATTGCGGCTCGAGACGCGAAGCAGCCGCGCGACGGCTCCGTGCGGCGCGGTTCGCGCGGTCGTTCTCGACGACGGCAGCGAGATCCCGACGCGATCGGTCGTCGTCACGAGCGGCACGTTCCTGCGCGGGCTGCTGCACTGCGGCGACGAAACGACGCGAGGCGGACGCGTCGGCGAGGGCGCGGCGTACGGGCTCGCTGATTTCCTCGCGGATGTCGGCTTCGAGCGCGGGCGATTGAAGACCGGCACGCCGGCACGCGTCGAGGCGAGCACCGTCGATTGGTCGCGGACCGATGTTCAGCCCGGCGACGACCCGCCCGTGCCGTTCTCGTACTCGACCGAGTCGATCCAGCTGCCGCAGGTGCCGTGTCACATCGCGTGGACCTGCGAGGCGACGCACGATCTGATCCGTGCGAATCTCCACCGCGCACCGATGTATTCGGGGCAGATCGACGGCGTCGGGCCGCGCTACTGCCCGTCGATCGAGGACAAGGTCGTGCGTTTCGCGTCGAAGGACGCGCACCAGATCTTCCTCGAGCCGGAGGGGCTCGACACGTCGTGGATCTACCTCAACGGTATCTCGACCAGCCTGCCGCGCGACGTGCAGGACGGCCTCCTGCGGACGATTCCGGCGCTGGAGAACGCCGCCGTGCACCAGTACGGCTATGCGGTCGAGTACGACTTCTTCCCGCCGACCCAGATCCGGCCGACGTTCGAGACTCGCGCCATTGCCGGCCTCTACTTTGCGGGCCAGATCTGCGGCACGAGCGGATACGAGGAAGCGGCCGCGCAGGGCTTGCTCGCCGGGATCAACGCGGTGTTGCGACTGCGCGATGAGGGGCCGCTCATCCTGTCGCGATCCGAGGCGTACATCGGCGTCCTCGTCGACGATCTCATCACCGAGTGCCCACGCGAGCCGTACCGCATGTTCACGTCGCGAGCGGAGTATCGCCTGCTCCTGCGCAGCGACAACGCCGACCTGCGGTTGACGGAGACCGGCCATCGCATCGGCCTCGTTTCACGGGGCGCGTTCGAGCGGCTCGAGACGAAACGTCGCGACATCGACCGCCTGCTCGACCGTCTCGACTCGACGTGGAAGGACGGCAAGACGCTCGCGAAGATCCTGCGCCAGCCCGACAAGCGACTCGCGGACGTCCTGCCGTTCATCGCTGCCGGGGCCGATGATGCCGACGCGATCGAGAACCTCGATGCGGACGTGCTCGAGCAGACTGAAATCCAGGCGAAGTACGCGGCGTATATCGAACGTCAGCTGCTCGAGATCGAGCGGCTGCAGCGGCTCGAGGACCGCCGCATTCCCGACGACTTCGACTACGGCGAGGTCGTCGGTCTGCGCGCGGAATCGAGGGAGAAGCTCGATCGCGTGCGACCGATCTCGGTCGGTCAGGCGTCGCGCATCTCGGGCGTGACACCGGCGGACGTGCAGATTCTCCTCGCGTGGGTCGAACGGCTCCGCGGGGCCTCGCGGCGGGTCGCGCGACGAGAACGGAGGGCGGCGGCGCAATGACCGACGACGCGCGACAGACGAGCGACGCGCCGCTCGACGGCATTCGTGCGGACAGCGCGTTCGAGAGGCTGGGGCGACGTCACGTGTGCGGTGGCGATGTCGTTCGCCTGTATCGACTCGCGTTCCGTCTGCCGACCGGCTACGAGGCAGAGCACGACGTGATCGAGCTGCCGCCGGTCGTTGCGGTCGTGCCGCTGCTCGCGTCGGGCGAAGTCGTTCTCGTCGAGCAGGTGCGCCACGCGGTCGAGGGGTGGATGCACGAGATTCCCGCCGGCCAGATCGAGCGGGGCGAAGCGCCCGAGGATGCCGCCCGCCGCGAGTTGCGCGAGGAGACGGGCTGGATCGCCGGGCGCCTGACGTCGCTGGGCGCGCGGTTGACGATTCCCGGCGTGTCGCGCCAGCAGATGCACTTCTGGCTCGCCGAGGAGCTCGAGGCCGGGCCCGACGCGCTGGAGGAGACCGAGTGCTTGCGGCAACGACGGATTCCGCTCGCGGACCTCGTCGCCGAAATCCTCGCACCGCCGGAGTCCACGCGCGCGACACGGCGTGTGGTCGATTCGAAGACGCACCTCGCTCTGCTGCACGTAGCGATGCTACGTGGAGTGGGGCTCTCAGGGAGATCGACGCCATGAACCTACCCGTCGTCGCCATCGTCGGCCGGCCGAACGTCGGCAAGTCGTCGCTCCTGAACGCGTTCGCCGGCGAACCCCTCGCGATCGTCGATGCGACCCCCGGCGTGACGCGCGATCGCGTCTCAGCGCTCGTCCAGCACGAGGACGTGCTGATGGAGGTCGTCGACACCGGCGGTATCGGCATCGTCGACCGCGATGACCTCGGCGACCACGTCGAGAAGCAGATCGACTTCGCGCTGCGCGGGGCGAATCTCATCCTGTTCGTCACCGACGTTCGCGAGGGCATCACGCCGCTCGACCGGGTCGTCGCGGAGCGGCTGCGGACGCGATCGGAGGAGATCCCGCTCATCGTTGTTGTCAACAAGGTCGACGCGGAGAAGCACGAGCCGTACGTGCACGAGTTCCAGTCCCTCGGGCTCGGCGATCCGATCGCGGTCAGCGCGAAAGAGCTGTGGGGACGCAAGGACCTTCTCGATCACGTCACCGAGAACCTGTGGCCCACCGGCGACGCGACCGAGTCGGCGGTCATGAAGATCGCGGTCGTCGGACGTCGCAACGTCGGCAAGTCGACGTTCGTCAACTCGCTCGCGCAGGAGGAGCGCGTGATCGTCTCGGAGGTGCCGGGGACGACGCGCGACGCCGTCGATGTCCGGTTCGAGAAGGACGGTCGCGAGTTCGTCATCATCGACACGGCGGGCATCCAACGGCGCAAAGGGCTCAAGGACTCGATCGAGTTCTACAGCCAGGTGCGGACGCTCGAGGCAATCCAACGCGCCGATGTCTCGCTATTCCTGATCGATGCGAGCCAAGAGATCACGCGCGCCGACAAGAAGCTCGGCGAGACCATCGCCGAGGCGCACAAGGTCTGCGTGATCGTCGCGAACAAGTGGGATCTGAGCGGCGGGAAGGTCGCGACCGAGACGTGGGCCGACTTCATCGCGCAGCGCATGCCGGGCATGGCGCACGCGCCGATCGTGTTCACGACGGCGACTGAGTCGCGCAATATCCAGTCGGTCATCGATCTCGGGCAGAGCCTGTTCAAAAAGGCCTCGAAGCGCGCCGGAACGGGCGAGCTCAACCGCGTGATGGCCGCGATCACCGCGCACCGGTCGCCGCCGGCCAAGAAGAGCAAGGTGGCGAAGGTCTTCTACGCCGCCCAGGTCGCGACGTCGCCGCCGGTCTTCACGGTCTTCGTCAACGAGCCCAAGTTCTTCGCGAAGGACTACCGCCGCTACGTCGCGAACGCGCTGCGCGAGGCGCTCGACTTCGAGGAGATCCCGATCCGGGTGATTTTCCGGCGGCGGGAGTCGCTCTACCACGACTGACGCCGCATGACCGCCTTGCGTGCGTCCGGGCGTCCGCTGTACGATCTGAGAGCCCCGGATCGGTGCAGGCGGGCGCGATCGGGACGTGGTCAGAGTTCGGCTTCCGCTCATGCAATCCCCCGATCCCCTCATCGAGCAGCTTCGACGGTGTCGGCACGACCCGCCGCGCGCCGCGAAGCTTCTCTACGCCTATCAGGACCGGCTGTGCAGCCTCGTGCGATGCCGTCTCGATCCTCGTGTGAGGGCACGAGTCGACGAATCGGACGTCGTGCAGGAGACGTTCGTGCAGGCTCTCGACAGGCTCGATCGCTACCTCGATGACGCGTCGATTCCTCCCTTCGTGTGGCTACGGCTGATCGCCGCGGAGCGCGTGTTGCAGCTGCACCGACACCATCTCGACGCGCAGAAGCGCGACGCTCGCGTGGAGGTCTCCATCGATGGTCAGGCCTCGCGGGCTTCGAGTCCTGGCGCGCTCGCCGAGCAGCTGCTTTCCACCAGCACGACCGGGAGCGAGGTTCTGGACCGCGACGAGCTGCACGACACCCTGACGCGTCTCTTCGAGAAGCTCGGCGATCGCGACCGCGAGATGCTCGAGCTGCGACACTTCGAGCGGCTGACCAACAAGGAGGCCGCTCAGGTGCTCGGGGTCGGCGCCAACGCCGCGGCGTCGCGGTACTACCGCGCTCTCAAGCGGCTGCGCGCGGCTGCGGATGACGCCGGCGTGTCGCTCTGATCGCATCGCTGAGCAGAATTCCGAGAAATGCCTGCAACAGCCCGAGGGCGTTTCGCAGGTACAGTGATGGGTACCCGCAGTCTCGAGGAGCGTCTCGTGATTTCCGGGCGCACGCCGCCGTCCGGACGCGGCGGGCAGCAGAGTCAGCCGCGATTCTCAGCGGCAGGTGTCCTGTGGGATTCAGGGAGGAATACGTCATGTTCACACGCTTCGTCAGCGGCTGTGTCCTTCTGCTCGCTTGTGCGCTGCCGCGAACCGCCATGGTTCAGGAGTTCGGCGTCACGCCCGGGTTTGCCGTCGACAACGGCGATGTCAACGGCGACTTCGTCCTCGACGTCAGCGACCCGGTGTACCTTCTCGATCACCTCTTCCTCGGAGGGCCGGGGCCCGTCGAGCTCGCATTGTGCGGTACCGAGCCGACCGCCGTCGAAAGTGGCGACGTCAACGGCGACGGGAAGCTCGACGTCTCCGATCCCGTCAGGCTCCTCGGTTGGCTGTACGGCGCAGAGAGACCTCCGGCACCGCCGTGTGCGCTTCCTGACGGCCGCGTTGCGGGGCGCGGTCGCCAGGGCAATCCGAATCCGCGCGTGCTGCCGGTCCACGCGAACGCCTTCGGCAAGACCTACGGCGAGTGGGCGGCGGTGTGGTGGCAGTGGGCGGCCGGTCTGCCGGGCGACGAGCCTCACCCGCTCTACGACGACACCGGAGAGGCCTGTGGCGTGGGGCAAGGGGGGCCCGTCTGGTTCCTCGCCGGCACGTCATCGGTGATCGAAGAGGACGGCGTGTTCGTCGGCCGCGCGAACCGCACATGCTACGTTCCGACCGGCAAGGCCATCTTCTTCCCGATCTTGAACGTCGTCTGCAACAACTTCGAGGAGGATCCGTCGCTCGACGATGAGGGGCTCCTCGAATGTGCGAGCTTCTTCGCCGACGCGGCGACCGGTCTCACGTGCGTGATCGACGGTCGAGAGCTGTCGGGGCTCGAGGGCTATCGGGTCCAGTCGCCGGTCTTCGACCTGACGCTGCCCGAGAACGACATCTGGGACATGCCGACCGCCGGCACCGAGCGCGCTGCCGACGACGGCTACTACCTGCTGCTCGCGCCCTTGAGCCGAGGCGAGCATGACCTGCACTTCGAAGGGACGTTCCTGTTCACGGTAGACGAGTTCGGTTTCGACTTCGTCTTCGTCATCGACATGACCTATCACCTCATCGTCGAGTGATGGGTCTGGGGCGCTGGGGCCGATCCCGCCCGGGGGGCCGGCCCCAGAGCCCGCCGCTTCCGCTCCGTCTCGGCGCCGATCCTCTCTCGCTTCGGGTCGCTCCCCCGGTGACGCCGGCGATCGCGCCAGTCCCTCGGCGTCGTCCTTTCGATGCGGTACAATCCGCGGCGAAAGGAAGTGCGTCATGGAAGATTCTCTCCGCGTGCTCGGCTTCGACCCCGGCTCTCAGGTCGCGGGGTACGGACTGCTCGACGCCGCACCAGGGCAACCGCCGCGTTGCGTCACCTACGGCGCGCTGCGGCTGACCGTCGACGGCCACGGCCGCAAGACCCCGATCCCGCGGCGGCTCCAGGTGCTCGCGGACGCGCTCGACGAGATCGTCGAGACGCACCGGCCGCAGGTGTTCGCGGTCGAGAAGATCTTCCGGGGCAAGAGCTTCGAGAGCGTCGTGCGGGTCGGCGAGGCGCGCGGAGTCGCGCTGCTCGTTGCGGCGCGGCACGGGCTCGAGGTCGAGGAGTACCCGCCGGCGGTCGTCAAGAAGACGGTGACGGGCAACGGCCAGGCGGCCAAGACGCAGGTCCAGACGATGATCGCTCGGCTCCTCGGGCTCGACGAGGTGCCCGAACCCGCGGATGCGACGGATGCCCTGGCCCTCGCTTTTTGCTATGCTCAGCGCCTCTGGCGTCATCGACTACCTGGCCGCGAGAAGACCGCGCTCGCGGCCGCGCTCGAAGAAGCCCGGGCCCGGAGGAAGAGCGGCCGGCGCGGTGCGTCGATTCTCGAGCGAATTCAAGAGAAGCAGCGATAGGGAGACGTGCCGTGGCTGCAGCAGAAAGCACTCCGGAGATCGTCCGTGAGTCCGAGCTTCCGGGTCTGAATCTTGTCCGGCGGGGCAAGGTCCGTGACCTCTACGATCTCGGCGATCGATATCTGATCGTCGCGACCGACCGCATCTCGGCGTTCGACTTCATCCTGCCCGGCGGGATCCCCGAGAAGGGCCGCGTGCTGACACAGCTGTCGCTGTTCTGGTTCGACCTCCTCGGCACCGACCATCATCTGATCTCGGCCGACGTCGACGACCTGCCCGAGAGCTGCGCGCCGTACCGCGACGTCCTGCGCGGACGGTTCATGATCGTCGAGAAGCTCGAGATCCAGCCGGTCGAGTGCATCGTCCGCGGCTACCTCGCGGGCTCCGGATTCGCCGAGTACAAGAAGCAGGGCACCGTGTGCGGTCTGCCGCTGCCGGAGGGGCTCGTCGAGTCGAGCCAGCTTCCGGAGACGGTTTACACGCCGTCGACGAAGGCGGAGCAGGGCGAGCACGACGAGAATATCCCGTTCGAGACGACTGTCGAGATTCTCGGCCAGGCGCGCGCGGAGGAGCTGCGCGAGAAGAGCCTCGCCGTCTACGGCAAGGCGGCCGAATGGGCCCGTGCACGCGGCATCATCATCGCGGATACGAAGTTCGAGTGGGGTGTGCGTCCGAATGGCGAGCTGGTCCTCGCCGACGAGGTGCTGACGCCGGACTCGTCGCGCTTCTGGCCGGCCGACCTCTACGTGCCGGGCAAGTCGCAGCCGTCGTTCGACAAGCAGTACGTCCGCGATTGGCTGCTCGGAAGCGCTTGGAATCGTCAGCCGCCCGTGCCGGAGCTGCCGGACGAGGTCGTCGCCGAGACCTCGCGCAAATACCGCGAGATCTACGAGAAGCTGACGGGCAAGAGCTGGAACGTCGACTGAGGTCGAGCTGGCGATGGGCGTCCGATCGGGCGTCCGTCGACAGGTCATGCAATGGGCGAGACGCCGTATCAACCGCCCGAAGGGGAGCTGCAGGCGTCCCCACCTTCGGCGCCGTCGTTCTATTGGCGTATCCCGTTGCTCGTCTTCGCGGCGCTCGTCGCGTCCGTGCCCTTCCACGGCTTCTTCGTCCTCGCTGGGCGCGACTCGCAGCTGGTCGGGCTGCTGATCATACTCTGCTGGCTCGCGACGTGGCCTCTGGCGATCGTCTCTGTCGCCCTCGCGGTGGTTTGGCCACCGTCGTCACGAGCGGTCCGCTGGTCGGCGGTCGTCCTGACCGCCTACCTGTTGGTCGCGGGCGTTGTGGGCTGGCAAGGCGTACGAAGCGCGTTCTTCGAACTGATTGTCGGATAGCGTGCTGTCATCGACGGCGGCCGAAGCAGGGGGCGGAGTCGGAGTCGGCGTCAAATCGCCAGAGCTCCCCGCTGCCACGTCGCGGTTGGCGAAACCCGCACGAAGTGCTATCTTCCGCGGATCATCGCAGGCTCGAGCCGCGTCGTCGCTCGCTCCGTCTGCCCCCCATCCCAGAACAAAGCACTTGAGCGAAGGAGTCGCCCCCGATGGCCGACACGACGAAAAGGGTCATGGTCCTGATGGGCAGTGACTCGGACCTCGACATCATGCTCGGGGCCGTGCGCTGTCTGCGCGAGTTCGAGGTGCCGTGCGAGGTGCGGGTGTGCTCGGCGCATCGCTCGCCGGATACCGCGATGGAGCTCGCGCGCGACGCGAAGGCGAACGGCTTCGGCGTGCTGATCGCTGGCGCCGGCAGCGCCGCGCACCTCGCCGGCGTGCTCGCTGGCAAGACGACGCTGCCCGTGATCGGCGTGCCGATCGAGAACGGCGCGCTGCACGGCGTCGACGCGCTGCACGCGACCGTGCAGATGCCGCCCGGCGTGCCGGTCGCGACGGTCGCTGTCAACGGCGCGCGCAATGCGGCCCTCCTCGCGGTCCAGATGCTCGCGCTCGCCGACGACCGCCTCGCGTCAGCGCACGAGAGCTTCAAGAGCCCCCTCGCCGCACAGGTCGCCGAAAAGAACGAAAAGGCCCAGACGCGCCTGCGGCAAGAGGGGCTCGCGTGAGCCGCTCGAAGGCCAAGGCCACGGCGAAGACCCGGGCGACGGAGTCCTTCCGCACGCTCGAGTGGGTCGGCGAGGTCGGCGGCTACCTGCGCCTTCTCGATCAGACGCTGCTGCCCGGTCGCGGCCGCTACCTGCGCGTTCGCGATCTGCCGGCCGTGATCGACGCGATCCGCCGCCTCGCCGTCCGCGGCGCGCCGGCGATCGGCTGCGCCGCGGCCTACGGCATGGTCATCGGCCTGCGGGCGACGAAGGCGCGCGGTCGCGCGCTGCGCCGCGCCGTCGAGCGAGTCCACGATCGGCTCGCGGCCTCCCGGCCGACGGCGGTCAATCTGTTCTGGGCGCTCGAACGCATGAGCTCGGTCGCTTTCTCGATGCTCGACGACGGCCTCGAGCGCGAGGATGTCCTCGACAACCTTCTCGACGAGGCGCTCGCGATCCACGCCGAGGACGAGCAGCTGTGTCGCGCGATCGGCGACCACGGCGCGAAGCTCCTGCGCAGCGGTCAGGGCGTGCTGACGCACTGCAATGCCGGCGCGCTCGCGACCGGCGGCATCGGCACCGCGCTCGCGGTCATCTACCGCGCCGTCGAGAAGGGCAAGAAGCTGCGGGTGTACGCCGACGAGACGCGTCCGTTGCTGCAGGGGGCTCGATTGACGAGCTGGGAGCTGCAAGCGGCCGGCGTCGACGTTACGGTGCTGTGCGACAACGCCGCAGCCTCGCTGATGCGCTCCGGAGCGATTGACGCCGTCGTCGTCGGCGCCGACCGCATCGCGATGAACGGCGACGTCGCGAACAAGATCGGCACGTTCGGTGTCGCGGTTCTCGCGAAGGAGCACGGCATCCCGTTCTGGGTCGCCGCTCCGACGACGACGATCGATCCGAACGCCGCGACCGGCGACGGCATCCCGATCGAGCAGCGCGATGCCAAAGAGGTCGTCGCCGGCTTCGGCGCTCGCACCGCGCCGCGCGGCATCCAGGTCTACAATCCTGCCTTCGACGTGACGCCGGCGAAGTACGTCGCCGGTATCATCACCGAGCACGGCGTCGTCGAGCGGCCATTCCGGCGCAATCTTCGTCGCGTGATTTCCAAGGATTAGCCGAAACTCGGGAGATCTTGCCGATGCGAGCCGAATCGTCGATTCGATCCAGAACGGCAGCGTCCGGTGTGGCATGCGTCGCCGGGGTCGTCCTCTCGCTGACCTCCGTCGTGGCGGACGTCGGCACCGAGGACGCCGTCCGGACGCCGGCGCGTCGCAAGACGCCGCCCGAGCTCGGAAAGGTTCGCTGGCTGCGCGACATGGACGCCGCGACCGCGCGTGCGGCGAAGGAGAACAAGGCGGTGCTCGTGTTGTTCACCGAGGTCCCCGGCTGAAGGACCTGCACCAACTACGGTGGCCAGGTCCTGAGCCATCCCCTGCTCGTCGAGGCGGCCGAGACGCTCTTCGTTCCGGTCGCGATCTACAACAACACGCGCGGTGATGCCGACGCGCGCTGCCTGAAGCTGTTCGGCGAGCGCGCGTGGAACAATCCCGTCGTGCGCATCACCGATGACCAGAAGCGAGCCGTCGTGCCGCGACTCAGCGGCGACTGGTCTCTCGGAGCGCTGTCCCGATCCATGGTCGCCGCGCTCGAAGCGCGCAAGAGCGAGCCGCCGGCGTGGTTGCGGCTCCTCGCGGCCGGCGAGCCTACCCGCAAGCGGCGTTTCGAGAAGGCGACGTTCGGAATGGGCTGATTCTGGACCGGTGAGAGCGAGCTCGGGAAGCTCGCCGGGATCGTCTCGACACTGCCGGGATTCGTCGGCAAGGGGGAGGTCGTGGAAGTGCAGTTCGATCCGTCCGTGATCACGTACGACAAGCTCGTCACCGCGGCGCAGCGTAGCGGCAACGCCGCGCCCGTCATCGCGCGAACCGATCGGCAGCTCGCGGTCGCCCGCGGTCTCGACGCCCGCGTCGTCCGGACGGATGACGCGGTGCGCGTCGATCGGGAGCCGAAGTACTACCTTCGCAAGACGCCTTACCGCCACGTGCCGATGACCTCGCTGCAGGCGACGCGTATCAATGCGGCGATTCACACGAAGAACGGCGACCCACGTCGGTACCTCTCGCCGCGACAGCGACTTCTCCTCCAGGTCATCGAGAAGCATCCGAAGGGCGGCTGGAAGAACGTCGTGGGTACGCGCGATCTCCTCAAAGCCTGGACCGACGCGCAGGAGCGCGCGGCGCGTCTGACGGCCCCTTGAGAGGCGGGAAGACGTGGGAATCGTGATGTGCCTGGCGACGGTGTCGGACGCGAACATCGATCGCATCATCGCGGTGCCGGAGCTCGCTGCCTATCTGGTGATCGAGTACGAAGAAGACCGCGAGGACTTCACGAGCGAGCTCGAGCACTCGCTCGAGTTCGTTCCCGGCGAGGGAGAGCGCGCCGACCTCGACAACGTAGTCGAGATGCTCTCCGGACCCCGGCTCGCCATGCCAGATCTCGGGGTAGATCTTGCGCCGCGTCAGCTGCACGGGATCCCAGCGCGATCGAAAGGTCGCCTCGTCAATCGGCTCTATGGCGTCCGCGACCTCGGCAGCCTCGCTGGCGCGGAAGAACCGTAGCTCTTCCGTGCAGGTACAGCGGACCACCCGGCCCCCGGCGATCAGGATGTCGAGTGGCGAGCGGGTCTTCTTCGCGGATCCGGTGAGCAGGAAGTGAACCGCGTGGACGGCTTTCTCGGTCTGCGCGCCGTCGCGGTCGCCGCGCGCGAATCCGGTCTCGGTCTTGCAGTGTGGGTGGAGTGACGTGCGCGGAGGCATCGTGTCCGTCCTCTGCTGCCCTACGCGTCGAGCCGGGGGGCCGGCGTGAGCCGCGATCGATTGTCCTTGTCGTCCGAACATGGGGCCTCATAGAATCCCGAGCCAGGAGGCACCATGCGCGACATCCAGCTCTCCGAGATCGAGAAGGTCCTGCTCGAGCGGTCGACCGAGATCGACGTCCATCGCCGGCGGATCCTCCGCACGCTTCTGCTCAGCGTTGGCCTCGTCGTTCTTCTCGTCACGGTGAAGGTGTCGGATTCGGACAAGACGGAGGCCATCCTCTTCTGGGCGTTTCTCGTCTACGTCCTCCTGAACACGTACGAGAAGATGAGCCACCACTTGCTGGTGGTGGCGTACAAACGGTTGATTCAGAAGCTCGCGACCACCCTGGCGCGAGCGCGCGGGCTCGGCTCGGAGGGAGCTGGCGAGAGCAGCGACGAGCCACCGCCGGAGAAGGCGAGCGACGAGAACACCGAAGAGAAAGAGGGGTGAAGAGACCATGAGAGCGAGGAGCTGGATCGCACTCGTCGCACTGCTGGCGGGTTGTGGCGGCATCGCGGAGCGTCGCGACGAGAGCCTGTCGTCTTCGAACGAACCGCAAGGTCCGATCGCCGCGTCGCCGACGTCCGGAGGAGCCGACGAGTCGTCCGCGTCGACGCGGCCTGCGTCCTTCTCCTCTGACGCCGCGACCGCGACCCCTGCCGCGCCTCTCTACGGCCCCGGGAGCCTCGAGCGGTTCGCGTGGCTCGAAGGGCGATGGCGCGGCCGCGCGAACGACGTCGACATCGAGGAGTACTGGACCGCACCGAGCTCGAATCTCATGGTCGGCGTGCACCGCGAGGTCGGCCCCGACAACAAGCCGTTCTTCGAGTATCTGCGCATCACGAAGACGAAGGACGGCGTGATCTACTGGGCGAGCCCGCGGGGCGGCGCCGCGACGCCGTTCCAGCTCAGCGAGCTCGAGCCGGGCAGGGCGGTCTTCGCGAACCCGGACCACGACTTCCCGCAGCGCATCGAGTACAGGCTCGACGACGACGGACTGTTGCACGCGAAGATCAGCGGCGAGCGCGGCGGCGAGCCCGCGAGCCACGAGTGGCGCGGCTGGACGCGCACGACGGCCCCGATCGTTCCCGCGTCGCCGACCGCGCCCTGAGTCGATCCGCCCGTGTCGTTTCGTCAGCTCGAGAAGGACGTCGTCGACTGTCGGCGCTGCACGCGGCTCGTCGAGCACCGCGAGCAGGTCGCGGCGACGAAGAAACGCGCCTATCGCGACTGCGAGTACTGGGGCCGCCCGGTGCCCGGCTTCGGCGACCGGCGTGCACGGGTCGTCCTCGTCGGCCTAGCGCCGGCAGCGCACGGCGCGAATCGCACGGGGCGCATGTTCACCGGCGACGGCGAGGACGGCATGGGATCGTCCGACTTCCTCGCGCGCTCGCTTTGCGCGACCGGCTTCGCGAACCTGCCGACATCGCGCCACCGGGGCGACGGCTACGAGCTCGCGGATGCCTACATGACGACGGTCGCCCGCTGCGCGCCGCCAGGGAACAAGCTCGTGCGGGACGAGATCGTCGCGTGTCGCGACTTCCTCGCGCGCGAGCTCGGGCTCCTCAAGAGGAAGCGCGTCATCGTCGCGCTCGGCAAAACCGCGTTCGACGAGATCGTTCAGCTGCTCGGCGATCCGCGCCCGCGCCCGAAGTTCGGGCACGGCGCCGTGTGGGATCCGGGCGATGGCGGGCCGGTCGTCGTCAGCTCGTACCATCCGAGCCGGCAGAACACGCAAACGCGGCGGCTGACGCAGGAGATGCTCGACGAGCTCCTGCGCGACGCGAAGCGCCGCGCCGAGGATGCGTGAGGGAGGGGCTCTGACGGTCACCGCCCCGCGTACCGCGTCTCGAGCCTGCCGTCGACGATCTCGTGCACGACCGATCCACCGCGCCACGTCGCGAACACCTCGATGCCTCGCGCCTCGAGCGCTGTCGCGTTCTCCCGCGCGCCGCCGCGTCCGTCGCCCGAGATGACGACCGTGCGCGCACCGCTCGCGTCGACGATCGCGTCGAGCAAGCGGTTGCGCCGACCGTGGTGGGGGAGCACGAGCACGTCGGCCGCGAGCTCGTCGGCATGCGGCAACAATCGCGCGATCCCGGCCTCCTCGATATCGCCGAGGAGGAGGAGCGTCGTTCCGGCAACCGTCACGCGCACGCACAGCGACGTGTCGTTCTTCGACGCGATGAACGGCAGCGTCTCGCTGGCCGCCGGGTGCAGCACCTCGAGGCGGAACGCCCCGACTTCGAGCCCGTCGCCGCGCGACAGCGCATCGACCCGTAGGCCCGCGTCGCGCGCGAGACTCAACGCGGCGTCGCCGGACGGGGCGGCTTCGAAGAAGGGCGACGTCAGCACGTGTCGCACGCCGAGCGTTTCGACGACGCGCGGCAGAGCGCCGACGTGATCGGCGTCGGGATGCGTGATCAGCGCTCCGTCGACCGTGCGGCCGTTCGCCTCGAGCACCGCCTCGACGACTGAGCGACCCTCGCGTCCGGGCAGATCTCCCGCATCGATGAGCCAGGTCCCGCCTCGTGGGCCGCGGAGCACGGTCGCGCTGGCCGCGCCGACGTCGACGTGGACGATCGCGATCGTCTGCGGCACGACGAGCGCGGTTGCGATCGCTGCCGCGACGAGAGCGATGGTTGCGGCGGCGAGAGTCCGACCGCGAAGGTTCGGCGCCCAGCCCAGGACGAGCACCGCGTAGGAGCCGGCAATCTGCCACGGCGCGGGTGGCGGCAGCCACACACACGCTCCCGGAAGCTCCGCTGCACAGCCCACGACGACGGCGAGCGCGTCGACGGCGAGCGCCGTCGGCACCGCGACCGCAGCGCCAAGCTCCGTCGCGACGAGCCCGAGACCGACGCTGACGAACCCGCCGAGCAGCACGACCACCGCCAGCGGATAGACCGCGAGAGTCGAGATCGGCGCCGTCGGATGCAGGCGGTGAAACCAAGCGAGGAGGATCGGCGCCGTGGCGACGTTCGTCGCCACCGAGACCGCCAGCGAGCGTCGCCCCCACCGCCCGATCGCGCGTGCCGCTCGCGCGATCGGGCCGCCCGGGGGCGGTCGGGGCAGGAATCCCGCGATGCGGCGACGGCGCTCCTCGCCGTCGAGCTCGCGCCCCCAGGTGACGATCGCGGCGACGGCGACGAACGACAGCTGGAAGCCGGGATCCGCGAGCGCGAGCGGGTCGATCGCCAGGAGGAGCAGCGCGGTCCAGCCGAGCGTGTTCAGCGCCGTCGGCCGCCGTCCGATGCCGCGGAGTACGATGTGCACGGCGAACATCAGCGCGGCGCGCACGACCGGCGCGTTGGCCCCCGTCAGCAAGCTGAAGACCGCGAGGAACAGCAGCCGCATCGGCATCCGCGCGCCTCGAGGCAGCGGCAGGCGCACGACGATGAGCATTAGCAGGCTGACGTGCAGGCCGCTGATCGCGAGGAAGTGGAGCGTTCCGGTTGCGAGCATCGAGTCCCACATGGTGCGATCGAGCAGGCGACGGTCGCCGAGGAGCATCGCGAGCAGCAGACCTCTGGCGCGCTCGTCATAGAGATCGCGGACGACGTCGTGGATCGACTGGCGCAGCCGGCGCAGGAAGCCCGGCAGCGGGCCGCCGTCGTCCAGCTGCAGCTCGCGGGCAGTGCGATCGCTCAGAACCCGTACCGCGGCCGGCGCCGTGACGCGCAGAAGATGCGCGGTCCCGCGTCGGTCGCGTCCGGCGCGGTGCGAACGCAGAGCGTAGCGTCGGGCGCGGATCTCCACCGGCGACCCCGCTCGCCAGCCCTGTGGAACGCTTCGCGCGTCGCCGACGCGGACGCGATATCTGTCGCCAGACGGAGCGAGCAGCGCGAAGGCGATGTACGGTCGATCACGGCCGGCGAGAAGCAGCGGGACGTCATCGATGACGCCACGGGTGACGACGGCGACGCTCGCGTGCGTCTCGTTCACGGCGTCGTGCGCTCGCGTCGGCTGCGTCGACGTCGTTCGCGCCGCGCCCAGCGCGACGAAGATCGCGCACCAGCCGAGGGCTCGAGCGCCGTGCGGGCGACTCGGTCTCGGCGCGGTCGCAGAGGCTCTTCGCCGGCCGCGCCGCCAAGCCGCGGGCAAGACCGCGGCGGCCAGCGCGAGGCTCAGAGCCCACGCGACGACCGAGCTCGCCGCCAGCTCGAGGTGGTCGCCGGCGACCAGGCCCGTCGCGAAGCTGCCGGCGAGAAGGCCGCCGAACGGCAACGGCGTGGCGAGCGTCCGGCGCGGCTCGCAGAGGGGAATGTTCGCGCTCGCGTCCACGGTCTGACCACCGCAGTCGAGGCGCGGGCGTCGAGGCAGGCCGCGGCATCATAACGCCGCGATGTCCGCCGCGCTCGCCGGTCGTGAAATCTCCGCTCAGCGACCGCGACCTCCCATTTGCTTGGCAAAGCGCCAGAGGTCTGAGTATCCTGCAAGCCACAAATCGGCGGTCCCGGCACGCGTCGGAGCCTTCAAGGGGAGTGAGCAGAGAGACATATGAGCTCCAAGAAGTTCGGCAAGGATGACTCGATCACCATCCGATCGTGGCCGAAAGTCATCTTTCTCTACCCGGTGATGGTGACCTCGTTCTTCTGCGGCATCTGGCAGCTTTTCAACCCGGCGCCTGCAGACGCCGTGGTCGATCAGGGCGCCGTGATCGCTAGCGAAGCGGCGGGCCTGATCTTCTTCGTGGTGCTGTGCCTGAACTTGCTCGTGATCTCGTTCGAGTTCAGCCGCTTCAAGACGATGGCGATGGTCTTCTTCGTCCTGGCTGTCGTCTTCCTCCTCCTCTACCTCAGCCACACGTACGACATCCTGCCGGGCATCCGCGACTTCATCGGCAAGCTGCGGTTCCAGCTCTCGACGAGCTTCTACTTCAGCCTCGGCGTGTACTTCCTGGTCGTGTTCGCCTTCGTCTTCCTGACCACCCGGTTCAACTACTGGGTGATCAAATCGAACGAGATCCTCCACAAGGAGGGCTTCCTCGGCGACGTGCGCCGCTATCCGTCGCCGAACCTGAAGCTGTCGAAGGAGATCAACGACGTCTTCGAGTTCCTGCTTCTCGGAGCGGGGCGCGTCGTGATCAACCCGGCGTCGGAGAAGCAGGCGATCGTGCTCGACCACGTGCTGCGGGTCAACGCGGCGGAGAGCGCGATCCAAGACCTGCTGTCGAGCCTCGCGGTCGAAGTCCACAACGCGCCGCCGGGCGACGATTTCGAGCCGCCGCCTCCGGTCACCGGCTGACGCTGAGTCGGGACCGATCAGTCCGAATTGAAAACGGCCCTCCCCGGCGGTTGCCGAAGAGGGCCGTGCTTCTAGGGAGGAGGTTTTCGCTTATTGCGCCTTCTTCAGGCGCTCGAGCAATGCCTTCGCGAAGTTCACGTCCACCGTGCGCGGATCCTGCTGGAACCAGGCCGGCTGGCCGCGGCGATCGATGATGACGAACGTCGCGCTGCCGACGAACGCGCCGTAGGCCCGAAAGACCTTCTTGCCGATCCCGTCGGGGTCGATCCCACCGGCCGACTCGTACTCGAGCGACACGAGCTCGGCGCGCAGCTTGTCGAGCTGCTCGTCGATGTTGGTGAGGCTCTTGAGGTAGGAGACCGTCACGAGCTCGACGTCGTCCTCCTGGCTCGCGTACTCGTCGAGGAGGTCGAGGAACGTGAGAGAGCGCTGGTCGCCCGTGCCGCGGAAGACGACCGCGATGACCTTGCCGGCGCTGTCGCCGATCGTCGTCCGCTGATCGGTCACCCAGAAGCGGTCGAGGTCGAAGTCGTGCGGCGCCGGGCGATCGAGCCGGCGCTCGATGAACTCGAGGCTGCGCGCCGAGCGCTCGCGGTAGATGCTGGTGACCGGCTGGAGATCGCGGCCCTTCGCGCGCAGCTTGTCGCGCTTGGCGTCGATTCGAGCCACGTGCACGGTGAACGCGTCGCGGGCCTCTTCCGTGCGGCCGAGAGCGAAGAGGGCGTAGGCCTTACGGAATCCGAACACGTCGACGTAGCGGTCGTACTTCTCGCGCACGGCCGAGGTCAGCCGGGAGCTCTTCGCGCGTAGCGGGTAGACCGACAGAATGCGCTCCGCGCAGCGCTGCATGCCTTTGAGGTCGCCCTTGCGCTCGTAGAGCTTCCAAAGCACCTCGCCGAGGTCGGGGTAGTACTCGCTCTCGTAGGCGTTCGGATCCTGCATCGTCTTCTCGAGGGCGGCGATCCCGGTGTCGAACTCCTCGAGGTCGAGGTAGACCCGGCCGAGCGCGGTCATGACGAGCGCCATGTGTCGGCTCTTCGGGAAGGTCTGTCGGTGCTTGAGGTAGACGTCGCGGGCGAGCTCGTGCTTGCCGAGCCGGGAGCGAGCCCAGCCGAGGAGCTGGAGGGATTCGGAGCGGCGATCCTCGTCCTTCAAGCCTTTGAACGCCGCGTCGGCGTGCTGCGCGACCTTGCGGTAGAACGGCGCCATGCGGGCCTTCAGCGCGGCGGACGGATCGATGGGCTTCGTCTTCTGGATGTCCCGCACGATGTCCGTCTGCTGCCGCTTGCTCAGGAGATGCAGAAACTTCACCGCGTAGTAGTGCGCTTCCGGGACCTCGGCGGTGTTCGCACAGGCGATCGTGTAGTTCTCCGCCTCGCGCAGCCCCGCGATCACGCGCAGCGCCAGCGTGTCCGCCTCGCGCGCCGTCAGTCCGCCGACTGCCGCCGGAACCGCCTGGAACGCCGCCCGGATCTTGTCCAGGCGGCGCTTGCAGTCCCCGGTCGCGGGCGTGCCCTTTTCTTGTGCAGCGAGGTCGCGGATCGGGACCCCAAATGAGGCGATAGCGCAGAGCGCCAGCGCGGCGAGGGCGCAGCGGCGGGGGCGGATTCGATGCAGCATGACGTGTTTGAACTCCTCGTTCCGTGGGATGCAGTGCTGTGGTGGGCCCCCGGCGAAGTCCGCAGAGTGGGAGCATCGAGGCCGGAGCCGCATAAGGGTTGTAGCAAGCGGCTTGCCAGATTCGGAGTCGGAGTCGGAGTCGGAGTCGGCGTCGGCGTCGGCGTCGGAGTCGGAGTCGGCGTCGGAGTCGGAGTCGGAGTCGGAGTCGGAGTCGGAG
>CAYMRB010000065.1:0-29994 GCA_964392615.1 uncultured Planctomycetia bacterium | reverse complement strand
GCCTTTGCGTGAGTTTCTCCTGAAGAGAGATCACGCAAAGGCGCAAAGCTCGCAAAGGAAGAGGGGCGCTCGAGAGGTGCAAGCGCTCGACCGTATCGGGCGGCTCCGTTAGCCTGAGAGTCGGTAGAAAGGGCTTCGCGCGCCAGGACGACCGTCTTTCGCGCGCAGGCGAACCTCCTTCCGGTCATACCTCGAGAGCAACTCCACCATGAAAGCGCTGTCCCTCGCGTGTCTCCTGTCGCTGCTTCTGGTTTGCGGACTCGGTGAGCTCACCGCGGGCCCGCTCCGCATCGCGCAGGAGGGCGACGCCAAGATCGTGGTCTACCGTCCAGGCGAGTCGTCGCCCGTCGTGACCCAGAACGCGCGCGCGGACTTCCGGCCTTACCTCCATCCGATCGTCGCTCCGGATGGCAAGGGCGTGCTGACCGAGTACAGCCCGTCGCACCATCGCCATCAGACAGGGCTCTACTGGGGATTCACGCGCGTCAACGGCCGCGACTACTTCCACCATCCCGAGGGTACGTACTGGCGACGCATCGCTGCGCGCATTCTCGAAGGCGCCGACGGCCCGTCGAAGCGCGTGCGCTGGCAGACCGTGTACGAGCTTCTCGGCAAGGAAGGCGATGCCGTCCTCGTCGAGACACAGACCTGGTCGATGCGCGAAGAGGCGCACGACGGCCGCGCCGAGTTCGTGCTCGAGCTCGAGTGGAAGGGCGAGGCGAAGACCGACGTCACCGTCTCGAAGTACGACTACGGCGGCCTCTTCCTGCGCATGCCGTGGAAGGAGGGCACGAACGCCGCGGTCGTCAACTCGGTGCGCCAGCGCGGTGTCGAGCGTACCGAGGGCAAGCGCGCTCTGTGGCTCGATGTCGGCATGCAGGTCGAAGGACGCGAGGATCTCGCGCACATCGCGATCTTCGATCACCCGAAGAACCACGGCTATCCGCTGCCGTGGCGCGTCGACAACCAATACGGCGTCGGACCGACGCGCGCGCGACTCGGCGATTGGCGGATCGGGAGGGGCAAGGCCGAGGTCATTCGGCATCAGATCCGCGTGTCGACCGGCAAGATCGACGAAGACGACGTCACGAATCACTGGATGCGCTACACCGGCCAGCGCGGCACCGCGGTGCAGTGGAATCTGGCTCGGGAGGAAGCGCGGCAGGCCAAGCTCCTGGATCCACAGGAGGCCGTCGAGGCGATGACGATGGCCGACGGCTTCGACGTCAATGTCTACGCGGCCGAGCCGATGATCACTCAGCCGATGGCGTTTTGCTGGGACGATCGCGGCCGCATGTGGATCGCGGAGAATCGCGACTACGAGAGCCGCGGCCGCGGCTTCGCCAACGACGGCAACTCGCGCATCCTGATTCTCGAGGACCCGGATCGCGACGGTGCCGCCGACTCGCGCAAGGTCTTCGCCGAGGGCATCGCATTTCCGGCCGGCATCGCTGTCGGCTTCGACGGACTGTGGCTCGGAGCGCCGCCGAACCTCCTGTTCGTTCCCGACCGGGACGGCGACGATCGCGCCGACATGGACGACATCGAGGTGCACTTGACGGGCTGGGGCATCCGCGATCGCCACGAGACGCTCAACAGCTTCATCTGGGGACCCGACGGATGGCTCTACGGCTGTCAGGGCTTCGCGACGCCGTCGAAAGTCGGCAAGCCGCGCGACAAGGGGAAGCTCTACGGCAAGGGTGAGCGATTCCCCGGGCGAATCGAGCTCGACGGGCCGGGCGTCGACATCAACGGCGGCGTCTGGCGCTACCACCCGCAGAAGCGCCGCTTCGAAGCCATCGCGCACGGTTTCTCGAACCCGTGGGGTATCGACTACGACGCGAAAGGGCAGCTCTTCATCTCGGCGTGTGTCATCCCCCACCTCTTCCACATCATCCCCGGCGGCATCTACCACCGCCAGGGCGGCCGCCACTTCAATCCGCACGTCTATCGCGATATCCGCACCATCGCCGATCACCGCCATCGCTCGGCACACGGCGGTCTGCGCGTGTATCTATCCGATGCGTTTCCCGAGAGCTACCACGGTCGGCTCTTCATGGCCAACCTGCACGAGCACGCAGTCCTCACCGACATCCTCGAGCCTGAGGGCTCGGGCTTCGTCGCGCAGCACGGCGACGATTTCCTGCTCGCCAACAACGCGCAGTGGGTCGGCTTCTCGATCGAGATCGGCCCGGGGGGCGGCATCTACGCGCTCGACTGGCACGATGCGGACATCTGCGGCAACTCCGTGCAGCAGAAGGAGACCGGCCGCGTCTTCCGCATGATGCCGAAGCCCGAGCTGTCGCACGCCCAGGACTGGCCTGGACGTTACGATGACTTGAGGAAGAAGAGCGATCACGAGCTCGCCGCATTGCAGCTCTCGCCGAGCGCGTGGCACGCACGGCGCGCGCGGGTCATTCTCCAACATCGCGCGGCCGAGGGCGCTGTCGCGAAGAATGCGACCGAGATCCTGCGCGCAGTGTTGAGCCACGGGGATCCCGACCATCGGCTGCGCGGCCTGTGGGGGCTCTGGGTGACTCGGGCTCTGAGCGCGACCGACCTCATCGCGCTCCTCGATGACCGCGACCCGCATGTCCGCGCGTGGTCGGTGCGGCTACTCGGTGAAGACCTCGACGTGCCGGTCGCGGTGCAGAGGAGATTCGTCGCGATGGCCCAGAGCGACACGTCTCCCGTCGTGCGCCTCTATCTTGCGTGCGCGCTCCAGCGTCTCGACCATGCCGCGCGCTGGCCGCTCGCGACCGCGCTCGTCGCACGTCACGAGGACGCGGACGACCACAACATCCCGCGCATGATCTGGTTCGGAATCGAGCCGATCGTCGCCGCCGATCATGACTCCGCCGTCGCGTTGGCGCAGGGAAGCCGCTTGCCGCTCGTGACGCGCCACATCGCCCGACGCCTCGCCCACGCCGATCGCTACGATGCAGTCGTCGGTGGCCTCGACGCGGCAATCGGTCCTGTCCGACTCGAGCTGCTGTACGGACTGCGCGAGGGCTTCGAGGGACGCCGGGACTTGAAGATGCCGGCCGCGTGGTCCGCGGTCTATCCGGACCTGCTCGCCGACGGCAATCCGGACGTCGGTCGAGTCGCGCTCGACGTCGCGAGACAGTTCGGCGACCGCTCGGCGGCCAAGACGCTCCTCACGCGTCTCGAGGACTCGAACGCGAAGCCGGAGCAACGCCTGCAAGCGTTGCGCGCGCTGGCGCGGCAGGAGTTCGATGCTCTGCGTCCCAAGCTGCCCGCGCTTCTCGGCGACGCCGCGTTGCGACGCGAGGCGATCCGTGCGACCGCCGCGTACGATGACGCCGGCCTCGCGAAGACATTGCTCGCGCGCTACGACAGCTTCAACTCGGACGAGAAGCTCGAGGCGGTCATGGCGCTCGCGTCGCGATCGGCGTCGGGTGGTCGACTCGCCCAGGCGATCAAGTCCGGCGCGGTTCCGAGGCGCGACGTGCCGCCGTACGTCGCGCGGCAGCTGCTCCGCGTGGTCGGCACCGGCTTCGTCGAGATCTGGGGCCCCGTCGAAGCGCTGCCGGGCGGCAAGGAGGCGGCGTTTGCGAAGTATCGCGCCTTGCTCACCCCCGACGCGGTAGCGAAGGCCGACCCCCAGGCCGGCCGTGTCGTCTACGACCGCACCTGCGCGTCCTGTCACACGCTCTACGAGAAAGGCGGTCTCATCGGGCCGGAGCTCACCGGCGCCAATCGCGGCGACCTCGAGTACCTCCTCGGCAATATGCTGAACCCGAGCGAGGTGATCCAGGAAGGCTACCAGATGCGCATGATCCTGACGCAGACGGGACGCCTTTACACCGGCACCGTCGCTGGCGAGAACGAGCGCCAGATCCGATTGCGCGTCGTCGGCGAAGAGGATCCGGTCGTCATCGCGCGATCGCTGATCCTGTCCGACGAGACCGCCAAGCTGTCGATGATGCCCGAGGGACTGCTGGCGACACTTTCGGACGCCGAGATGCTGCAGCTCGTCGCCTACCTGAAGACGACGAAGCAGGTGCCGCTACCGGGGGCCAAGTAAACGTGCAGAACGGCCATCTGTCGCGACAGGGAGAAGATCGATGACTTGCTGCAAGACCGGAACGTGGTGGTGCTGGGCGCTCGTGGGAATCGCGATGGTATCCGCCGCGCGCGGCGACGAACGGACCGACGACGAGAAGGCGATCGCCCGACTGCGACAGGGCACGCTCGTCGTCGAAACGCGCCCGGGCGCGACGGTGAAAGTGGAGCAGCTGCGACACGAGTTCTGGTTCGGCGCCGCGCTCTCGTCGCGCATGTTCTCCAGGCGGGCTCCCGTCGAGGAGGCGGCCCGCTACAAGAAGGTGTTCTTGCGCCACTTCAACGCGGCCGTCACCGAGAACGCGCTCAAGTGGGCCCCGATGGAGCCGGCCCGCGGTCGTGTCGACTACTCGATCGTCGACAACATGCTCGAGTGGACCGAGGCGAACGAGATCCCGCTGCGCGGTCACTGCCTGTTCTGGGGGGTGCGCGGTCGCGTGCAGAAATGGCTGCAGCAGCTCGACGATGCCGCGCTTCGCGACGCGCTCCGCACGCGCGCGATCACGGTCGCGAAGCGCTATCGCGGACGCTTCGCCGAGTACGACCTCAACAACGAGATGCTGCACCAGAATTACTACGCCGACCGGCTGGGGCCGGGGATCACGCGCGAGATGGCGCAGTGGGCGCGACAGGGCGATCCCGACGCCGTCCTGTTCGTGAACGACTACGACATCCTGACCGGACGTCTCGTCGATCGCTACGCGAAGCAGGTGCGCGGATTCGTCAAGGAGGGTGTTCCGATCGGCGGAATCGGCGTCCAGGGCCACGTGCACGGCGATTCGTTCGACGCCGCCACCCTGCGCGCGTCACTCGACAAGCTCGCGAAGCTCGGCTTGCCGATCCGCGTCACCGAGTTCAACTTCCCGGGACAGCGCTCCCGCGTTTACAAGGACCGACGACTCCGCCTGTCCGCCGAGGACGAACGCAGGAAGGCCGCGGCGCTGGTCGACTACTATCGCATCTGCTTCGCTCACCCGGCCGTCGAAGGCATTCTGATGTGGGGGTTCTGGGAGGGCGCCAATTGGATTCCGGCGTCATCGCTGTTTCGCCGCGACTGGACCCCGACACCCGCAGCCCACGCCTACCGCGAGCTCATCTACGGGACGTGGTGGACGCGCTGGGAGGGCAAGGCCGACGCTGCCGGACGGTGCGAGCTGAAGGCATTCTACGGCCGCCACCGAGTCGAGAGCGACGGCAAGTCGACCACGGTCGAGCTGCCGAAGTCGAAGCAGCGAGCCACGATCAAACTGCGCTGAGGCCATATATCGGACTCAGTCGGCGAGCGCGTGCGGAACGTCAACGCGAATCGCCTCTCCGGCCTCGCGAGCCACGCGCCATTCGAGTATCTTGAAGCATGGCGGTCTATGTGGACGCTTGTCGTCCATGGCAGCCGTCACTTCGGGTCAACGAGGAAGAACACGCCAACCGACGCGGTGCGACACACGACGAAGACGCAGCAGTCCGTTGAAGAAGGGCTGCTTGGCTCCTTCGGCGCATCGCTCCTCGGTGTCTAGCACTGACGTGCGGCAAGGAGAACGAGATGAAGCTGTCGCCCACCGCCCTGTTGCTGTTGACCGCCGCCATATCGGCACCGTCACCGGCGAGCGCGACCGACGCGGAGCGCATGCCCGACGCGATCTTCTCGGGCCTCGCGGCCCGGTCTATCGGCCCAGCGTTGATGTCCGGACGCATCGGAGACCTCGCCGTCGACCCGAACGACCGCGCCACGTACTTCGCAGCCGCCTGCTCGGGCGGAGTCTGGAAGACGACGAACGCGGGAACGACCTGGACGCCGGTCTTCGATGCGCAGAAGTCGTACTCGATCGGCTGCCTCGCGATGGATCCGAACAACTCGCAGGTCATCTGGGTCGGCACCGGTGAGAACAACAGCCAGCGCAGCGTGTCGTTCGGAGATGGCGTCTATCGATCTCGCGACGGCGGGCGGTCGTGGGAGAACCTCGGCCTCGGGGAGTCGGAGCACATCGGCCAGATCGCCATCGATCCGCGCGACTCCGACGTCGTCTTCGTGGCAGCACAGGGGCCGCTCTGGCGACCGGGAGGGGATCGGGGCCTCTACAAGACGACCGACGGCGGCAAGACCTGGGCTCGCGTCCTGCATGTCAGCGACGACACGGGCGTCAACGAGGTGCATCTCGATCCGCGCGATCCGGACCTCATCTACGCGTCGTCCTATCAGCGGCGGCGGCACGTTTGGACGCTGATCAACGGCGGGCCCGAGTCGGCGATCCACAAGTCCACCGACGGCGGCAAGACCTGGCGCAAGCTCACCAACGGGGTGCCGGGTGTCGACAAGGGACGTATCGGCCTCGACATCTCGCCCGCTGATCCCGACGTCGTCTACGCGATCATCGAGGCGGCCGAGGGCCAGGGCGGCTTCTTCCGTTCGACGGACCGCGGCGAAACGTGGCACAAGCGCAACTCGTACATGACCACGAGCCCGCAGTACTACAACGAGATCATCTGCGACCCGGTACTCGTCGATCGAGTCTATGCGCTCGACACGTACATGCGGGTCACCGAGGACGGAGGAGCGACCTTCCAGACCGTCCCTCGCCGCAATCGGCACGTCGACGATCACGCCCTGTGGATCGATCCGAACGACAACGACTATCTGCTCGTCGGCTGCGACGGCGGCGTCTACGAGAGCTTCGATCGCGCCCAGAACTGGGCCTACAAGGCCAACCTGCCGATCACGCAGTTCTACCGCGTCAGCACCGACAACTCGCAGCCCTTCTACTACGTCTACGGCGGCACGCAGGACAACAACACCCAGGGCGGACCGTCGCGGACCACCGATCGGGCCGGGATCACGAACGCCGATTGGTTCGTGACCGTCGGCGGCGACGGCTACGAGACCGTCGTCGATCCGACCGACCCGAACATCGTCTACAGCCAGTGGCAGTACGGCGGGCTGGTGCGACACGATCGTCGCAGCGGCGAGATCGTCAGCATCAAGCCGCGCGAGGGGCCGGACGGCGAGGCGTACAAGTGGAATTGGGACACGCCGCTGATCCTGAGCCCGCATGACCACAAGCGGCTGTACTTCGCCGCCAACAAGCTGTTTCGCTCCGACGACCGCGGTTCCAGCTGGACGGTCATCAGCGACGATCTGACGCGCGGCCTCGACCGCAACGCCCTCGAGGTGATGGGGAAGATCCAGAACGTCGACGCGGTGTCGAAGAACCGCTCGACGTCGATTTTCGGCAACACCGTCTCGCTGACCGAATCGACGCTCGTGGAGGGACTGATCTGGATCGGTACCGATGACGGCCTGATTCACGTCACCGGTGACGGCGGCCGGACCTGGCGCAAGATCAGCCTCTTCCCGGGCGTCCCGGACATGACGTACGTCAGCTCGCTGACGGCGTCGCGACACGAGGCGGACACGGCCTTCGCATCGTTCGACAACCACAAAAATGGCGACTTCAAGCCATACCTGCTGCGCACTCTCGATCGGGGCGCCACGTGGGAGTCCATCGCCGGCGATCTGCCTCCACGCTGCATCGTGTACTCGGTCCAGGAGGACCATGTACGGTCCGATCTGCTCTTCGCCGGCACGGAGTTCGGCGCGTTCTTCACACTCGACGGCGGCACGAATTGGCACAAGATCGGCGGGCTTCCGACCATCGCCGTTCGCGACGTCGACGTGCAGCGACGCGAGAGCGACCTCGCGTTCGGCACGTTCGGCCGCAGCATCTACATACTCGACGACTACTCCCCGCTGCGACATGTCGATGCCGAGCTTCTCGAGAGTGACGCGCACGTGTTCCCGGTCAAGGACGCGTTGCTTTACATCCAACGGTCGCGACTCGGCGGCGGCAACGGGCGCGGCTCGCAGGGCGCGGGATACTACGCCGCGTCGAACCCGCCGTTCGGTGCGCAGATCACCTACTACCTGAAAGACAAGCTCACGACGCTGCGCGAGCGCCGCAAGGAGGCGGAAAAGGCCGCCGAGAAGGCTGGCAAGGAGTACGACTACCCGTCGCTCGACGAGTTGCGCGCGGAGGACCGCGAAATGCCGCCGCGGGTCGTACTGATCGTGCGCGAGCTGAACGGCACGGTCGTGCGTCGGATCGATGCGCCCCGCTCGAAGGGCATCCACCGTGTCACGTGGGATCTGCGCTACCCGTCGTCGTCGCCAGTCCTCTCAGCGACGGGCGGCTCGCCGTCCGGGCATCTGGCCGCGCCGGGAACGTACACCGTGACGGTCGCGAAGTCCGTCGGTGACGAGATCACGGAGCTGACGGAGCCCGTGCGGTTCGAGGTCGTTCCGCTGGGGCTCGCGACGTTTGCGGCGAAGGACCGCGCCGCAGTGCTCGCGTTCCACAAGAAGGTGGCTCGTCTCGATCGCGCCGTGCAGGGGGCGATACGCGCCGCCGGTGAAGCGCAGAGCCGGCTCGCTCTCATCCGCAAGGCCGTCAACGAAACGCCGAGCGCCGACCTGGCGCTGCTTCGGGAGACAGGCGAGCTCGAGAATCGGCTCGACACCCTCCTCGTCGAGCTCCGAGGCGATCCGACCCTGCGCAAGCACCAGGAGCCGACGCCTCCTTCTATCAGCTCTCGAGTCCGCAGCATCGTCAACGCGCAGTGGCGTGTCACGTCGGCCCCCACCGCGAGCGACCGAGAGGCGTACCGCCACGCGGGCGACGCCTTCGGAAAGACACTGGCGCTGCTGCGTCGATTGGTGGAAAACGACCTCAAGTCACTCGAGAACAAGCTGGAGGCCGCGGGCGCTCCGTGGACTCCCGGTCGAGTTCCACGCTGGAAGCCCTGACGCCGCCGCATCCGACACGCGAATGAAGCTATACAAGGTCCTGTGGGAGACCCACAAGTGGGTCGGAGTCGTCAGCGGCGTCGTCCTCGTCAACATCGCCGTCACGGGATTCCTGCTGCTGCTCAAGAAGGACAACGGCTGGATTCAACCGCCGACGATGGAGGGCAGCAGCGGATCGCCGCAGGACTTCATCACGATGCCGCGGCTGTTCTCCGTCGTGCTGAACGCGGGCCACGAGGACTTCCGTCAGATCAAAGACATCGACCGCATCGACTTCCGCCCCGGCAAGCGCGTCCACAAGGTCCGCAGCCGTCACAACCACAGCGAGATTCAGGTCGATGCCGTCACCGGCGAGGTGCTGTCGGCAAGCTCACGACGGTCGGACTTGATCGAGAACCTGCACGACGGCTCCTTCTTCGGCCGCGCGTTTCACGGCTGGTTGATGCCGATCGCGGCCGTATCGCTGCTGTTTCTGGTCGCGAGCGGCATCTACCTGTGGATCGAGCCGATCGCACGCCGCTGGCGCCGTCGCCGACGTCGGGGCTCTACTGCTTCTTGACGGGCGCGTCGTACTTCTTCACCGAGTCGTCGCAGTCGAGGTCGCCGAGCGCGTACTGGATGCCGTCGAGCAGGAACACGAGCAGCCGAGGATCGTCGAAGCTCTGCGCATTGTGCGTCGGCGAGCAGTAGAAGACGCGCCCCTTGCCGTGCTTCTTGATCCACGCGCAGTACCGAACGTCGGACGCGACGGCGGCTTGTCGCTTGCCGCAGTCGAGCTTGCTGGTGTCCATCACGAGAAGCGGGCGGAACGCCTTGTCCTTGTAGGCACCGCGGAAGAGGTACGGCTCGTCGACGTGGATGAAGGGCTTGCCGCCAAACGCCTTCAGCAGCGGGTGCTTCGGCTCGACGAGATCGAGAACGACCTCCTGCTGCCTGGGGTGGAAGTCGAAGCTGCCGCCGATCATGGCGCTGAACGCCGGGGAGTTGTTCAGAAACACGATCGCGCCGTGCAGCACCGCGAGGCCCTTGCCCCTGGCGACGTAGTCCAGGAGGTTCTTCTCGAGCTGCGCAGCGCGAGCTTCATCGGTGCCGGCGACGTCCAGGAAGATATTGCGACGTGCTCCCTTCGAGCAGTTGTTGTTCAGCACCACGGCGTCGAACGCCGCGAGCTTGTCGCGCTCGAACATGGCGATGTCCACGCTGTGCACGATCTCGTACGCGCCGGTCTTCTCGCCCAGCAGTCGGACGACCACGTCGGTGTGGGGAATGACCCAGTGCTTGAATCCGGTGGTCAACGAGAACAGCAACACCTTGCGCTTCGCCTTCGGCGTGCAACGAGGCTTCGCCGGGATGCGTTTCCGCAGGGCTGCCGTCCACTCCGGCGTGATCTTCACCGGCTTGAGGCTCTGCGCTTCGACGGTCAGGGTAACGCAACACGCCAACAGGATCAGGCAGATGCGGGTGGCTTGTCTCGTCATGATCGGTTCGGCTCGTTCACGTGTGGGGGGAGCGGTGAGGTCGGCGCGAACGCGACGCGCAGCGCCGGCATGTTTCGAGATCGGAGATCCGTATCATACGCCATCTGCGCGCCGAGAGCTGCAGCCGAGCCACGCGCCGGCCGTGGAATCCGCCCCTCGATCCCCGCGGCGGTGTATCTCGGCGAGGTGCCGATCTGGCGGCTCGATCGTCGGCGGAAGAGCGGACCTACTCGAAGTGCTCCATCCGCAGACGCTCTCCCTGCAGAAGCGAGAAGATCTTGGCGTCTGCCTCGCTGCTCCGCTTCCCATGATCTTCGAATCCGAGGACAATGCAGAGCGCCAACGCGGCAACCTCGATCTGACTCATTCGCGTCCATGATCGCCGACCTTCCCAGGCTGACGGATGAACAAGCTCCTCTGCATCGCGATTCTCTCTTCCGCACTGCACGCAGCCGTCGGCGCCGCCGCGGAGGGCGGCTCGGCGGCTCCCGACAGGAATGACGAGGACCGACAGCTCTCCCCGGGCAACACCACGTACCATATCGATCCCACGAGCGGCGACGATGCCAACTCCGGGTTGCAGCGCGCGCGCAGCTGGCGCACGTTTCGCCGCGTCAACCGGCTGCGGCTCGCCCCCGGAGATCGCGTGGAGATCGTGGCGCCCGGCTCGTTCGACCAGACGCTCTTGCTCACGGGAGCTGGAACTGCGGGGACGCCCGTCGAGGTGCGCTTCGCGCCAGGACGCTACGATTTCCATCCCGCGAACGCGTTTCGAGACACCTATCAGATATCCAACACCAACGGTGATCCCGCCGGCCGCAAGGCGGTCGGTATCCTGCTGGCCGGGGCAAAGCACTTCCGGATCTCCGGCCCCGGCGCGTCGCTCTACTATCGCGGCAAGATGATCGAGGTCTGCATCGACCGCAGCGAAGACATCACGCTGTCCGATCTGGTGTTCGACTATCACCGCCCGACCGTCTCGGAGTTCAAGGTGGCCGCGCTCGGAGACGGCTACGTCGACGTCGCGATCCATGAGGACTCCCGCTATGCGATCGCGAACGGCCAGATCACCTGGCAGGGCGAAGGCTGGAGCTACCAGACCGGCTTGGCACAGGAACTCGACCTGGCCACTGGCGATCTCTGGCGCCGACGGGACCCGCTCAAGGGCCTGGTGTTGAGCGAGGTCGAGCCCTTCCTCGTGCGCGCCCGGGGACGGCACGGCATGAAGCAGGGACGCATCTATCAGATTCGCGACACGCGGCGCGATTGCGCCGGTGTCTTCACGCGACGCAGCAAGAACATCACGTGGAAGAACGTGACGTTTCGATTTCTCCACGGCATGGGTCTGGTCAACCAGTTCTCCGAGAACCTCACCTTCGAATCGGTCACCGTCGCGCCCGATGCGGCCAGCGGCCGGACCACCGCGGCGTGGGCCGATTGCATCCAGGTCTCCGGCTGCCGGGGCAAGTTGCTGGTGAAGGACTGCGTGTTCAAGGGCGCGCACGACGACGCGATCAACATCCACGGCACGCACCTGCGCGTCGTCGAACGGCTCTCGGATCGGCAGATCAAGGTGCGCTTCATGCACCGCCAGACTTTCGGCTTCCTCGCCTTCAACCCGGGCGACGAGGTCGAGTTCGTCCACTCGGACTCTCTGGCGACGTACGGCTCGAACCGCGTGAAGGAATCCCGGCTGCTCGATCCCAAGGAGCTCCTGCTCACTCTCGAGAACCCGGTGCCGGCTGAGCTCCGGAAGAACGATGCTCTGGAGAACGTCACCTGGACCCCGGAGGTGGAGATCCGCGGTTGCACGGTGTCGCACATTCCCACACGAGGCTTCCTGATCACCACCCGACGCAAGGTGCTCGTCGAGGACAACGAGTTCATCGGCACCCGCATGAGCGCGGTCCTCATCGAGGACGACGCTCAGGGTTGGTACGAGTCGGGCTGCGTGCGCGACATGACGATACGGGGAAACCGCTTCCTCCGCTGCGGCGAGCCGGTCGTTCATGTCCACCCCCGTAACACCGTGGCGAACGACTCCGTCCACCAGGACATCCGCATCGAGGGCAACGAGTTCATCCTCCGCGGCACGACGGCCGTCAAGGCGAAGAGCGCGTCGCGACTGCGCGTTGTCGGAAACGAGATCCGGTCGGCGCAAGGCCTCAGCGTGGCCGACGTCGTGCGGACGAGCGACTGCTCGGCAATCGTGATCGAGAAGAACATCTGCTTGCCGATTTCGCGGCCATAGAAGCAAAGGTCGCCGGAAGTAGACGAAACGACATGAGAAACTCCGGACGGGTCATGAGTACAAGCTACACGTCGATCAAGAACATGGCATGGATGGCACTGGCAGCAGCGATGCTGTCGCCATCCCTCGCCGCCATCGAGCTGGGCGCGCCCTTCGCCGACAACGCGATCTTGCAGCGTCAGATGCACGTGCCCGTCTGGGGGTGGTCGAGGCCGGGCTCGACGGTGACGGTGGTGTTTGCCGGTCAGGAGAAGAAGGCCACTGTTGGCCCGAACGGCATGTGGCTGCTCGAGCTCGATCCGCTCGATGCGACCTTCGAACCGGCATCGATGGTCATCACCGAGAGCGCCGGCGCGACGCGTACGCTGAAGAATCTGCTCGTCGGCGAGGTGTGGCTGGCGTCGGGCCAGTCGAACATGCAATGGCTGGCCAGCAAGAGCTCCAGCAGCAAGCTGAAGGTGGAGGCGAAGGGAGAGACGGCGCCGATCCGCGAATGCGTGGTGACCGATTTCTTCTCATGTCTGCATCCGATCGAGCACGCCACCTGCGAGTGGAAGAACGGCGGCTACGGCGACTACAGCGCGATCGCGTTCGCCTTCGCCCACAAGCTGTACGAGGAGCTCGGCGTGCCGATCGGCATCCTGAACTGCTCCTTCAGCCAGACTAGCATCGAGGCCTGGACCCCGCGGGTCGGGTTCGCCGCCGGCACGGACGAGCACACGCGCGGCGTCTATCAGAAGATCCTCGAGACCGATCCGACGACTCCCGAGCACAAGGCGGCCTGGAGCAAGTTCTACGAAGAGATCGAAGACACCCTCCGAGCGAACGCGCGGCGAGTCGAGAACGGCGAGACTGCCAAGCCGATCTCCATCAAGCCCCCCGGCAACCTCGGCGGCAATCGAGACGCCTCCTGGCTGTTCAACGCCCGCCTGAACCCGGTGATTCCCTACGCCATCCGTGGCTGCATCTGGAATCAGGGCTACGCCAACATGGGGGCGGGCATCACCTACTACCACAACCTGCACAGCATGATCCGCGGCTGGCGCCTGCGCTGGGGTCGACCCGACCTGCCGGTCTACTTTCACCAATTTTACTGCCCGAGCCCGAAGGGAGGATGGACGCGCGCGCATCCCAGCATCGACAGCACTGCCGAGATGCGCCTCGGCACCTGGCTGGCGCGCGACATCGCGAACGCCGGCATGGCCAGTCAGATCGACATCGAGGGTTCGATCCACTACCGCCACAAAGCGGTTCCCGGCCAGCGACTGGCGCTTCACGCCTTGAAGAACCAATACGGTCGAGACGTCGTCGCCGACGGACCGATGTTCGAGTCCTATGCGGTCGATGGCGACAAGCTGATCGTCGAGCTCGACCACGCCGAGGGCGGACTCGTGGTGGCCGAGACCGGCACCAACGCCCACGGCAGAGCGGAAGGCGCCACCGGCTTCGCAGATCCGAAGGTGATCCCGGACGGCGCAGGCCAGGTGGACCTCTTCTACCTGGCCGACGAGCACCGCGTCTGGCATCCGGCTCGCATCCGCCTCGACGGCAGCAAGGTGATCGTCACCTCCCGCAACGTCAAGTCACCTCGAGGCGTGTCCTATGGCACCGGAGGGATCGGCTTCCAACCGAACATCTACAATCGCGCGTTGCTGCCGATGACGCCGTTCATCTGCTACGACCATGAGATCGTCACGCGCGAGGATTGGCCGGACGACCCGATCAAGGTCGCCGGTGTCGTGCCCGACCCTGCCGCGGGCGGCAAGATCTACGAATACCGCAAGATGCCGCTCCTGAGCGCGCAGTTCCGCGACGACGCGGTGCTCCAGGCCGGCGAGCCGGTCACCGTTTGGGGCTCCGCGATCCACGACTGGGGATACGAGGCCGAAGGCGATGCCGTCATTCGATTCAGCTTCGCCGGAACGGAGAAGACGATCCCGGTGAAACCCGGGATGCGCGAATGGCAGGTCACCCTGCCGGCCATGAAGGCCAGCGCCGAACCGAAGACGCTGAGGGTGACCTTCTCGATCGACGGGGAATTGGTACACGAGCGTGTAAGTCGCAACATCGTCATCGGCGATGTCTTGTTCGTCGCGGGCTCGGCCGGCCAGGATGTCGCTGCGGAGGCCGACGGCATGGTGCGCGTATTCAAGCGTAAGGCGAAACGCACCACATCGCCGCGGCTGAGCCGCTACAGCGTGTGCGTGTCGACCACGCCCAAGAACCGCTTCGCGTCCGAGTGGAAGAACGCCAAGGGCGGCCTGGCCGAGGCGCTGGGCGGGCGTATCCACGCGAAGACCGGCAAGCCGGTAGGGATCGTCTACATGAACGGTGCCAACCTGGAGCTGAAGCACTGGATCGGCTTCGATCACCTCGCGCAGGCTCCCAGTCTGGTGCCGGACTACGAGAATCTGGCAGCGGTCGAGCCCGGCAACCGCTTCTACGCTGCCAACGCCCGCCGCTATATCGCCGCTTGGAAGAAGTACTGGGGCGACTACGTCCCGCAGCTGATCGCCACTCAGCGCGTCCCCGATGGCGTCCCCTGGGGAACCTACCCCACGCTGGGAGGCTCGGTGACCACGACGGCCGCGCAGGCCTACAACATGATGGTCTACCCGTTCTCATCGTGTCGCGTCAGGGGGATCGTCTTCCTGTGCAGCGAGACGATGGTCAAGAGCGACGAAGGCGCGAACTACGGCCCGGAGCTCTCGGCCCTGGCCAATAGCTGGAAGGCCACCTTCGGCGGCGAGGACCCGCGCTTCTTCTACACGATTCCGAACAAGACGCTCGCGCCGAAGATCACGAGACCGACGAACATCGAGGGCAAGGGCACCGCGATCGAACTCCGAGAGTGGCGAGACAGCGCTGCGACGGCGGACTGGCTGGACGATATCGCGCGATCCGTGGCTCGCTAGGATCCCTCTGAAACAACCGAACAGGACGACCATGAGAACAGAGCTGCTACTCGCAATCGCCATCAGCCTCGCCTGCGCGACGGAAACGGCCGAGGGGCAGCCGTTCTACGAGAATCCCCGGGGGCTCTTCTCGACCCGGCCCGATGCCACGAAATCGCTCACCAACATCAAGCGCTTCGGTCCCGTCGGTATGGGCATCGACCTGATCCAGCCGGCGTTCACGATGCGGATCAGCCACATCGAGGAGGGCTCGCCGGCAGCGGCGACGGGAAAGCTGAAGGCCGGACAGATCATCGATTCTATCAACGGCCAGAAGCTCGCCAAGATCGACCCGCGCATTCAGCTCGGCCAGATCCTCGCCGCGGCGGAGGCGAGCGACGGCGTGCTCAGATTCGCCATTCGAGGTGAGGCCGAAGACGCCATCGTCGAGGTTCCCGTACTCGGCGCCTACAGCAGGACGTGGCCGCTCGACTGCCCGAAGTCCGACAGGATCGTACGCGGGTTCGCCGACTATCTGTCGAAGCCCGGAGCCGACAAGGGCTTCAGCGGCATCGGGATGCTCTTCCTCCTGTCCACGGGCGACGACAAGGATCTCGAGGTCGTGCGGCGATGGGCGCGTGGCGTGGGCGCGTCGACCTACGCATGGCACCTCGGCTATGGCGGCATTCCGCTGACCGAATACTATCTGCGCACCGGAGACGAGGTCGTCCTTCCGAAGATCCAGAAGTGGGTCGACAACGCAGTCAAGGGACAGTATCTCGACGGCTGGGCCGGCCGGGGCGGCGTTCCGCGCGTCACCTACGGAATGGGGCACCTCAACGCGGGCGGCACCGCGGTGGTCACCTTCCTGCTCTTGGCCAAGGAATGCGGTGCGGACGTGCCCGATCACGCGCTGCTCGGCGCGCTGGTCCACTTCTACCGTTACGCCGGACGCGGTGGAAACCCTTACGGCGACGGTCGGCCGGAGGTCGGCTTTGTCGACAACGGCAAGAACGGCAACCTCGCCTTCGCCATGGCGGCGGCCGCCGCGCTCACTCCGGACGGCGAGAACTCGGTCTACGCGGGGGCGCGCGACGTCTGCGCAATGACGAGCTTCTACACCACCAGCTTCATGCTGCACGGTCACACCGGCGGCGGCATCGGCGAGATCTGGCGCAGCGCCGCGATGGGCTTGCTGCAGGAGAAGAAGCCGAAGCAATACCGCGAGTTCATGGACAACCGCCAGTGGCACTACGATCTCTCACGGCGCTTCGACGGCTCGTTCACCATCCTCGGCGGGGCGAGATACGACAATACCTCGTGGGGCGCCGGATATGGCCTGGCCTACACCATTCCGCGCAAGACGCTGCGCGTCACCGGAGCGCCACCCACGAGGTACTCCAAGCCCTATAGACTGCCCGAGCAGCCCTGGGGAACCAGAGCGGACAACGCCTTCGTCTCGCTCGAGGCCGTGCCGGACGCGACCGGCCAGCGACAGGACCTCTCGGGGGAGACCCTGGCCGAGGACGCCAGCATACCGGTCCTCTATCGGATCCAACCGTCGGGCGAAGTGGGCGACGATATCCTGCGCCGCTACATTCACCACCAGGACCACAATATTCGGTTCGTTGCTGCCAACAAGGCGCTGGGCATCAACAGCGGATACATCGGCTGGCGCTCGCCCGGCGGTGAGATTCGAAACGACCTGGTGATGGAGTTCCTGCGCTCGGGCGACCCCCGCGTACGCCGCGCCATGTTCGCGGCGATCGTCGAGACCCTGCGACGGGAAAAGCGAACCGAAGTCCTGACCAGGGAGGTCTTCGACCTGGCAGTTCGGGCGGTGGAGGCCTCGGGGGAGTCCTGGTGGGTCAAGGACGCTGCACTGCACGTCATCGGATACGCCCCGACGGACTGGGTGGTGCCCCACGTCGATCTCCTGCTCCCGTTCCTCCAGCACGAAGACTGGTGGCTGCAGAACGCCACGCTCACCGCGCTGACCCCGGTGGTGGCGGACGAGCGCTGTTATCAAAGAGTGCTCCCGCCGATCGGCGAGCTGATTCGGACGAACCAGCGCTCGGCTCTCACACTGGGATTGATGGGAGGCCTCCGCGCCAAGATCAAGGCGGGCAGCCCCGCGGTGCATCGGTTGGCCTCGGAGGCCCTGAAGGAGGCCTACACGGGATACGCCGGAGTGAGAACCGCTCCCGGCGGCCAGGACATCTCGTCGACTCTCGATTCGCATCTGGAGTTCATCGCCGCGTCACTGGCCGACGTGCCCGGTGGCCTGGACGTGCTCTACGACGTGGTTCGCGAGCGCTTCCCGCAAGAGGCCCTGCCGTACAAGGAGTTCTTCCTGAGCGCGGATCGGGCTCTATTCGGACCCAAGCTGAAGAAGGCGATCGCTCCGATCATCACCGAGGAGCTCATTCCCGAGTACGTCGGACGGAACCGGGAGGCGTTGCGCAAGCAGGCCGCCTCCGAGGTGCAGTCGGAGTATCCCGGTGGCCCGAGAGACGCGATCGATCCGCTCGCGGCCCTCTATCACCGAGCCGGCATCAGGGAATACGGCTGGCGCATGTTCGCCGATCTACGCCATGCCGAGTGGTCCTACCATACGTTCGACCCGATCGCCGCCGATCAGGTGCCGTGGGACCAGCTCGTCACGCGCTACCGCGAGGTGACGTTGCCCGACGGCATGGAAAGCTGGCACGCAATCGACTTCGATCCCGCCAAGGCCGGCTGGAAGAGAGGTAGAAGCCCCTTCGGCCAGTACGACGGCAAGATCCCCCAAGGCGCATTCAGCAAGTGCTCCGCGGCGTGCAACGGGCCCGGCTGTTTCGGCGCCGCGCAGGTGCGGACGTTCTGGGACCAGGAGGTCCTGCTCCTGCGTGGGACGTTCGAGATCCCGCCCCTGAAGGAAGGCCATCGCTACCGCTTGCGCGTCAATGACGGCAACCACGTCGGCATCGGCGGCGGGCACATCATCTATGTCAACGGCAAGCAGCTGATCGAGGCCAAGACCTGCGGCGGCCGGGGTTCGGGCGGTCAGCCCAAGGGCGCGTTCATCACCCAGGAGTTTCTCGACGACTTCCAGGCAGGCGAGGTGACCATAGCGGTCAAGACCTTCCTGCGGTTCAACTCCAAGTACAAGGTGAAGCCGTCCACGCGAGTGCCTCAGGGCAAGATCAGCCTGCACCTCGAGGAGATGAAGCTGCCGCCGATGGGCGACGACCTCGTGACCAAGTCGGCCACCGTCGTCCCCATGCTGAGTTCCGATTGGCAGGCTGAGCAGCACTCCGATGACAGAGAGCTGCAGAGCGGCAAC
The DNA here is from genome assembly GCA_964392615.1 of uncultured Planctomycetia bacterium. GTDB lineage: Bacteria > Planctomycetota > UBA8108 > UBA8108 > UBA8108 > CAYMRB01. Next base: position 11,165 of record CAYMRB010000065.1, on the reverse strand, counting down.
GAGAAGTTTGTCTACGACGGGAAGTTCGTCGCCAACCCGCAGATACTCGGCAAGTGGACCCTCGTCGCAACGGTGAAGTCGATCGACGAGTTCGACCCCGGGAAGCGATTGAGGGTGGGTCGCGCCCCGTTCCGCGCGCTGACCTTCCAGGGCGACGGCCGCACCGACAGCCCGACGTGGATCTGGTCAGGCGACACGCTCATGGACCTGACCCGCTACCAGGCGCTGAAGATGAAGATCGCGGTGATCGACGGCGAGGGCTACCTCTTCGTCGAGGCGGGCGGATTCAGCACCAGGAATCCCGCCGGCTGGCAGTCGCCGTGGCTCGCGATGAAGAAGCAGACGAAGTAAGCAACCGGTCCTTCTGACCGAAATCCCGAGGAACACCGAAATGTCGAAAACCCGCTCGCTCAAGAGTATCGCTGCGTCGGCCTCCCTGGTGCTGGCCTTGTCAGCCCTGCGCGTTGCCTCTGCGCAGGTCCCGGCTCAACTACCCGATCCGGACGGCAAGCCGGGTAGCTCCGCTGAGCCGGTCAAGGTCTACATCCTGGCGGGCCAGTCCAATATGGTCGGGATGGGAGATCTCGGCGGAGCGCGGAACATGTACACCGGGGTGTACCTCAGCTCCGACCCCGCCGTCACCGATGGGCCGTTTCAGCTCTACCGGGTCGGCAACTACAAGGTCTCGAGACTGGCGGTCTATCTGCCGGACGGCACGCCGACCGACAAGCCCGTCGCAAGAGGACAGCTCGAGATCCCCAGGCGCGGTGTCTATCGAGCGCACTGCGGATTCGGCACGAGCTCCTACAGCGCGATGGAGCTCGACGGCAAGGAGGTGTACCGTCGCCAAGAGGGCAGCGATCCGGTCAAGCAGGACGTGCCCCTCGAACCCGGCAAGCGATACGAGTTCAAGATCTCCGGCTTCCAGGGCACACCGCCGAGATTCTGGCTCGAGAAGACCGACCTGCTGGGCAACGGCGACCTCGAGGCGGTAGCCAAGCGCGATGGGAAGTTTCCGTGGCTGGTCGACGGCGACGGCAATTGGACCGTACGCAACGACGTCTACTTCCAGGAAGCCCGCGTCGCCAAGGACGGTAAGGGCTCGCCGCTGAGCGCGACCTCCAACGGCAAGTCGATCGGTCCGGAGCTCGGCTTCGGGCACGTGATGGGCACTTTCCACGACGAGCAGGTGCTGCTCATCAAGACCGCCATGGGCAATCGCGCGCTGGGCTTCGATTTCCGCCCGCCCTCCAGCGGACGCACGGACCCCGACAACAAATGGGAGTCGCTCGAATACAAGCTGATGGTCGAGGGCGTGCGGAAGACCCTCGACAACATCGACAAGGTCGTTCCGGGCTACAAGGGACAGGGCTACGAGATCGCTGGCTTCAGTTGGTTCCAGGGACACAAGGACAGCTTCTCGGAGGAGTCGATCGCGGCATACGAGAAGCACCTCGTCAACCTGATCAACGACGTCCGCAAGGAATTCGGCGTGCCCAAGATGCCCGCCGTCGTCGCCACGGTCGGATTCGGCGGCCACAACATGGCGGACAAGTTCCTGCGGATCCTGCAAGCGCAGATGGCGGTCGGCGACCCGAAGAAGCATCCCGAGTTCGCCGGCACCGTGGCGTCGGTCGACACTCGAGACTTCTGGCGCGAGGTCGATGAATCACCGCGAAGCCAGGACTACCACTACAACCGCAACGCCGAGACTTACATGCTGATCGGCGACGCGATGGGGCGGGCGATGGTCGGACTGCTCGGCGGCAAGGCGGAGCCGCTCCCGCAGCCACGACGACCGAAGCGCGTCGCGACGAAACAGACCACCGAGCCATCGGAGGAGGAGAAGGCGGCCGCGCAGAAGGCGGTGCTTCCGATCATCATCGATGGCATCGCGGCGTCCTACGTCGCCAATCCGCGCTACAACAAGTCGTTGCTCCAGGAGGCCAAGAGCGAACGGCCGCAGCGTGCGAACCAATTCCTGCGCGGAGCCATGTACGGGCTGGTCAACTGCTACCGCGCGGCCGGCATCGAGGACTACGACTGGCGCCCCTTCGGCCCGGACCTCGACAAGGTGCAGTGGGAGTCCTTCAGCTTCGACCCGCCGGAGGCCCTGCCGAAGGAGAAGGGCAACCGGTTCCGCAAGGTGACGTATCCCGCCGGGATGGAGAACTGGTTCGCGCCCGGCTTCAACGCGGCCGGCGCCGGCTGGAAGAAGGGGCAGCAGCCGTTCGGACAGCTGGACGGCAAGCTGGCACCGCTATCGGAGTCCTGCAACTCGACGATCTGCGGGTGCGGAAAGATGCCCAAGACGCCGTGGGAGAAGGAAGCCCTGCTGGTTCGCGGCACGTTCGACTTGCCGCCGCTGAAGGAGGGCCACCGCTACCGGATCGTGGTCGCCGGTGCCGCGCACGTCAACTCCGGCGAGGGTTACGCGGTCTACGTCAACGGCAAGCTGCTGGCTCAGTCGAACGTCGGAGTCGGCGTGCGGCAGGGTGGACAGCCGCGCGGGGCCCACATCTACAGCGACGTCCACGGTGAGCTCAAAGAGGGCGGCAAGGTCACGATCGCCGCCACCAGCTTCCTGCGCTACAACCACCCGCGCCGCGGGCTGATGCCACCGCGTGGACACTTCAGTCTCCGGGTCGAGGAACAGAAGATCCCGCCCGTGAAGTAGGCGACACAGCGCCGGGTAGTGCAGGGTAGCGCGACGCTGCCCTGCACTACCCGGCTCCGCAGTCCCTGGACTCTTCGCTCCTTCGCCTCACACGCTCGATCTTCCCAGCCCACGATCACGGCTCAGCGTGCGGCTCGTTCGCCCATCCCGGCGTCGGGCTCGTGTGGAAGCCCCATGCATCCCCGCCGTCCGGAAAGCGCCCGTAGGAGACATCTTCGAACTGAGCGTCGAAGACGATCGAGTCGAGAATCGTCTCCCCGTCCTGGTCGACGAGGACGATAGCTTCACCGCTCGCGCTCAGCTTGTAGTTCGTATGGAGCACACCCTGCGTTCCGTCGTCATCGGCGAAGAAGATGAGGTACTCTCCGGGCAGAATGTTCACCGATGGATCGACTTGCCACTTGGTCAGATTCTGCAGATCGTCGCTCAGGTACATGCCGCCGAGATCGATCGTATTCTCGGTACCGTTGTGAATCTCGATCCAGTCGGGATATTCATCAGGCTCCGCAGGATCCTCCAGAGTCGAATCGTTGCTGGCCATGAACTCGTTGATCACGAGTCCGTCCAAGCCGACCGTGAACCGAGCCTCGGTCAGAGCGCCCCACGCTCCGCTCCTGTAGACACGAGCCTTGATCGTCGTGGTCCCGTTCACGGTCACGACGGTATCTCCGGGCTCGTAGATGGACGCATCCGGGTTGATGCCACCGCCCCACAAACGCGGGTCGGCGCCATCGGCTGCGAAGTAGATGGTCCCCGACGTTCCGCCGGACTGCGACATGGTCACTTCGAATCCGGATTCGACCTCTCCCCCATGCTGGTTGAAGGAGACCCGGGCCTCGGTCGGGAACATGCCGACCGAACGCATCTGGTTGATGACCAGCTGCGTCCGCTGGGGGAAGTACGTGTCGACCATGTAGTTGACCTGGCCCAGCCAATCGTTCTTCGTGCGAGGCGGATTGGTCTGCGAGTCGCCCCAGCGAGCCGATTCCGCGACGATCGCCAGCTCGATCTGACTGACGCGCTCGGACCATCGTTCTATGTTCGGAGCCGAGCTGAGCAAGCCAGTGTCGGAGAAGTACTTGTTCACCCGGTCAGCGAACTCCATCAGATACTCGTCGTTCGTCGTCAGCCGCAAGTGAAGCCAAGCCGGATTGAAATGCCGCCATTGCTGCCCGATAGAGCGGTCCGTGGAATCGGTCAGAAGGCGCGACTCGTTGAGTCCACCCCCGCTGTGAGCGCCGAGTGAATGCTCGGCGTCATGCCGAAACCACTGGAATCCTTCTTGTCGCACACGGCTGTAGATCGCGAACACGTTGTTCGAGAAGTGGGCCCAACAGCTCACCGGCGCATCGGGATCCCCCGTGTAGTACGTGCAGATCATGTAGTCCATGAGGTTCTCGGGGTCCAGCAGTCGCTCGCCGCCGGGATTGGGGCTCCCGTCGGGCAATAGACCCTGGATGGCCGTGTAGGCCGCGTCCGACGAGAAGCCGGCGACCGCGGCGTCGTACAGCCGCTCGTACGCGTCCATCGTCCCGTCCGTGGCGTGAAGAGCACGTGAACCCGATGAATCGTTCTTGATCACATCGTAGTCGTCTTCGTTGCCGCGAAGGTAGGACTCGGCGAAATCCGCGTCCGCACGTTCCTGCGTCTGGTAGATCCCCCAGTACTGGCCGTTGAGATAGAGGTGGTAATAGCGGCTGCGAGTGTACGGCTGCCCCATGTCTCGCTGCACGTCGCGGGAGAACACGTCCCTGAGCAGCGTGTTCTTCGCGCTGCCTTCGAAAGCCCACGAGCAATTCTGACTCGTCCGCAAGTCGACTCTGTCGAACGAATCGACTCCCTCGCCCCCGAAGAGTGGATACTCGAGCTTGCCCGCGCCGTACTCGCCGCGGAAGATCAGACGGAACGAGTGCTTGGGATTGCTGCCGGACCGGCTGAAAGCGCCACGAATCCGCAATCCTGCGTCCACCGCGAATCCCTCCGTCCCGTCCGGATGGATCAGCTCGACGGACGTGCGCCGCTCCCAAGCCCGGCCGTCGTTCCTCGCGTTGACGTAGATGCCAGTCGATGAGCCGAAGAGGTTGTCCAGATCCGTGACCAGCGAGAGCGTCGGGATCGCGAGCAACGCTGGCTCGACTTGACTGCCCCATGTGGCGCTGTTCACGATGTCCGGGTCCATCCCGTAGTGAATCGCCTGACCATTCACCGATCCCGCAGGCCAGCCAGATCCCGGCCGCTGGCCAGTCGGCGACTGCCTGATCACGTCGCTCACGAAGAAGTAGCTCGACGTCCGGACGTCGGAGGGAAGGAAGTTCGGCCTGAATGCCGCGGCCCGGATCACGGTCGTCGCATCGAGTCGAATCGGCCCCGCGTAGACGGACCCACTGGTTGCCGTCGGAGTCGAGCCGTTCAGCGTATACCGTATCTCGACATCGCTGGTCGGTGTCGAAAGGGTGAGCTCCTGCGCCGAGTCGTAGAATCCACGCTCGAGACTGAGGGCGACGGGACGGACGAAATCGACGGATCCCGCCACGTTGTGGGTGCCGGGAGTCGGCGTCGGCATATACGTGACGAGCGATTCCCTGCCAAAGGCGATCAGCTCCGGCGCCAGCAGGAAGTTGCCGTCGGCTGGAGTGTCGTTCAGGCCGTGTATCGCCAGCAGGTTGGGGCCGTCCTCCAGGAAGCCCAAGTCGTTCGTCAGGTCGATCTCTTCGACGAGCGGTATCTCGTCAAGGCTGCGATCGGCTGAAGCCGCGGCGTCCCACGTCAATGCGTCCGGCGCGTTTTGGCTTGCCACCTCATGACCGTTCAGATAGGCGACGAACCCATCTTCGTACTTCATGCGCAGAAGCAGACTGCCCAGGGCATCCGCGTCGTCCACCGTGAACGGGATCCGCGCCCACAGGGAAGCGTTGTCCCCTTGCATCTCGCGACTCACGTCGGTTGCAATGTCGCTCCCGAACCCGACGAGAGGCAGCCCACCGTTCTGAGTGTCGCCCACGAGCCGAAACTGGTCGAACGAGAAGGTGGGGTGATTGCCCTGGGCGGCAAAGAACTCGAGCTGAGCCCCGCCGCGACGCTCGAAGTACAGCAGGTCGACGTCGTATTCACCGGGCTGTGTCACGTTGAACACTTCGATCGTATCCGCCGAGCCCCTCTCGGTCGGAAACGCCATGGTGAAAACCTCGCCGCCGCCACTCAGCGTCAACTCGAAGCCGTCGTCGCTGTTGACACCGAAGCTCCACGGCCCCGGTTCCGGAATCAGTATGGTCCCGGTCACGGTCACGATGAAATTGTCGACGTTGTCGAAGCCGATGCCCGGGAACGGGTTGTCGTTCGTGAAGTTCCCGCGTTCGTCCGTATTGAAGTAATCGATGATCTGCGCCGTCGCGGTGGTCACCTGCCCCTGCCGGCCCGGATCGGCGAGTATCGCTCGCGCCTCGTTGACATTCCGAACCCTCACGAAGAAGCCGGTCGCTTTGACGTAGGTCACCTCGAAGCCCTCGGAGGGGATGTCGGTGAACCCGAGGCCGGTCCTGCCGATCTCCCAATCGCTCGCCTCGTACTCCGGCTCCGCCCAACCGTCGCCAACCGGTGCATCGTCGGCCGTGGGCACGTGGTAGCGTGCCTGGTCCCGAAGCCCCACGAGCTCCACCTGCCATTGAGACGGACCGTACGAGACGTCCGTCAGCTGTTCGGGGTACGAGGGGCTGAACTCATCCACGATGGACATGCCGTCGGCGGCCACCAACGCGACGTACTCGCCGTCGCTGTCCAGGTTGAAGCCGGTGTGAAGCTCCTCACCCTCTACAGCGCGGTCCTTTCCGGACGCGAACACCACCAGGAATCCGCCTGCTTCCAGCGAGACGCTGGGAAACTGCCACTTGTCCAAACGATCGGGATTGTCCGTGAGGTACCAGCCGGTGAGGTCGATCGAGGGGACGCATGCGCTGCCGGGGAGGTGGATCTCGATCCAGTCCGAACTGTCACCGTCCTCGTCCCGCAGGCTGTCGGCGTTGGAGGCCACGATCTCGCTGAGAATGGCGCTTGCTTGCGCGCGTCTCGCCACCACCTCGCCACCGTGGTACACGGTCAGGTGATTCGTGCCCGGCACCCGAACCGTGGTAAGCGACACGGTCTGGAGAGCAGACAGATCGAAGGTTCCACTCTGATCCGTCCCTTCCACCTCCCAGTCGACCGTGATGGACCAGGCCTGCAGGTTGCTGATCTCCCAACCGAGCTCGTCGCCGACGCCCGGCGTACAGACCGATCGAACCGCCACGCGGACTGGCTGCTCCTCGCACCAAGTGGCGTTGCACGTCAGATCGTCGGGAGTCGCGTCGACCCCGCATACGTCGACCGGTGGAGGCGACGGCGGGCCGCCCTGAAACAGGTACTCGAGCGTATAGATCGGATCCGAGACATCGACCGAGCCGTCGTCGTTCGCGTCCGCCGCTTTCTCGCAGGACGCCTCGCGATTCGGCGCGAAGAGGTGAAACAGCGCTGCGACGGCGTCGGAGATGTCCGTCACACTGTCCTGGTTCACATCGCCCCGAATGAAGGGCCGCTCCTGGGCCGCCAGAGAATCGAGCCCGCCGCACAGAACACCGCAAAGCACCACAACGCCGGTCAGCCTTCGTCTCATGGTCGCGCCCTCCTGTTCGATTGGAGTTCCCCACGCAGGCAGCGCAGCCGTCCTGAGATCACGTGACCGAAACGCGCGCGTTGCCTCTGCCCCTCGCCTCGTCAACGCAGTGGTGGTCCTGGGGTTCCGCTGGCCCGAATCGGACGTACGCGAACACGGATTGCCACTTCCGGCGGCTACTGTAGCAGAGGGGCCTCGAGGCGGAGAGGACACGATTGTCGGATCTTGTCCATCACCGCCCCCCCTCTATCGCCGCCGCTCGGAAGGCGGCTGCGCAGACCGTCTCGGAACGAGATCCGGATCGTCAGTCCTGAGGGGTGAGCAGCCTCACCTCGTGCAAGCTCAAGCCGTAACGCCCGCCGGGCGGGTTGAACTTCAGCTCCACGCCGTTCCAGCCGGAGCTGAAGTTCGCCGAGTAGCACAGCCACAGCGTGCGACCGTCATCGCTGATGAACTTGCTGGGGAAGTTCAGGAAGTAGGCCTGCTCGCCGAAGCCCTTCATGTAGGTGACGATTCGCCACGGGCCGGTGATCGTGTCGGCTTCCAGGATGTAGGAGTCCATCTTGGCCACCGTCGGCCAGCCGTCGGTGATGCACATCAGATACTTCTTCAGGCCGGGAACCCAGGTGGCGGTGACGCAACCCATGTGATTGTTCCACTCGAGCAGCGGTCGGATCTCGGCGAAATCGCCCGTCCAGAGCGGCTCTCCCGCAGCATCGTGCCCGGCGAAGAACTCGTAGGCGTCGAGTCGGTTGATGGTCTCCGGAGACGGCTTCACGCGCGCCAGGTAGACCTGATCGGCGGTGATCCAGCTCAGGTTGCCGTGGGCGAACGGCTTGCCGTCGACCTGTCGGAAGGATCGTTCGAAGACGTCCTTGAGAGTTCCGTGCGCCGCCTCGCCCGGGCGCAGCCCCAGGTGCATGCGGGCGCCACACGTGTCGTTGGTCTCATACACCGTTCCGTCCGGACCCGGCTTGATGCAGGGGCGCGGCTCGGGGTCATCCGTTTCGGCCCCCATGCCGAGGAGATACGCGTTGCCGTCCGGCGAGTGCTCCATGTTCTTGCCGAAGTCCACGAAGTGTGGCGCGCCCATCTTCACCGGGCCCAGGAATGCGGCGGGTTCGGGAAACAGCGGCTCGCCCGGTGAGGTCAGCGGAGCCTGCCACGTCTTGCCCAGATCTCGCGAGATGTGGAATCCCGGCATCGGCCCCAAGTTCGGCCAATTCCATCGAAACCCGTGATGGACGAATGTGGCGGACGGGCCGAGACAGTAGGTGCCGTAGTACCAAACGCCGTCGTGAACCAGCGAACCGCACGGATATCGTCCCCTGTAGGGTGCTGCCAGAGCTCGCTTGGGAGGCGATGTGTTCTTGATGGCCAACTTCAGGGGGTCGCTCCCGACCACGACGGCATGACCCGTGCGGAAGCCGCTTGCCAGGCTGCCCCCGGAGGAGCATCGCACGCCATCGGTGGCTCCGTCGGTCCAGGGAGAGTACAGGTTCCCGTCACTCGCCCAGGACGGATAGAACGTGTCACCGCAGCGGTAGTCGCCGTGCCGGCCGGTGAAGTGGATCCCGGTCAGCGTCGGCGAGCGCTCGAACGGGCAGTCCTCGGGAATCGTCGACTTCCAGGTGAATCCGTTCGCCGCCTCGACTGCGGGTTGCTCCGCGTCTGTAGCGCGAAGCGACAGCGGGATCGAAGCCAGCGCGCAGATGATGATGACGCGAGAGCCCGGCAAGCAGCGATCGACGCGTACCGAGTGCGTCGATTCACACATCGTGTCCTCCATGGGACCTTCTCCGTCAGTCGGCCTTCGGGTCGGTCCTGCCCAACGTCTCGAGTCGCTCGAGGATCTCGGCCGCCCGCCGCGCTTCCTCTGCCTCGCGATGCGCCAGACGCTCGGTGGCCTCCGCGTTCATGGCTCTGTTCTTGCCTCGGTCTACGGCGCTCTCGGCCGGGTCGTCGGTCTCCGGCCAGTCCCACTCGTCCGTACGGAAGCTCTGCAGCGGTAGCCAGGGCTTCCCGTTGACCCTGAGATTGCCCATGGGACTCGTCGCCCAGGCGTAGCGCACGGCAACCGGCTCCTCGACCAGCGGGCTCCAGACGCGGATCTTCGTGGCGTCGTAGTTCTTGTTGGCGACGTTCCAGATACCCACGTCCTTCTTCAGCGGGTAGGCGGCGTGAGCCATGTAGAACTTCCCCGACGGGCCCGCGATCGAGAAGCCCCGCGGCACCGTGGACATGTCATCGGGCATCACCGGCTTGTCGAATGTCAGCACCATGCGATCGCCGTCCCGCTCCGCAGAGACGAGAGACGCGGCGTCCCAGTCGACTCTCAGGCCATAGACCCTGTTGAGCGCCCAACGCGCCGCGCGGACTCCGTGTGCCTGCTTCTTCTTCGGGTGGAGTCCCGGGATCTGAATGTCATACGCAGGCAGAAACGCCGTGTTGGCAGGGTTCTCGACGTCGGCCAGCCCGAGCCGCTGAGCCTCTCGAATATACGATGCCGTAGAGACAGACCAGGTCTCGAAGTTCTCGCCCGTCTGAGGAATGCTGCCAGCGCAGAAGCCGATGATACCCACGGGAAGCGTCGCGTCCTGGAAGTCCTCACGCCAGCCTTCGACCATGAGGCTCATCAGGACCCGATAGCGTCGTGGGCGGCAACTCGTCCCCATCGCGTTGTTGTATCCCTGGTGAAAGAGCACACCCTTGATGCCCAGCCCCTTGAACACGCCGAACATGCCGTTGTAGCAGGCGCCGGCATCACTCGGGCTGCGTCCGGGTATGCTCCAGGAACGCAGGTTCTTCCGGGTGGGCTGCGGCGGCAGCTTGTCCTCTGGCACGCCCTTCTTGCGCTGATCGGCGACGGTCTTCTCCCACCTGTCGACGAGCTTCTGAACGGCGGCATCCCAGTCGAACTCGGCGCGACGCTTCTCGACCCAGGCCGCGTATCGCCCCGCCAGCGGATGGCCGTCGAACTTGTGACGAGGCACCAGACTCTCGATCGACGCACCGCCACGCGCGTTGTCGATGATCCCGATGGGAATCTGCAGGGCCCGTTGCACACGCGACGCGAATGCGTAGCCGATGGCCGAGAACCCGCCGGCGGTCTCGGGTGTACAGACGGTCCAGCCTTCGACCCGGTCGTCGGGCAGGTCCTTCTCGAGAACGTAGGACTCGTTGGGCGAGATACGGATCTGGCGCAATAGAGGCAGACGCGCCTGGGCCATCTCCAGGTCGGCTTCGAGCGTCTTGCCGAGGCCCCAGGCCATGTTGCTCTGGCCATTCATCACCCAGACATCGCCGATCAGGATGTTGTCCATCTCGATCGACTCGCCATCGGAGACGACAGTCAGCTTCTGCCCTGCAGCGTTGGCTTGCCGTGCTGCGAACGTCACCTCCCAGCGCCCGGATTCTTTCGCGGCCGCAGCCTCGGCCTGCTCCTCTCCGAGCTGCACGGACACCTTTTCTCCCGGCTCCGCCCAACCCCAGATCGTGATGGGCTTGTCCCGCTGGAGGACCATGTGAGTCGAGAAGATTCGATGCGTCCTGAGCGTGCCGGCCTCGGCATTGCCGACGAGAAACGACAGGAGAAGGGCGACCGAAATCGACGAGAGCGGCGCGGTCTTGGTGCCGTGTTTCGCAAATATCTGTGCATATCGAGCGAGCAGATTCGTTCGCTGGCGAGGCGCGCGAAGGAGTCCATGCCGGAGGCGCATAGTCGACTGAGCGCAACGAAGCCAGCGGGCGGAGATGCCGCTCGTATGCACAGATATTTGTGAAAGGCGGCACTTAGTGCCGTCGGTCAGAAGTTCTTGTGCATTCATCCCGTGTCACGGTAGG
>CAYMRB010000064.1:0-30433 GCA_964392615.1 uncultured Planctomycetia bacterium | reverse complement strand
CACCCACTCGCACGCCCACGAACACACGGGCGTCTTCCGCGGCGATCGCCCGCGCCTGATCGAGCTGTTGACGCTCGGCTTCTCGGGTGGCCTGCTGCCGTGCCCCGCCGCGATCGTCGTCATCCTGATCGCGCTGCAGCAGCCGAAGCACCTCGTTCTCGGGCTTCTGTGCCTGCTGATGTTCGGCCTCGGGCTCGGGTGCGTGCTGATCCTGATCGGCGTCCTGCTGATCACCGGTAAGGCCCTGGCGCGCGGCCGAATACGCGAGAACGCGTTCTTCCAGGAGCTCGCGTTTCTGCGACGGGTGTTCGCGCCCGAGTTCCTCGCGTCGCTCGACCGGTTCGCGTTCGCGGCCCTGCGCGTCCTACCGGCGGCGTCCTGCCTGTTTATCGCCGGCCTCGGCGCGTTCTTCGTCGTGCGGACGTGGATCTCGGGCCAGACGGAGATCCGGGCCACGCTCGACTGGCTCGGATTCTGACGCACGTCGACATCGGGCTTCAGCGCCCGGAAAACGCCACTCCTGACGCCGTGGGAGGCGTGTGCGGCGGCGTCCGTATCCGGGTTATCGGCTCCCCCTTCGCCTCGACTTGAGGGTTTTTCGGAACTTCTTCCGACACCCGCCGGAAAAAAAGAAATGGCCGAAGGACCGGGCGTCCACTGCCGATATTCACAGCAGTCGGGCGGCGTAGCCTGACTCGTCGCGGGGCCTCGCGGGCCAAGGCGGTGTGCGCCTCCCCGAGGACCCGGCGATTCGGGACGGGATTTCGGCACAGCCGGAAGAGAGCTGTTCATGCACAGGTCGGCAGCCATCACCGACACGGTTTTCTTGGTGAAGGAGGAACGCGAACACTGCTTCCTCTTCGACGCCGATGACCCCCTCGATCTACTGCGCACACTGATGATGAGCGCGGACGACGAGGAGGGCGGCATCCGTCGAGAGGAGGCCTACGAGATGATGGAAGGCCTGGTTCCGGAACGTTTGAGGTGCCTCTGAGCGCGGCAGCTCCGGAACACGTGAACAGCGCTCGCAAGGCGAAAAGTGGTTGAAGAGACCATGGAAGAACACACCCACGACACCACTGCTGGCTCGATCCCGGAGTCGCCGAGACCCGCGACCGTGACGGAAGAGAGCCGCGAAAACGCTTCGCTCCCCCAGTCGGCGAGCGAGACGAACCCGACGACGAACAACGAGCCCGAGACGACCCCTCCGCCGAGCACGCCAGAAGAGGCGCCCGCGGAGAGCACCGGCGAGTCCGAGATGCCGGAGATCACGTCGTCGCTGGACGGCCCCCTCGAGTCGATCAACTTCGAGGAGGAGTTCGTCAAGTACCTGCGCTACGAGCGCAACATGTCGCCGGAGACGATCCGCGCGTACGAGAAGGATCTGCACCAGTTCCTGCGCTTCTACTCGAAGGGCGACGGAACGAAGGTCGATCCGAAGCTCATCACGACGCTGCAGGTCCGTGAGTTCCTCGCGCAGCTGAAGGAGCGCAACTACCAGAAGACGACGGTCGTCCGCAAGCTCGCGACGATCCGCAGCTTCTACAAGTTCCTGATGCGCAAGGGATACGTCACGACGAATCCCCTCACCGACATCGAGACGCCCAAGGTCGAGAAGAAGCTGCCTCACTTCCTGTCGACGGACGAGGTCGAGAAGCTTCTCAACGCGCCGCAGGGCAGCTCGTTCCAGTCGGTGCGCGACCGCGCGATCCTCGAGACGCTGTACTCGACGGGTCTTCGCGTCAGCGAGCTGACCGCGCTGAACGTGACGGATCTCGACTTCACCGCCGAGGTCATCAAGGCGCGCGGCAAGGGCCGTCGCGAGCGCGTCGTGCCGATCGGCAGCTTCGCGCTGCAGGCGATCAAGAACTACGTCGAGGCGCGCTCGCAGGTGCCGCGGATCAACGAGGAGGACCCGGACGCGCTGTTCCTGAACCGGTTCGGCGATCGCCTCTCGTCCCGCAGCATCCGCAAGATCCTCGACAAGTACATCAAGGTCACGGGCCTGAACGAGAGGACGTCGCCGCACACGCTGCGCCACAGCTTTGCGACGCACCTCCTCGACCGCGGTGCCAACCTGCGCATGGTGCAGGAGCTCCTCGGTCACAAGCACCTGTCGACGACGCAGATCTACACGCACGTCACGACACAGCGCACGCAGAAGGCCTACGAAGAAGCGCATCAGCGTCCTTAGAGACGAAAGGCCTCTCGAGGGGGGCCTTAGAAGCGGAGAGAAAGCAGCGAGTTCATCGAACTCGCTGCTTTTTTTCGTGCGCGCGACGAGAACTGGTCCGTTCGTGAAGCGGCCGCGGTCGCACTGGGGCGACCCTGCGCAGCGATGACACGCGACTGATCCGTTGGGCACTCAAGGCTTGGCCCACAAACCTCGACTGGCCTCGCGACGACGTCGAACGAATCGCTCGCAAGGGATCGGGCGACCTGCGCTCACTGGCTCGCAGTACGCTGAAGCAACTCGACGCGCCCCCGGCCTCGCCGCCGCCGAAGCGCACCGGACCTCTGCGCCACTTCGACAAGTGAATCCTGACTCGACCGTCGAAGCTCGACGTACGAACGTCGCCGCGACGAAGAGGGCTCACGCCAAGGCGCAAAGCTCGCAAGGGAAGAGGGCTCCTCTCTTCTTGGCGGACTTTGCGCCTTGGCGTGCCTATCTCTTCACGAGGCCCATGGAACCGGCGGCCCATCCACCTTCAGCCTCGAAACCCGCTGCTCTTTCCGGCGTCTTCGTCTACGATCTCCACTCGGAGAGGCAGAGAGCCGGAGGACGCACCTGACCGCCTCGACGGAGACCGACATTGCAGCGCAAGTGGGCGAAGTGGACCCTCGCCATCGGATGTACGGCGCTCGTTCCGATCGCCACGCTCGTGGCCGTGGAGCTCTGGCGCATCCGGGAAGAGAAGGCGCTCGTCGAACGGTTCGTCGCCGCAGGGGATGACGGGCTGAACGAGTTGCTCGACGAGATCGTAGAGAATCAATGCGTACGTGCCGTGCCGGCGATGGTGGCGCGCGCCGCGGCGGGGGATTCGAACAGATGGTACAAGCCGCATCCCGGTCTGCCGGGCACGTGGGCCAAACAGGAAGACCCGAGCTGGCAGCAGGTTTTCCCGACGACGCCCACCGGGCGCATCGCCGCGACGATCGAGCGTCTCGGCGGATCCGCCACCACGCCGCTCGTGTCGATGCTGCACTCGGAGGACGCGATGGAACAGCGCTGGGCAGCCTACTTCATCGGCCGCCTCGGCACGCGGGCCGAGGCGGCCGCGAACGACCTCGTGCAGTGCTTTCACGACGACGGCTTCGAAGTGCGCAAGGCGGCCGCGATCGCGCTCGGCCGCACGAGTTGGTGCACCCCGGAAGCGTTCGACGGTCTCCTGCCAACGCTGCTTGCCCCTCTGGATGACGGCGACGCCGACGATCTGCGCGGCCGCGATACGGCGCTCGAGGCAGCGAAGGTCCTCGCGCTCGAAGCCATGCGATGGTGCGCGCAAGCAGCGGCCCCCGACACCGACGCCGACGAGTTCCGCGCGACGACCGGTTACTACCCCGAAACCGTTCTCACGCGCTGTCGCGAGTTCCCGTCGCGAGTAGCCGAGACCTTTGGCGACGCCGCGTGGAGCGGCCCCCCGGAGCTGCGCGCTCACGTGATCTGCGCGATCGCGCATCTATGGCACCGCCAGCCGTATCTCGACCCGGAGCGAGTCACGCGACTCCCGGACCTCGATCCGCACTTCCTGCGCGGTGTAGTCGATCCGAACCCACTCGTCCAGGAAGCGGCGATGGAGATGGTCGAGCTCATGGGCTACCAGGACCGCGTCCGAGACGCCCTCGTCGCGGCAGCGGAAGCTCCGCGGGCCGACCCAGAGATTCGCGTTCGGGCTCTCAAGCGCCTTCGCGACTTCTCGCATGGGGACGACGTGCCCTGGGTCGCCCGGCTCGTCCCGCTCTGCGGGCACGACCATGAAGCGACTCGAAACGCCGCCCGCAGGACTGCCGACGACGTCGTTCGCAGGCGGCCCGAGGTCGCTCGCCAGGCGCTGCCGGCCGCCTTGCGCAGCAAGAACGTCCGGCTCGTGCGCTGGGCGCTCGAGCACGTCGATTTGTGGCCGCTTCGCAGAGATTGGCTCCGCGCGGACGTCGAGCACGTCACTCGTGAGGGACCGGCCGATCTGCGCAGGCTCGCCCGCGTCGCGCTCGCACGGATCGACGAGTCCACCGGCCCCCCACGGAAGCGCACCGGACCGCTGCGCCACTTCGAGAAGTAAACCCCTCGCCCCCATCCAGCCGATAACGAGAGCATGAACCCCTACGACCGCCTCGCCGACCTCGTCGCGATCGACTCCCCCACCGGCTTCACCGAACGCGCGTGCGGCTACATCCGCGACGAGCTCACGGCACTCGGCTATGCCCCCGTCCTCAGCAACAAGGGCGCGGTGCGCTGTGCGCTCGGCGATGCGCCGCGCCTGGCGCTCGCCGCGCATGTCGATACGCTCGGCGCGGTCGTCAGCGGCTTTCGCAAGGACGGCACGCTGTCGATCTCCGCGGTCGGCGGGCTATCGCTGAACATGGCCGAAGGCGAGTACGTGCGCGTGCACACGCTCGAGGGCAAGATCGTCACCGGCACGTTCCTCCTCAACAACCCGTCGACACACGCCAACAAGGACGTCGGCAACACGAAGCGCGACGCGTCGCGCATGCACGTGCGACTCGACGAGGAGGTCGCGAGCGATGACGACGCGCGGCGACTCGGCATCCGCATCGGCGATTTCGTGTGCTTCGACCCGCGCTTCCAGGCGTTGCCGTCCGGCTATCTGAAGGGGCGCTTCATGGACAACAAGGCCGGCTGCTTCGTGCTCTTCGAGGTCGCGCGTCGCTTGCGCGAAGCCGGGGTCGCGCCGCCGGTCGAGCTGTTCTTCTCGAACTACGAAGAGGTCGGCCACGGCGGGACGTGCGGCTACTCGCCGAGCATCGAGGAGCTCCTCGTCATCGACATGGGCGTCCTCGGCGACAGCTGCGAAGGCCGCGAGACGGCATGCTCGATCTGCGCGAAGGACTCGAGCGGACCCTACGACCTCGGCATGCGTCGCCGTCTCGTCGAGATTGCGGAAGGACGCCGCATCCCGCACGCGATCGACGTCTACCCGCACTACGGATCAGATGGCTCCGCCGCGCTGCGCGCCGGCAACGACTTCCGCGTCGGGCTGATCGGCCCCGGCGTCGCCGCGTCACACGGCGTCGAGCGGACGCACCGCAAGGGCGTCGAGGCGACGATCGACCTGTGTCTCGCGTACATCGAGACCGTCACTCGCTGACGCCGGCTTGCCGTTCACTTCGCCTTGATCTTCGCCATCTCGCCCGGCGTGAACTTGCTCTCGGCGATCGGTCCGGGACGCCTCGAGTGCTCGAGCGCGCTCGGCTTCGGCGTCTGCACGGGAATCAGGAGAATCTCCTCACCCGCCGCGGTCTTCTCGATGCGTCCGCCGGCGCGCAAGACCGCCTGACGGACGATCTTCTCGGAGGCCGCGACCAGCGTCGGGAAGTCGTACGGCGTGTGGCTGAACTTGCCCTTCGAATCGAGCGCCGACGTGAACCGCGACGGCAACTTCGAGTAGCCGAGCGTCGTGAACAGCACGCCGCCCGCGTTCGCCGGATTGCAGTCGGAGTCCTGCCCGCACCGCGCCGATATGACGATCGTCTTGTCGAGATCGCCCTCGCCGTAGAGCAGCCCCATGACGATGTACGCGCCGTTGATCTTGGCGTCGATGCTGAACGCACCCTCGCCGCCGGGACCGCTGCACAGCCCGTGCGTGTACTCGACGTCCTTGTGGTACTTGTCCTCGATCCACTGCCAGGTCTTCTGCCAGTCGTCGGGGTTCTTCTCGTACCACACGAGCAGATCGCGCACCATGCCGGCGTACTGGCTCTCGGCGGGAATGCACGCGAGCCCGGCCTGAACGACCTCGACCATGTCATCGTTGAAGAACGCCTCGGCGTACATGCCGCCGACGAACTGCCCCGCGTACATGCCGTCGCCGTAGTTCATCAGGCGTCCGAACTTCTCGCCGAGCTCGATGACGAGGTTCGGCATGCCCGGAGCGATCAGGCCGCTGAAGTCGGCCTCGATCTGGTAGTCGATATCGTCGGCATGCTTGTTGATCGCGGGATGGCCCGAGTCGGGCGGCGCGATGCCACGGCGCAGGTTGTCGCGTCCGGCCTTGTTGGCGTGCCAGAGCTTGTAGCCGCTATTGGCGAAATCGATGCCGGCTTGTCGAATGGAGACGTCGAGTCCGTATTGCTCGAGCGTGCGGACGAACGTCATCTCGACGTAGATGTCGTCCTGGTGGAATTGGTTGACCAGCGACGGCTTCCACTGCGGCACCTTGTCCTCGGGGATGATCACGCCTCGCCACTTGAACTCCGTCGGACCGCCCCGACCGACACCTGCCATCTGGCCGATCCAGCCAGCCTTCATCTTGTCGGCGAACTCCTGGACCGGGATGCGGCGGAACTTCTTCTCCGA
Source organism: uncultured Planctomycetia bacterium (assembly GCA_964392615.1). GTDB lineage: Bacteria > Planctomycetota > UBA8108 > UBA8108 > UBA8108 > CAYMRB01. The sequence goes on along the minus strand of CAYMRB010000064.1, from coordinate 23,898 downwards.
AGGTTCGGCAGTCAGCCGAGGGGCGAGGCAACACGATGCAATCAGGACACTGACGGCGAGCGTGGTCAGCTTCATCTCGGGCTCCTTTCGGGCGTTGACGATGGTGCCTGACCGCACATCGTGGACGCGCGGGCCGAGCTCCATCCGTGCCTGAGCTCACGGCGGACGCGAAACGGCTCCACCTACGGGCCCTACTCCTCGGGGCGCGTCGCCGTGTAGACGCGGACCTGTCCCTCGTCGATGCTCGAGCTCGCATGGCCACCGCACGTCACGAGCTTCAGCCCGTCGGTCGAGAAGGCGAGCCCGTCGACAGAACCCCGGAACCCGGTCAGCGTCGCGCGCTCGGTGCCGGTCGCGAGATCCCAGAGCTTGACCGTGCTGGCGTCGCTGCCGCTCGCGAGGATCCGGCCGTCGGGCGAGAACACCAGCGATGCGACGGTCTTACCGTGCCCGCGGAACTCGCGGCAGGCCAGGGTATCACCGACACCGCCGACGAGGCTCCAGACGCGGACCATCCGGTCCTCGCCCGCCGTCGCCAGCGCGCTCGAGTCCGGCGAGAACGCCACGGCGAAGATGCGCTCGTCGTGAGCCTTCTCGCGAACGAACGTCGCGCCGGTCCGCAGGTCGCGGACCATCAGCCTGGCGTTCGGATCGATCTCCCGGTCCTCGCGTGGACACTTGTCGATGCAGGCGAGCCAGCCGCGGTCGGGCGACAGCGCCACGTACGGGATCTCGCGCATGGCCTGCGGCAACTCGACGACGTGGACGACGTCGGCCGTGGTGTCCGCGAGCTCCCTGATCGTCACCGCTCTCGACGTGACGGTCGCGACCCAGGCACCGTCCGGGGAGAAGCACGCCGCGGTCGGCTCGGCAGGCTCCTCCCACTCGACGAGAGCCCGCCCTGACTCCAGCTCGGCGACCTCGGCCGTGAATCCCGCGGCCGGCTTCCGGCGCACTCGAAACAGACGCGAGCCGCCGCCGTCGACGACCCAATCCGAGCCCCCGGTCTTCACCTGAAAGCGCCGCAGCTCTCGCGGCTCGAGCACCGGCGGTCGCGGGGAGGCGTCCCACACGATCGCGGTGCCGTCCTCGCTCACGGAGACCGCCGAGCCGCCGTCCGGACGAAACCGCACCACGTCTCCGTAGGGGAAACGCGACCGCCAGCTCTTACCGTCACGATCCCGATACGGCAGATTCCAGCGCCGCAGCGTGCCGTCCTTGCCCCCTGTGACGAACTGCTGGTCTCCGGGCAGGAAGAGCGCCGCGTTGACGCTGCTGATGTGACCGCGGTACGCCAGTGCTCGCACCGGCCTGCGCTCCTCGAGCGGCCAGAGCCGTGCGGTCCCGTCGACGCTGCACGATAGCAGGAGCTGCCCGTCCGGCGAGAAGCACAAGCCCTGGATGGCGGCGACGTGTCCGAAGAGGTCGAGCTCGACCGTTCGCGCCGCCGCGTCCCAGACCTGCAACGTGCCGTTCGAGCTGCCCGAGACGAATCGCCGTCCGTCCGGAGAACGAACGATGCAGGACACGCCGTTGCCGTGCGGCCACGCCAGCTCCTCCACCCCGTTTGTCTCGAGGTTCCACACCTTCACGACACCGCTCTTGGTGCCGAAGTAGATCGTCGAGCCGCCGGCGGCGAAGCACAGGCACAGCACGCGGTCCGCGGCGTGCTCCGGAGGCAACAGTCGCGCAGGCTCCGACGTCGAGCCGGTCAGGTCCCAGACATCGATCCCGTCCTTCCCGGAGCCGGCGACGTAACGGCCGTCCGCCGAACGGTCGATACGCGACGACGCGCTGCGCACCCAGCTCGCGTCGACGCGTGCCATCCCGAGGATCGTGCAGGCCGAGAGGGCGGGCCTGCCACAACACGATCAGCGCGCTGCCGTCGTGGTTGAACTCGATGTCGGTCGCCCCGGCGGGCTCCTTCCACAGCTCCTTCCAGCTCGCGACATCCCGTACCGACACCGAATGAGTCGTCGCGATCGCGGCCAGGTCGCCGGCGGGCGACAGCGTCATGGTGGCGACGAGGTTCCCCGATCCTCCTGCGCGCTCGTCCGCATGAGAAAGCCGATCGAGAAGCCCCCAGTCGAAGCTGCGCAGATCGACCTCCCCGTCGTCGGGTGTGGTCTGCACGAGCACGTCGAACACGGTCTCGATGCTCGCGTCGTCGAACGCTATGAACCCGCGCTCCATGCGCGCCGCGTACAGCGTTCGCGACAGCTCCGCCGCACGCGTCCGAAGCCGCTGGTTGTAGAACACCGTCAACGCGAAGACGGTCACGAACGCCGCGATCACTACGGTGGTCGACCATGCTATGGCGGGGTGACGGCGACACCATTTGTACGCCCGCTCGGGGCGTGAGATCGGTCGCGCGACGATCGGCTCGTCGCGCAGGTACCGCTCGAGATCCTCGGCGAGGGATTCGGCGTCGGCGTAGCGGCGCTCCGGCTTCTTCCGCAGACACTTGAGACTGATCGTCTCGAGGTCATTCGGCACGCCCGGCCGCAAGACCCTCGGCGGTGTCACGTCGAGCTCGGCGACGGCGCGCAACGCGTCGGCGGGACTGAGCCCCGCGAACGGCGACTGCCCCGTCAGCAACTGATAGAGGATCGCGCCGAGGCCGTACACGTCCGACGTCATCGCGGCGACAGACCCCGCCTCGCCGCTGGCCTGCTCGGGCGCGAGATAGCTCAGGCTACCGAGTATGGCGCCGCTCTGCGTCCAGCCGCGATCCTCACCGAACGACTTGGCGAGACCGAAATCGCCGACGTACGGCTCGCCGGAATCATCGAGGAAGATGTTGCTCGGCTTCAGATCGCGGTGGAGCACGTTTTTCTGGTGCGCAAAATGCACCGCGCGCGCGACCTTGATGGCGAGCTCGGCAGCGTCTCGAGGCTTCCCGAGGAAGTCGCCGATCGCGTCGGCCAGGCTGCCGCCCGAAAAGAGCCGCATCGTGAAGAAGTCACGCCCTCCGGCCTGCCCGAGCTCGTAGATCGGCACGATGTGGTCGTGCTGAAGCCGAGCGGCCGCCTCCGCCTCGAAGCGGAAGCGAAACACGTCCGCGTCGTCGGCGAGCTCTCCCGCCAGACTCATCTTCATCGCGACCGTGCGGTTCAACTGCAGATCGCGGACGCGGTAGACGACCCCCATGCCGCCGCGGCCGATCTCGTCGAGGACCTCGTAGCCGGGGACCTCGGGGGGCGGGCGCGCGGCGTTGCGATCGTCGGCGATCGTCTCGGCGGAGACCGCCTCGCTGAGCCGCTGCATGCTCTCGTGATCGTCGATGAACGCCGCGAGCTCATCCGCGACGTCGGCGTACCGCGACAGCAACTCGTCGCGATCCGGCTCGGCGCCGGACTCGACGATGGTCATGAACGCGAGAATCGCCTCGTCGAGGCGAGAGCCGCCTTCCGCGCCGTCGGACGCAGCCGACGTTTCGTCGAACGGCCGTTCGGAGTCGCCCTCACCCACCGCGTCAGCCCGCCCCTAATGCGTCGAGTCCCGCGACGCCGCGCAGCCTCCTGAGCGCACTCGCCAGACGCCGGGCGGCGAAGGTCGCGTTGCGCTCGAGTACGATGCCGATCGCCTCGAGAGTCATCTCGTGCCAGTACTTCAGCACGACGACCGCGCGCTCCTCCGGGTCGAGCACTCGCAGCGCCGCGACGACGCGACCGCTGAGCTCCTCGACGGACGCGACATGGCTCGGCGACGGGCAGCGCGCCTGCAGCCAGCGGTCGAGACAGACGGACGACGCCTCGCCGACGGCGAGGGGCTGCTCGCGACCGACGTCGCGCATGGCGCGACGGAAGTGACGGATCTCGTTGATCAGGATCGTCCGCAGGACCTCCAGCAGATACGCCCGGACCTCCGGCTCGGTCCGGCCATCGAGCTTGTCCCGGTGACGGTACGCCTTGACGAGAGTCTGCTGCACGATGTCCGATGGATCGATCTTCGCCTGATAGCGTGCAGCGATCTGCACCTGCGCGTGGAGACGCAGGTAGTTCTGGTGGCGTTCGAAGACGCTCGGATCGGCGAAATCGGAGTGTTCTGGCTTCATCGGACGAAGTGCATGCTGGCCGGTCGAGCGAGCCAGCGGCGGGAGACATCCTCTCCGTTGCTCTCTCGGCGCCATTATGCCAGTCGACGCCGATCGCGAAAAACCGAAAAAAAGTGCCGGCGCCGGCGACGGACGGTGTTTCTTACGTTGTGGGCGGTTACCCGAAAAGGCAGTCACGGATCCCGAACATCGCCCAATCGAGTCGCAACCCTGGCGAAAAAGGGCTGATAACGGCGCGATCGTGAGGTGGACACGGCGGGCCGATTCGCCGATGAAGGGAACGTCCAGCAGCCCGCTGAGAGGGCTTCTCAACGGACTGCCTACGAGGAATCAGGAGACTTCCCCCGATGCGATCCACCACGCCGGCCTCGTCGATGGTCATGACCCTCGTGCTCGCGCTGCTCGCGCCCGTACTGGCCGCGGAGCCCGCCCTCCCTCGAGGCGTCGAGCCAACCACGGAGCGCATGAGTCCGGAGCTCCTGTGGCGACTTGGCAGGGTCGGCGGCGGCGCGCTTTCGCCCGACGGCGCGAGCGTCGCGTTCACCGTCCGACGCTACGACCTTGCGGAGAACAAGGGCCGCAGCGAGGTCTGGGTGGTCGCGATCGCCAGACGCGCCGCGCGCAAGATCCTCGATCTCGACGCCGCGGGCGACGTCCAGTGGGCGACGACACAGCAGGGTGCGCGGCTCTTCCTCATCGGCACGCGCGACGATGTGAAGGGGCAGGTGTTCTCGTGCCGGCTCGACGGCACGGATCTGCGCCAGGTCACGTCGATCGACGGCGGAGTCGCGAATCTGCGCGTGTCGCCGACCGGCGAGCACATCGCGTTCACGCGTGACGTCAAGCTCGACCTGACGGTCAACGAGCTCTACGAGGACCTGCCGAAGGCCGACGCACGCATTATCGACTCGCTCTTCTATCGCCATTGGGACGCGTGGCACGACTACGCGTACAGCCACCTGTGCGTCGCGCCACTCGTCGCCGGTGGCAAGGCCGGCGACGTCACCGATCTGATGGAGGGGCTGCGCGCCGACTGTCCGCTGCCCCCGTTCGGCGGCAACGGGCACTACGCGTGGTCGCCCGACGGTCGCGAGCTCGCGTACACCGCGAAGCTCGTCAACAATCCGGCGGAGTCGACCGACAGCGGCATCTTCCTCGTGCCGATCGACGCGGACGACGACGGAGGCCGCCGGACGCGCTGCATCACGACCGGACGCAAGGGATACGACACGGATCCGCGCTACTCCCCCGATGGTCGCTTCATCTCCTTCCTGTCGATGGAACGCGCCGGGTTCGAATCGGATCGCAACCGCATCCTGCTGTTCGACCGCGCGCGCGGCACGGTCGAGGAGATCACCGTCGGCCTCGATCGCACCGCCCATGCTCCGACGTGGGCGCCGGACTCGACGGCCGTCTACTTCACGTCGGAGGATCGCGGCACGACGCAGGTCTTCCGCGTCACGCTCGGTCGGCAGGGCGCGGATCGCGTCACATCCGGCCGCTACAACTTCAGCCTCCGCGACATCGCGGCGGACGGCGGCACGCTCGTCGCGGCGCGCATGAGCATGCTGCGACCGTACGAGCTCGTCACCGTGTCGACGGCCACCGGCGGCGAGGGCGAGCCGCTGACCCGCGTCAACGACCGGATCTACGGGACGCTCGATCTACCGCGCATCGAGGAGCGCTGGGTGCGCGCGAGCGACGGCGCGTCGATCCACTGCTGGGTCATCTTCCCGCCGGGCTTCGATCGGTCGAAGCGGTGGCCGATGCTGACCTACTGCCAGGGTGGACCGCAGGGTCAAATCGGCCAGTGGTTCTCGTTCCGCTGGAACTTCCACCTGATGGCCGCGCAGGACTACGTCGTTCTCGCCGTGAACCGCCGCGGACTGCCCGGCTTCGGCCGCGAGTGGAACGACCAGATCAGCGGCGATTGGGGCGGCCAGGCGATGCAGGACATCCTGAGCGCGCACGACGACATGCTGACCGAGCGGTACGTCGACCCGCAGCGCGTCGCGGCGATCGGCGCCAGTTTCGGCGGCTACACGGTGTACTGGCTGATGGGCAACGCCGAGCAGCGGTTCGCCGCCATGGTCGCGCACTGCGGCGTGTTCAACCTCGAATCGAAGTACGGCTCGACCGAAGAGCTGTTCTTCCCCAACTGGGACCTCGGCGGCCCGTACTGGCGGAGCGAGCGCGCCCAGCGCGACTACGATCGCTTCTCGCCCCACCGCTTCGTGCGCAACTGGAAGACGCCGCTCCTCGTGATCCACGGCGAGAAGGACTTCCGCGTGCCGGTCACGCAGGGCATGGAGGCGTTCACGGCCGCGCAGATCGAGGGCGTGCCGTCCCGCTTCCTGTACTACCCGAACGAGGGCCACTGGGTGCTGTCGCCGCAGAACGGCGTGCTGTGGCACCGGGTGTTCTTCGACTGGCTCGGGCGCTACTGCAAGTAGCGCGGCGGGCGGCCACAACTCCGCTCCGCGGCAGGAAATCCGGGGCTCCGGCTCGCGATCTACCGATAGGCGCCCAGAATACGGGCGAGATCGGCCGGTCGACCGGTCCGTAGGGAATAGCGACCCGCGCTCGGCGCGATCCCCGTCCCAGTCCGGAGAGCTTCGCAGACATGTCCCGCCCCCACCGCTTCCCCCTCGCCGCCTGCGCGGCCGTGCTCGCCGCCAGCGTCGGAACCGAGATCCTCGCCGGCAGCCTGGAGTCCTGTATCGCCGAGCGCCACACCCTGGCGCAGATCGAGCGGTACTGCACCACGAGCTGGCGCAACGCGCGCGTCCCCGACTCGGAATGGCACGACCTGACGCAGGACGCGTTCGTCGAGCTTCTCGGCAGACTCCCGCAGGAGACGTGGCGGACCGCGCTGGACGCTCCGGAGTCGGAGGAGCGCCGCGAGCTCAACCGGTCGATCTGGTGTGTCGCGCAGCGCTGGCGGCGCGCGCCAAAGAGCCGGCCCCTCGCCGAGGACGCAGTCGCCGTGACCCAGGCGCCGCCGACCGGCTGTGACCGCTCGTCGCCAAACGGGGCGACGTCCGCCGCCGTCGACGATCGCACGGTCGCCGTCCGAGCGGCGCTCGAGACGCTGTCCTCGCGCCAGCGCGACGTGCTGACGCGCTGGAGCCGCGGCGCGTCGATCGCGGAGATCTCGCGGGAGACGGGGCTCGATGCCGGTCGCGTCAGCGACGCGAAGTACAAGGGGCTGCGGCGCCTGCGGGCGCGCATGGAGGGTTGACCCGCGACGACCTCCTTCGCGGATATCACCACGCGCACGGCACGATCGACCACCCCCGAGCGGGTCGAATTATCGGCCCCGTTCACGTTCTCGTCATTTTCTTGGGAACGTTTCGCGCCCTCGCGAACACAGACTATCGGACGCGGAGATCCCGTGTCCGGTGATGGGGACCGGCCGACCGCGTAGCGTCGTTGGAGGGCCAACTCCCTGCCGCGTGCGCTCCGGAACGGGGTCCGACGTGGCCGGGAGGGTCGACCCGGCGCGCGTGTGGTGCTGACGAGGAAACAGGACTCGGACGGAATGCCGCCCGGGGAGTCCTCCTGTGCAAGGGAGCCGTATGCCGAGAACCAGCAGGCCCGCAACCGGCGCTGAATGCCGCCATGTTCGCGATCACACCCGTCTCGATGCCTTCAGCGTGGCGGCCGCAACCGCGATCATCCTGATCACGTCCTCTCCGTTGTGGGCGATTCCCTCTCCCGACGTCGTGATCGGTCTCTTCGCGAGCGCCGCACAGGTACTCGGCCTCCTGACAGTCGCCCTCGGCAGCGTCGCGTGGTCGCGCCGCCGGCGCGGCCGCCAGTCCGGCTCCAGCGCGTCCCTGCGGTGGCCGCTGCGCATCGTGGTCGTGCTGCTGCTCGCGTCTCTGGGAGCGAACGCGCTGCAGTACTCCCGCGGCGTCGATGAGCGCGCGGAGCGCCTGCGCCGAAACCTGGTGCGCTCGTCCAAGGAGAATGGCGTCCAAGTCGGCGATACGTCTCTGAAGACACTCTCGTTCAGCGGCCAACAGGAGCACGCGAGGGGCCTGACGACGGAACGCGTCGGCACCCTCGTTTCCGAGCAGGCCGCGAATCCGGACCGGAAGATCGTCGCGATCGTCGACGTTCGCGAGCCGGAAGAAGTCGAGATGGGCCGCATCGATGGCGCACGACAGGTGCGCTACCCCGATCTGCGCAGACGATCGCGGGAGCTCGAGGACTCGGCGGAGAACGTCATCCTCGTGTGCTACTCGGGCAACCGGAGCTCCGAACTCTGCGAGGAGTTCACGGCGCAAGGCATCGAATGCTGGTTCATGGTCGGCGGCTACGAGAAGTGGATCGTCGAAGACCGGCCGCTCGACCTGGCGTCGTCCCGTGATCCCGACGCGCTCCGCTGTCTGCCGCAATACCCCGGAAAGGACGTGTTGCTCGACACTGCAGACGTCGAGCGTCTGATCGTCGAGCGCGACGCGGTCTTCGTCGACGTGCGCTACGAGGGCGACTACGCGCGGTTCCACCTGCCGAACGCGATCAACATCCCGCTGCGCAAGCTCGAGACGGGCGAGATGGACGCGCTGCTCGACGCGCTGCCGCAACGGCCGATCATCGCACCGAGCTACGACAAGCGCAGCTCGTTCTACGGACTCATCCTCGGGCTGCGGCTGCATCGGCGGGGCTACGAATTCCTCGGCCGCTACACGGTGCCGCACGAGTACTTCGTCGCCAAGACGCCGCGGCCGCACGTCGCGGAGTTCGTCGCAGCGAACAACTCGGGCGTCTTCGGATTCCTGTCTCGCCCCTTGCAGGGCCTCCTGCGCGCGTTCGAAGGTTGGTTCGGTCACCTCGCGATCGCGATCGCCGCAGCCGTGTTTCTGCTGCGCGCGCTGCTCGTCCCGTTCACTCTGAAGAACGAGCGCGATCAGTACGTGACGCGGCAGCTCGCCCCGCAGATCGCGGCGATTCGCTCGCGCACGACCGACGCAGCGCGCAGCTCGCGCGCCGTTCTCGCGCTGCAGCGAGAAGCGCGCCTGACGCCGGGGCGCAACCTGGTCGGCTCGCTCGTCCAGCTCGTCCTGTTCATCGTGTTCTTCGGCGCGGTGTCCTCCGTCGCCGCGGGCAGCACCGACGGATTCCTCTGGATCGAGAGGCTCGCGCAGGCCGATCCGTTCGGCGTCCTGCCGGCCCTCCTCGGGGCCATCGTCCTGACCCACCTCGAAATCAACGCCGCGCGTCGAAGCTGGTTGCGTCGCGGGCTGCACGCAGCTGCGGCCGTCGCGCTTTTCTGGATCACCTTCCAGCTTCCCGCGGCGTTGTCATTTTACCTCGTGCTCAGCGTCGGCTTCATGATGGTCCAGAACCGCGCGGTCCGTTTCTGGCTGGCGCGCCGGGAGAGCTGGCGCGAACGCGTTCTCGAGCCGGAGCCGCTGCCGGCGCGCGCCGTCGCGCCGCTCTCGCTCGCTCACCGTGTACCCGGCGGCGGCAACAAGGCGCTGAAGCTGGCACAGCTCAAGACGGCCGGCTTCCCGGTGCCCGACGGCTTCGTCGTCACGGCGCAGCTGTTCGATGGCAGCGACGATCGGCTCGAGCTCACGGATCGCCAGCGGCGCGATCTCGACCGCGCGTGGCAGCGGCTGAGTGCCGATCGTGTCGCGGTGCGCAGCTCGGGTCTCAACGAAGACGGTGAGGACCAGAGCTACGCCGGCATCTTCGAGTCAAAGCTCGATGTCGATCGAGACGGGCTCGTGCCTGCGCTGGAGGAGGTCTACCAGTCCCTGCGCTCGACGCGCGTCGCCGCGTACAGCGCCGACGCCGAGACCGGCGGCGTGCTCGTTCAGGAGATGGTGCCCGCGCAGTACGCCGGCGTGCTGTTCACGGAGCATCCCGGCGAAACCGGCAGCCTCCTCGTCGAGATGGTCGAGGGGCTCGGAGAGGCTCTCGTCAGCGGCGCAGCGACGCCCGAGGGCTATCGCTTCGGTCGCTTCACGGGCAAGCCGCTCGACGAGACGGCCCCACCGATCGACCTCGAGCCCCTGATCGCGATGGCCCGACGCGTCGAGGATCTCTACGGCAAACCGCAGGACATCGAGTGGGCTTACGCCGGTGGCCGCTTCCTGCTTCTCCAGACGCGCGATATCACCGCGTCGTCGACGACGCGGTCGGCGAACGCGCAGGGGCACCGACACCTCTTCGAAACCGAACGCCGGCGTCTCCTGCGCGCGGCGACCGCGAGCTCGGCTCGCAGCGAGGCGGTCGTCTTCGAGCAGAACGAGCTCTCGGAGCTCCTCCCCCGCCCGACTCCGCTCAGCCTGTCGCTGATGCGAGCGCTCTGGGGTGCGGACGGCAGCGCGGAGATCGCGTGCCGCGATCTCGGCATTCCGTACGCTGCGACGGAGGATGGCCCGCCCGTCGTCGAAGCGGTCTTCGGCGCGCTGTACGTCAATCGCGTCCAGGAAGCGCGCGCCATCAGGAAGGGCCCTGGTGCGACGGCGACCTTCCGCCTCGCACGTGGCGCAGATGCGCTGCGAGACGAGTTCCGCGACGAGTTCCTTCCGAACTTCCTGCGCGACAGCCGCCGCCGCGAGGCGATCGATCTGTCGCGGTTGGATCGCGATGATCTCATCGACCTCTTCGACGAGTGGTGTCGTCAGTTCATCGAGTCGACCTACGTCGAGGCAGAACGCGTCAACGTCGCCGCGGACTTCCACGTGAAGGCCGCGACGCGACGGCTGGAGAAGGCCGGGCTGGCGGCGGCCGAGTACCTCGCTCACATGCCGGAGACGGTCGTTCACCGCGCGATGTCGCTGCTTCCTGAGATCAACGAGGGACGCCGCGAGCGCAGCGAGTTCGTCGCGGTCTTCGGACACCGCGCGCCGCACGATTGGGAGCTGGCCGCACCGCGATACTACGAACAGGACGAACTCGTCGACGAACTCGTGGCGCGCGCGGCGACCTCCGGGGCCACGGATACCGACTCGCGCAGCGCCGACCTGCCGCGAAACAAGATGCTGGCCCTCGTCGTGGAACGCGCTCGCGAATTCCAGGCGCTCAAGGAAGAGGCCAAGCACCACTGCCTGCGCGAGCTCGCGCTGCTGCGCCGCGTACTTCTCGAGATCGATCGACGCCTCGGACTCGAGGGCGCGATCTTCAACGTCGAAATCGACGAGATCGTCGAGCTGAAGACCGCCGCGGGCCGTCAATCGCTCGCGACGCGCATGGAGGAACGCCAGAAGCTGGCGGCGATCTTCGATGGCGTGCACTTGCCGACGCGCTTGACCCGCCGCGACCTCGAGTCGCTCGAAGTCGTCGGAGACACGTGTCGAGTCGGCGGCGCTCGCCGCGCTGCTGTCGGTGCGGACGGCTCCCTCGGCGGCATGCTGGTCGCCGGCGATCACGAGGCGGTCGGACGCGCGCGCGTCGTTCGATCGTCGGATGAGATCGACCGCTTCCGCGACGGCGAGATACTGGTCGCACGCTTCACGGATCCCACGTGGACACCGCTCTTCGCACGCGCCGGAGCTGTCGTGACGGAAGTCGGCGGTCGGCTGAGCCACGCCGCCATCGTCGCTCGCGAGTACAACGTCACGGCCGTCGTCGGCGTCGAGGGAGTGTTCGACACGATCGAGACGGGCGACGTCGTCAAGGTGCACCTCGATGGGCGCGTCGAGCGGCTCGAGGAGCGCCGAGAATCCCGTCGACGCGGCGTCGAAATCCGCGCGTCGCTCGTACGGCAGGGAGCTATCCTCGATGCTCTCGTACACGACTTGAGCTCGACCGGCGCTCTCGTGTCGACCGAGGGGCTGCTCGAGAGCGGTCAGGACGTCGTCCTGAGTCTGCCGGAGGCGGAATCGCTCGAAGCCGAGGTCGTGCGCCACGACGAAGACGGTCGCTACGCGCTGCGCTTCACGCGGCCGGTCGAGGTCGCCGACTACGCACGCGCGTGAATTGGATCGTGCCCGCCTCGACCGTTCGTCCGACGCGGTAGCCGCCGTATGGCTGGACATCGCGGGCGGGCAGCCGCTTCCTCGACGGGCTGATAATCCTCTGCCCTTCCGCCCCTTTCGACAGCTCGCGTTCCCCGATTTACTCTTCAGTGGGTTTTCGGGCAGGACTCGAGAGGGGCCGCATGGATCCATCGAACACGACCCGTCTGTCCGCGGACGGCACTGCGCACTCGGCCGCCGATAGCGAGCGCGATCCGCCGACGACCGTCAACGGGCGCTACGAGATTATCCGCGAGCTGGGCACAGGAGGCCTCGGCACGGTGTATCTCGTCGAGGACCTGCTTCGCGACCGTCGTCGCCTGGCGCTCAAGCGTCTTCACGCCCGGTCCGTCGATGCGACGACGCGAGAGACGCTCCAGAACGAGTTCCTCGTCCTCAGCCTCCTGCGACATCCGGGAATCGCGGAGGTTTACGACTTCGGTCGCGACTTCCGCGGCTCCGACTTCTTCTTCACCTCGGCCTGGGTCGATGGCCTCGAGCTGTCGCAACATTTCCGCAGCCTCGACATCGCGACCGAAGACGGCACGCGGCAACTTCTCGACCTCGTCGCGCAGATCCTCCGAGCCCTCGAGTTCGTCCACTCCCGGGGCATCGTCCACGGCGACCTGAAACCCGAGAACATCCTCGTCGAGCCCGCGAACCCTGCGACCGGCTCGCCCGCGCAGACGAAGCGCATCGACTTCGGCCTCGTCCGACAGGAGAAGGACTTCGTCGGCAGGAACGTCATGGGGACGCTGTGCTATATCCCGCCCGAGGTCATCACCGGTTCTCAGATCGATCGGCGCACGGACCTGTACTCGCTCGGCGCGGTGCTGTGGGTACTGTGCGCGCAACGGCCTCTCTTCGATTGCACGACTCAACTATCGATTCTCAAGAGTCAGCTCGAGGAGATGCCGCGTCCGCCGGGTGACTACGTCAACGGCCTCGATCCTCGTCTCGACGATCTCATCATGCAGCTCCTCGAGAAGACACCAGCGCGCCGACCGCGCAGCGCTGCCGAGGTCATCGCGAGGCTCAGCGACATCGCTCCGGGCGGCATTCCACTCGAAACGCCCGACACCGCCGCTGCGTACTTCGCGACGCCGCGCGTCGACTCACACCAGCGACACGCGAGAGCGCTCTTCAGCGCATGCATTGGCGGTTGGAAGAGGAACGGTTCCGAGCGCTCGAGATCCGCAGAGGAGATCCTGTGCTCGAATCGGGGCTACGTTCCCTTCCTCGACATGAAGAGGCCCGCGAGCTTGGTCTCGAAACGCGCCGTGTTCCTCCGCGGCGAGAAGGGCATCGGAAACGAGGCCCTCGTGCAGGGATTCAAGAGCCTCGTGCAAATCAACGGCGGCGAGTTCCTGCGCGTCGAGGGGGGCGGAGAGCGCGAGCAGAAGAACGCCTCGAAGCACGGGGACTTCGAGAATCTGCTGCGCGAGCTCGTCAGCGTCGAGCGCTCCATCTCGACGCGACACCACCAGCTCGATGTCGCTGGCGCGTTGTTGCGGTCACGCCTCGAACTCCCCGAACCGGACGACGGGCCCGCGCTCAAGGAGTCGCTGGCGAAGCTCGTCAACTACTTGCTCTACGTCAGCCTCGACCAGCCGCTGGTGATTCACATCGATCACCTCGAACGTGCCAGCCCCGCACTCGTCGCCCTTGTCGAGTGCATCGTCGAGCACCGGCAGTCGGTGACCGCGCCGGACGGACGCCTCTTTCTCTCGGCATGGATCATGGAGGACGGCCTCGATCCGGGCACGGCGGCGGCGAAGTTCATCTCGACCCTCGCAGCCAGCGACCATGTTGCCACGCTGAGTCTCGAAAGACTGGACCACCGCGAGACGCAACGCCTGATCGATACCCTCCTGGCAGGACATGACCTTCGGGAGACGGTCGTCCGGAGAATCGCGACGGACAGCGACGGCAATCCTCAGGCTGTCGTCGAGATCCTGGACCGCCTGTCGAGTGGCGACGTTCTGCAGCGAACCGTGTCCGGCTGGACGATACCGCCCGGCGCCAAGGGAAGCCGGTTCCCGGCCAGCTTGCGCCAAGAGCTGGAGGCCTCGATCACCGGGTTGTCGAAGGAATCCCTGTGCCTCGGTGTCGCCTACGCATACCTCGGCGACGGAACCACCCTCGACCTGGCCGCGGTCTTCGCACGGCTCGATGTCGAGACGATCCGCACGGCGCTCGAGCCGCTTCTCGAGCATCGCGTGCTCCGTGCACTGCCGGGGGGCGAAGATCGCTACGCCTTTCGCTACGAGACGGCGCAGAACCTCCTGTACAACCGCGTGCCTCGCGAACAACGAGCCACGTTCCACCGGCGAGCGGGAGTCCTCACCCGCAACGAGTGCCCCGAGGTCGGCCAAGCGTCGCCGGAGAATCTGGCGCGCCACTTCCTGCTCGCGGAGGATCTCGAGCAGGCGTCGCACTACTGCGATCTCGCAGCCCGGAAATTCGTCAAGGAGTTCCGGGTCGACCGGGCGCTGCGCATGCACGTCGACGAGCTCGCTCTCGCGAAGCGCAAGGGGCAGATTTTCGCGCCTTCGAAACGCCACGAGCTGGCTCACCTGTTGGCGCTCGTCGGTCGACACGAGGAAGCGCACCGCATTCTGGCCGCGCTCGTCCGAGAGTCCAGGGCCGACGTCCCGGAGCAGCTCCTCGCCCAGACGTACACCGATCTCGCGGAACTGTGCACGCGGATGGGCGAATTCGAAGATGCGCTCGACTGGATCACGTCCGCGCTCGCCTTGACCCGCGACTCCGCGGACACATACAAGCGCGGCCAGAGGGCGATCGCGACGCTGGCGCGCGCCCGACTGCGCTTCGTGCAGGGAGACTACGACGAGAGCAGCAAGGACTGCCAGACGGCTCGCTCGCTCGTATCACGCGGCGGTGACAGCCGGACTCTCGCGCGCTGCCTGTCTCTCCTCGCGGAGAACTACTTCGCGCTCGGCGATCTCTCCGCGGCAGCGATGACCTGCAAGGAAGCGCTGGTCATCTTCGACGACGAGAAGGATTCGACATCGCGAGAGGCAGCCCTCTACGAGCTGTCGCGGTACTACAAGTACCTCGACCGCTTCTCGGAGGCGCGCGCCGTGCTGCTCTGCTCGATCGAGCTACGCGGCAAGATGGGCATGCGCGACGCCGAAGCTGCCGCGCTGTCGGACCTCGGCGGCCTCGCGCTCTTCCTCGGTCGGTTTCGGGAAGCATCCCAGGTCTTGTTCCGAGCCGTGGAGCTGTCGCGCCACACGGGAGACCGCGTGGCCCTTCTCAAGGCTCTCAACCTCCTGTCGGAGGCGCTTCGAACCACCGGCGAATACGAGGACGCGAAGAGGACGCTCGAGGAAGCGCAGAAGCTCGCGAAGGAGCTGGGCAGCCCGCTCGGCGAAGCCGAGTGGCGCATGATCGAAGCTCGCATGGCGCTCGACGTCGGCGACCTCGAGACCGCCGAGAAGATCGTCGCCGAGACTTTCCCGACGACGCCTTCGCAGCCGCGCTCGTACCTCAAGGGGCTCGACCTTCGCTGTCAGATCCACCGCCACAAGGGCGACTACAGCAGCTTGCACGCGCTCGCAGAGGAGGCGCTCAGCGTCGCACGCGAGAACCGCATGCCGCTCCATGAGGCCAGGTTTCTCGAACACCTCGGTGTCACGCACCTGCAACTCGGCAACCGGGACAAGACGATCTCGGTCGCGAAGCGCCTGGACGAGGTCGCGCGACGCTACTCGCTGCCTCTGAGCCGCGGGCGAGCACTGCTGCTCGAAGCGCGTATCGCGGCCGGAGAGAACGACGACGTCCGCGCCGCACTGCTGTTCGATCGCGCGAAGGAGCTCTTCCTTTCCGTGACGAGCGAGCGCGACATGATCCGCTTGTTCACGAACTATGGCGACTGGCTCATCGCGAGGGAGGAGCTGACGACGGCGTTCTGCTACGTCGAGGAAGGCCTCTACCTCGCCCGCAAGCTCCAGCTGCACTACTGGGAATGCCGCCTGCTCGTGCTCGGTGCCAAGCTGACGCTCAGGTCGATCCGGACCGGTCAGCACGCCGATGCCAACGACGCGCGAAAGCAGCTCGGTCGGGCGGAGACTCTCGCTCGAAACGGACGCTACGCGAACGTCCTGTGGCAGATCCAACGCCTTCAGGTCTCGCTGACACCGGGAACGGGCTCGTTCTTCGTCAAGCGACGCTGACGTGCTACGCTGAGAAGTTCCTGGGCCGCGCCGCGGCCCAGCAGTCCGTTGAAGAAGGGCTTCGAGCGCGAGGGCGAGTCATTTCGTCCAGGATCGAGGCGCCAGAACGCAGGCAATGTGGTGCATGGCCGCCATCGCGCCGAATTGTCTTCTTCAACGGGCTGCTGACCCCCCTTCGCTACAACCCGTTCGACAGGAGCTGTCATGCCCGCAGCGAGAGCCGTTGTCCGCATCTCGATTCTCGTCGTTTCATTCCTCGTCTCGGTCGATACGCTGCGTGCAGATCCGCCGAGTGCCGCCGACTATATCGGCAAGTGGGAGCTGCTGATCCACGGCACGAACTCGACGTTCCGCTCCGGAGCGTTGCTCGTCGAAGAGGCTGACGGCGGGCTTCGCGGCGAACTCGTCTGGCGCTGGGGGAGCGTCGCGGTCATCGAGAAACCCGGCGCGATCAGTGTCTCCGACGAGGGGGACCTCGTCATTCAACGCGGCCAACCGATCATCCTGCGCCGCCGCGGCAACGTCATCGAGGGCTACCAGGACCAGAAGAACGGCACGCGCTTCAACGTCACCGGCTTGCCGGGCAAGGAGGACGTGGAGTTGACCGGCAGCTGGCGCCTCGAAGGCGACGATGGCGAAACGACCGGACGCTTGATGCTGGCCGATTGGGGCTTCGGCCGCGTGGATGCTCACGCGTTCGATGGCGATGGCGAACCTGTGCGCGTCAAGGACGTCAAGGTCGACGGCCGCAAGATCCGCCTCACCTTCGTCGCACCCGATGACTTCGGCGACCTGCGCGACTACCCGTTCGCCGCCGAGATCCGCGGCGACCGCATCGTCGGCGCGCTCGAGCTTCCCGACGGCTCGGGCACGCTCGGCGTCACCGGGGCGCGCAAGCGCAGCTGGGGTCGTCCCATCGGGCTCCTCGCGCAGGACTCGACGGCGGGCTGGCGACCGCGCGATGGATCGCGCCGCTTTGGTTGGACCGTGACGGACGGCGTGCTGACGAACGCGCCGCCGGATGTCGACATCGTCTCCGAAGCCGAGTTCGACGACTTCAAGCTGACGCTCGAGTACCGCGTCAATCGAGACGGCAAGCACCGTTCGAACAGCGGCGTGTACCTGCGCGGACGCTACGAGGTCCAGATCCTCGACGATTGGAACGAAGACCCCGCCAAGCGCATCGCCCGGCCCCACGGCAACGGCGCCGTCTACAGCCGCATCCGTCCGGAGAAGAACGCGAGCGGTGCGCCGGGCACCTGGCAGAAGTACGAGATCACGCTGATCGGACGCTTCCTGACGGTCGTCCTCAACGGAGAGACGCTGATCGACAACCAGGAACTGCGCGGCATCACCGGCGGCGCGCTGCTGCCGTTCGAGTCCGATCCCGGCCCGCTGATGCTCCAGGGCGACCACGGCAAGGTCGAGTACCGCAACATCGTCGTCACGCCGGCGCTACCCGAGGTGCCGAGCCTGCCGTAGGCGGGGCCGGTCGTTCTCGCGATTCTCGGGCTCTCCGAATTGAATACTCCGCGGGTCTCTTCGGTCGTGCATCCGTGGAGGCCCGCGGGTATTCTGCGGAGTAATTCCGCCTCCACACCGAGCGGAACCCCAAGTGCCGTGTTTCGCAGATAGCTGTGCAAGTCGAACGAGCAGGTCCGTTCCCTGGCGAGGCGCGCGAAGGAGTCCATGCCGGAGGCGCATAGTCGACTGAACGCAACGAAGCCAGGGGGCGGAGAGGCCGTTCGATTGCGCAGGGATCTGTGAAAGGCGGCACTAAGGAAGTGGTTCGCGAGAAGAGAATGCTCCACGCCACTCGACGCCTGACACCGGCTCTGCTGCTGTTCGTCGCCGTCGGCTGCGCCACCGACAACTACAAGTATCGCCAGCCGAACGTCGCCGTCATGCCGTTCCAGAGCCAGGCGACGTTCCCGTACCTCAGCGGCGGTATCGGCGACGGTGTCTCGGAGCTGCTCGCCGACGCCCTCTATCAGACGGGGCAGTTCCGCGTGCTCGAACGCGAGGACCTCGGTGCGGTTCTGTCGGAGCAGGATCTGCAGCAGTCCGGGCTGACGCGCACCGAGGAACGCGTTCCGCCGAACCGCCTCAAGAGCGTGCACTATCTGGTCAAGGGCGTCGTGACGGACTTCGCGCACGTAGCGCGGGGCGGCCTCGGCGTTGGCGTCGGATCGTTTCGCGTCGGCGGGGGCGGCAATTGGGCGATCGTCAGCATCCACCTCAAAGTCACCGAGATCGAGTCGGGCGAGATCGTCTACAGCGAGGTCGTCGACGGCAGCATGTACGCTGGCGACATCGAGCTCGCCGGCACGTACAGAGGCATCAGCATCGGCGGCCATCAGTTCTTCCAGACGCCGCTGGGCCACGCGCTTCAAGGCGCGCTCGACGCCGCGGTCGACGGTATCTGCGATCGTATCGGCCGCCAGCTGTGGCACCCGGTTGTCGCCGAGGTCAAGGGCAGCAACGTCCTGATCACCGGCGGTGCAAACCGCCGCGTTCAGGTCGGCAGCCGGTGGCACGTGCGCGAGAAGAGCCGTCCGATTCACGACCCGGCCACGGGCGACAAGCTCGGCGATATGCCGGGCGACATCGTCGGCACCGTGCGCGTCCTACGCGTCATGGAGAAGTTCTCCGATGCGCTCGTCGAGGAGGGCGGAGACTTCGAACGCGGCCAACCCCTCGAGCTGATCGAACCCATCGAGCGACTCGACTCGTCGAAGAGAAGGCGGTGATCGGTCGCGCCGTCCTAGCCGAAATCCCATCACACCGAGAAGCCCGTTCTCCTGGAGGAACCATGCGCCTGCGAATGATCGCCGTGACGGTCTCCCTTTTCGCTGCCGCCTGCACGCCGATCGCCACGGCCCCGCGGGAGCACCTGCCGAACGTCGACGGCAATCCGAACGCGACCGCGCCGGTCGATCCCGGCGATCTGCCGCCGGATCCCGTGCCCGCGCGCATCCAGGCGTTCGCGTCGCAGATCGCGGCAACATCAACCGCGAGTCTCGGTTGTCTGCCGCTCGTCACGTTCGACTTGCGCAAGCCGGCGCCGTGGGTGTCCGAGCTCGGCGTGCGGCTCGCCGATGACGTCGCGAAGCAGGTGACGGCCGCCGGTCTCACGAGCACCGTTCTCGGGACGAACGGCATGGCGATCCGTCTGACCGAACTCAACGTCGACCGCGTGTCGCTCCACTCGCTCGCGTCGGTCTCCGACCACGGCGACCGGCTCGGCGTCGACACGATCGTCTTCGGAACGATCAAGCGCGACGAGAACCTCGGCCGCGACGGTCTCGATCAGCTGTCGATCGACCTGACCGCGTTCGACCTCTTCGGACGCAACATCGTCGCGACCGAGAAGTTCGCGCTGCGCAGCGATCAGCTCGAGACGCGCGATCACTGGCTTTGGGCCGAGCGCAGCAGCACGTGGCAGCCGGGCGACAAGTTCCCCGTTCCCGAGCCGGAACGCAGCCTCGACCGCGAGATCCACGCCGTGACGCGAGTCCTCGCGAAGCGCGTGCTCGCCGCGATCGGCACGTCGGACATCCAGGGCATCGTCTACATTCCGCCGACCGACACGGCGCGTTTCGTGCGGTCGATCGCCCGACTGCGCGGCGTGCAATCGGTGTTCGCCGCGGAGTTCACGGCTCGGATGCGCGACGCCGAGAGAAACGGCACGCCGCTCGACGTCGCCCGCCCCATGCGGCTCGACAACATCGATTTCAACGGCCTCCAGGCCGCCAAGGCGTATCTCGAGACGCTTCGCGAGTCGCTGCTGGCGACAGACACGGCGCGCTTCGGCATGAGCGTGTCGTCAAGCCTCGCGCAGGAGGTGCTCGCGAAACTGTCCACCGAGGTGCGCGTCAACGACCTCGGCTTCACGAAGTGGTCCGACACGCAACTCGTCGAGGGCGAGCTCGCCACCGGCGGCCTGGCGCGCAGTCTGCTCGCCCGTCGCGCGATGCGCGCGATGGACATCGCCCTCGTCATCGCGCCGCGCCTCGAACGCTTCGGCGACCACTTCCAGCTGCGGGCGAAGGTCTACGATCTCATCGGCGAGCGTCTCGCCGCGACGACCTACGCGCGCCTTGACCGGCGCTTCAACGCCGCGTTGCGCTCGGAGCTCGGAGTCGAGTATCCCCTCCAACGCATCGTCCAGCTGCGGACGGTCGAGCAGGAGAGCTGGGACGACGTCTACCAACGCGTCGCCAGCGGCGTCGTGCGCCTGACCGGATCGAACGGCGTCAGCGGCACCGGTTTCGTGGTGCGCGCCGACGGCTATATCGTCACGAACGCGCACGTCGTCCGCGACATCGGCAACGCCAGCCCGTCGGTCGTGCTCGCCGACGGCACCGCAGGGCCCTTCGAGGTCGTCGACCGCAACGATTTTTGGGACGTGGCGATCGTCCGCGTCGCCGGGCTGCCCTCCGGCGTGCACGTGTTCGAGCTCGCCGACGCATCGCGCATCGAGGTGGGCGCCGAAGTCGCGGTGCTCGGCCATCCGACCGGCTCGCGAGGCTGGATTATCACCCCTGGCAACCTGAGCGCGCTCGGCGAGACGGTGCCGTCGGTCAATGGCGACCGCCCGAGCTACATGTACACCGCGCGGACGACCGACGGCACGAGCGGCAGCCCTGTCCTTGGTCTGGACGGCCGCGTCGTCGCGGTCGACTCGCGCGAGCTCACCGCCGCGTACGTGCCCGGTGGCGGCATCGCGAGCCTCGCCGGGTTCTCATTCGGCGCGCCCGCTCCGGAAGTGCGACGGATTCTCCTTGAACGCGGCGTGCTCTCCCGGTAGCAGGGGGCAGTACATCGATAGAACCCGAAGAGAATGGAGCGATCCATGCGCAACACGATCCGATTCACCGCCTGTCTTCTCGCCGCGGCCAGCCTCTGGACGCTCGTCGGCTGCGCGCCGCGCGGTCGTGTCCTCGGCGACGACGAGGAGCTCGTCGTCGGCTCGGAGCGCGGCGGCCAGGTGACGTACGACGCGCTGGTCCGAAAGACGACGACCGAGCTGCTCGCCGAGCACCGCGCCGAGCCGCGCGCGCAGGGCAAGATGACGCTCGCCTTTGTCGGTCTGCAGAACAAGAGCGCCGAGGAGCTGCGTGACTTCCACGACGCGCTGTACGACAACATCGCCTCGATTCTCGTGGAAGAGAAGCTCTACACCCTGATCAGCAATGAATTCGTCAAGGCGGCGATGCGCGAGGCGGGCATCCGCAGCCCGGAACAGCTCTTCCTCGCCCGGTACAAGGAAGCGTTCCTGGGCGTGCTCGCGAAGCAGGGCAAGATCCCCGACTACCTGCTCTGGGCCAGGGTGACATCGAAAACTAGCGAGGCGTCCGGCACGTTCAGCGACACTCGAGACCGCACCTACCAGATGACGCTCGAGATGGTCAACGCGAACACTGGCGAGACGGTGGCCTCGAAACAGGGCACGTTCTCGAAGCGTTACGAGCGATAACCAACGATCGAGAGCGCCGCCGTGATCGCCCATCCCGCCCGTCGTTCGTATGGGTGCCCCGCCTCCGCGGCAGGGCTGCTCGCGCTGCTCTGCCTCGGAGCCGTCGGCTGTCAGAGCTACTCCGAGCGGCTCGATTCGTTCCGCGCGTCGTACATCGCCGGCGACCTGATCTCGGCGCGCGAGGACATCGATACGCTGATCGCCGAGGAGAGCGGCGTCGACTACGACGTCGTGATGCGCTCGGACGGCCGTGAGGACACGATCGACGTCGGCTCCGACGACACGTGGCTGCTGCTGCTCGAGAAGTCGATGTTCCTCCTGGCGCGCGAGGACCCGGAGGCCGCTCTTCTGTGGCTGCGCCGATCACGCGACCACATGGACTCGCTCCTATCGCACAACGTCGAGGACTACTTCGACGAGGTCGCGTCGGCCATCCGCGACGACACGTCGCGCGTCTACCACGGCGCCGACTACGAGCACGTGATGACGCGCTGCATGCTCGCCATCTGCTCGCTCCTCCTCGGCGACGGGGACGCATTCGCATACGCGCTGCAGATCGGCGAAATCCAGGAGCGAATCATCGGCTCGCCGTTCGGCGAAGACCAGGGCTACAAACCGCGCGAGAAGTACCGCCGCGTCGCGTTCGGCGCGTACTTGCAGGGCGTGATCCACGAGCTCAACTTGGCTGCCGACGAAGCGCTGCGGTCCTATGAGCGCGCGAAGCAGTACGCCGGCGAGAATCCGGAGATCGACGCGGCGATCGCGCGCATTCAGAACAACGAGTTCGCGGCGCAGGGCGAGGGCGTCCTGCACGTCTTCTACCTCGCCGGTCAGGGCCCCCGGCTCGTCGAGACGAACCAGCTGCCGACCGAGTTGGCGACGCGGCTCGCCGGCGTCGGCATCGCGATCGCTGCGGACACGCCGTCCGCGCTCGTGCAGGCGCCGGTGCCGGTGCCGGTAGTCCAGGCGATCGACATCGCGCCGCAGCCGCTCGCGATCTCCGCAGCCGGGCGCGGCCCCGTGCAGACGCGAACCGTCCTCGACGTGAACCGCACGGCGCGCGAGCAGCTCGACGCGAACCTGCCGTGGATCATCGCGCGAGCGATGGTGCGCCGCGCGCTGAAGGCGGCTGCCTCTGCCGCGGTCGAGTACGGCGTGCGCGAGGCCATGCAGGACGGTGGTCGCGACCACCGCGGCGCCGACGCGGCCGCCGACGTCGTCGGCTTCCTGGCGGGGGCAGCGACCAATCTGACGCTGACTGCGACGGAGTCGGCCGATACGCGCAGCTGGTCCTGCCTGCCAGCGCAGATTCAGGTCGCCAGATTGGCGCTCCCCGAGGGCACGCACAACGTGTCGCTCGGCGGCAGCATGCAGGCGAACGTGCGAGTCAGCGCGGGCTACGACAGCTACGTCGTCGTCGTGCGACCGGGCCTGCATCGCACCGGGACGGTCCTCGTCGATCGATTCTCGCGCCCCGGCGCCGGCACGCCGCAGAAGCAGCCCGCGACGGCCGAAGCGGAAGACCTTCCCTGATCACTCGTCCTTGTCGAGCAGCTCGATGACCGCGTCGAAGTCGGCCTTCTCCTCCGCCTCGGCGCGCTGCGCGGCCCGCTTCGCCGTCTCGATCGGTCGCAAACCGTCGCAGTTCATCGCCAAGCGTTTCGCGCCCTTCTCGAGCAGGAGCTCGACGACCTTCGGCTGCGCGTGATTCGCCGCCTGATGGAGCGGCGAGTCCTTGCACAGACTGCCGCCCTGACGATCGACATCCGCTCCGCGCTCCAGCAGCAGCCGCGCGACCTCGACGCCTCCCCGCTGCGCCGCGTGATGCAGCGCTGTCCGCGCACTCCCGTCGACACGATCGACCGCGGCCCCTTCGTCGAGAAGCGCCGCCGCGATGTCTCGCTGGCCTCCGATCGCCGCGTACACGAGCGCCGTCGCACCGAAGCGATCGATCGCCTTCACGTCCGCCTCGTGCGCCAGGAGCTTGCGAACCTCGTCGAGCGACGCGGATCGGACCGCCAGATGGAGCGGCGTGCGAGAGTCCCCATCGCGGGTGGTGACGTCGACCGGGGCGGGGGTGGTCGAGGCTCCTCCGACCCCGGTGTCGGCGTCGGAGTCGGCGTCGGAGTCGGCGTCGGAGTCGGAGTCGGAGTCGGTGTCGGTGTCGGAGTCGGAGTCGGCGTCGGA